>CANGQA010000059.1 GCA_947455995.1 Hyphomicrobiales bacterium | reverse complement strand
TCAGTTACCGACAGGCTGACAAGTGTTTAAAATGCCAGCAATGACAAAACCTGCCTGATTCATGCTTGTTAATAACAAGCCCCTCTCCACATTTGCATGCGACTCAGTATAGTGCTTGACCATGACCAATGATGAAAACATCAACGACCTAATCCGCTACGACCTGCTTGTGCAGGATGCCTTGCGTTCCGTGGTCAAGACAGTGCTGACCGATGCGGCCCAAAATGGCCTTCCGGGCAACCACCATTTTTTTATCACCTTCCGCACCGATATGCCGGGCGTCAAGATCGCTGATCATGTGCGGGCAAAACATCCCGAGGAAATCACCATCGCCTTGCAGCACCAGTTTTGGGATATGCGCGTCGGGGATGATTTTTTCGAGGTTGGCCTGTCCTTCGGCGGTGTTCCCGAGCGGCTCTATGTGCCCTTCGATGCCTTGACCGGTTTTTGGGATCCATCGGTGGATTTCGGCCTCAAATTCGAAATGGCGATGGACAGCGAGCCCGACAATGACGAGGATACGCTCCACGGCCCATCCAAAGATGGTATGTCCCACAGCCCGCATAAAGACGATGATGTTGATCGTACCGCGGCCGTTGTCAGCCTTGACGCCTTCCGCAAAAAAACCTGATCCCTGAAGGGTGCTTGGCATGACAGCCGAAGTCATCAATCTTCGCAAATTCAAACGGGACAAAGCCCGCGACACGCAAGCCAGACAGGCCGAGGTCAACCGTGCCGCTTTTGGCCGCACAAAAGCCCAGCGGATACTGGAAAAAACCCGCGCCCTTCAAGATAAATCCAAGTTGGACGCGCATTTACGCGATGACACCAACACCCCATCAGATCCCGCATGAGCGGCATCAGCAAACGCTCCATTGTGATAGCCGGGCACAGCACCAGTGTCTCCCTGGAACCGGAATTCTGGGAGGGGCTGAAAGCCATTTCCGTGAAGCGCGGAATGAGTCTGGCGGCTCTTGTTGCCGATATCGACAGCAAGCGGACCAGTTCAAATCTGTCATCGGCCCTGCGTTTGACGGTACTCACCTTCTATCGCGATCAACAGACAAACTCTGAAACAATCTGACACTGTTCTATTGTTTTTTTGGGGCTTCGATCAGTTTTTCAGCTTCGGCATCCACTGCACGCATGGTCAAAGCAGCGAAAATTGCTGAAATATTGATATCGCGCTCGATCCCTGCCCCAACAGACTGACGATGCTGGACCAGCAATTCGGGGGCAGGCCCCTTCCAGCCTTTGGGAGCGGGAACGAGTAGGCTGGCCTTCGCCTCCCATTGCGGATTGCGCAAATCGAATTGCCCGCTGGCCTGCAGGGTCGACACGGCGCTGCCCTCGTTAGCCGGTCCTGCCATATTGATCAACGACAGCCGCACCACACCATCGGTCACGGTCAACGGGGCTTCGGCCTGCTTGAAGCGGAAAGGCCCGGACTTTAGCTCGTCCAAGAGCTCGGCCTTCAATTTCATCGGCTCGGGAATTGCCTGATTGGCAGCAATCACCCGCAGCACGGCCTCCGGTTCAAGCGCAGCAATGCGTCCGTCACGCCAAACCAGCTTGCCACCACCACTGTTATGGCTGACCAGATCGGCAATGCTATCACCCGCCGCACCCAGATCGAGATCGAGATCGACCCGTCCCGCAAGGCCGCTTTCACTGCCCGCAAGCCCGGTCCAATCGCTGTTCTGCAAGGTGAGATGCGCGGTCATCCCCACGCGGCCTCCCTCACGTTTCAGGCGCAACATTCCGTTGGCCTGACCGTCGGCCATACTGGCCTTTTCGAGTGCAAGGCCGAAATAGTCATTGTCCCGGGTCAGCCGCAGCATGACATTCGTGGCCTCGACCCCCGCACCGAAATCGAAGGATTTGAGCTGAAGCCCGATCGCACTCTCAACCGCAGCATTGGGTGCGGCCGCAAAGCGCGCACTCGACCAGAGTGATCCGGGATTCGGCGGCAGGATTGGTCCCAATGCCAAAGGCAGAACATCAGCCAATGACAGTCTATCCAGGATCAACGTGCCTTCGACGCGATTGTCCTCGGTCAGGATGGCGATATCACCACCCAGAGCCGCACCGGCGACCGAACCCGCAACCGGGCCGAAGCCGAAGCGTCCCTCGCTGAGCCGGATCGGTCCCGAAAGATCAACCGGCCAAGGCCTGCGCGACTGCCCCGACAGTCCTAAAGATTGCACCAAAGGCGCCAGATCGGCACCTTTCAAGGTCATTTTTCCTGCCAATTCCCCATTTTGCCGGTTGAGATCGGCGGCAAGTATCACATTGGGCATCAGGAAGCGTACGGCATAGCGGGATGAGGCCAGATCAATTTCAGCGGCAATCCGTCCCGTTTCAGGTGCCACCAGCACCGGAACAGCCAGACCAAGTTGGCGCAACAAGACCGGGAAGGACGAATGATCGAGCGACACCGTACCCTTGAAGCCTGAAAACCCTTTTGCAGCAGGCATATCACCGGTCATCGCGATTTGGGTTCCGGCCGCACGACCCGACAGGCTCAAACGCTGGCGCGCACCGCGCGAAGCGGATTGGTCAATAGTCAGATCAAGCGACAACGGCACCCATTCATCCGCCCGCCGCAATACGGCATTCGATAGATCGGCTGGCATGAAGCGACCGAACAGGGCGGCCAGCATCCTCAGTCTGCGGGCTTCGATGTGCAGGGACAGTGTCCCTCCCTCCTCCGACAAACGGCCACCGCCCGTCATGCGGGTTTCGTTGCCGTCATTATAATCGAGCCGATCCACCCTAAAACCGTTGGCATCACCAAAAATACTGGCCGTCAAACGACCCGTGGCAGTTTCACCCCCCACCCGGATGGCGCGCGCCTCGATCGCCAGCACAAGATCGCTGGAACCCAGAGCCATCGAGAGCGGCGAGAGATCCGGCAGATCATCAACCGTGAGACGCTCCGAAGCAATCTGGGCCTCCAGACGCGGCCTCTGAATGCCATCACCGGGAGTAAACCTGACAAACCCCGCCATACTTGATTGATCAAGGGTCAGCATTTTGATGCGACTGGCAAAAACCCCGGATTCCAGCGTGACTTCGCCATCGAACTGGATTTTGCGCAAGGAGCCCAAAGGCCGGAACGCTGCTGCCTCCTTGCCCGTTACACCCTCTTGTTTGCTCCCTGCGGATCGGCCTGAAAACCATTGTGCAAAGCGGGTGGGATCATCAACCTGCCATTGCAACGGACCGGAGAAGCGCAAATCGCTAAAACTGCCGATATCGCCTTTGGCCGACAACTGACTGCGGCCAGGCAGAATGACATTCAATTCGGTGAGCTTGCCGCCACGCGGGCCTATATCGAGGGCCAAGACCAGATCGCGCAGGTTTTCAGAGCCCAGGGTCAGGCTTTGTGTCTGGTAACGCAACCGGGTTGTCACAGGATTGACAGTGCGCCCTGCCCCGTTTGCCGACTGAAATGCGCCCAGCCAAGCCTCAACAATATCGGGAAGCCGCGCCCCGCCCTCTTTGCCCGCCACCGGGAAATCCATATCAAGCGCACGGCTGCTCAAATCCAGCTGCAACAGCGGCTGGCCTGTCAGATCGAATACGCCCGTGCCATTGGCCTTCAGCCCTGTATCGGCGCCGCCATCGATCTCCAACCCGTCAAAATCGAAATGCCGCCCAACCCCGACCATATGGCTTGTGGCGGTCCATTGCCGTGTTTCGATGCCCCCGACATTTTGCAGGTTGTAACGGCCACCCAAGGTCAGTTGCCCGTCAAATTTGTTGAGTTGGGACCAGTAACGCCCGTCAAAGCTCATCGATCGGCCGCGCTCCTCGGCAATCGAGAAGCCCAGACGCACAGATCCATCCGATTCTGGCGAGGAGGTGGCCAGCCGCAGATCAACCGGATGCCCATCGAGCGCACCCCGCCCGCTGATCCGCCAGGGCCCTGCCAAAGTGGCGGCCTGCACATCCAGTTCTAACCCTGTCAGAATAAAACCGGCCCCACCCACGCCATCATCAACCAGCAAGGTCGAACGGGTAATAGCGAAATGCTCGACAGCCACCGGACGATGAGCAGCAATTGGGGCCAAGGAGAGGGCACCAGAACCACCCTTCAGGCTTAAACCGCCCTGCTTGTCATAGCGCAAATCGAACCGCCCGGCCTCAAGCCGCGCATCAATGATCTGCACCTCGCCTTTGAGCATTGAAGCCGGAGAAATTTCCAGGGTCAACCCATCGGCAGAAAACACGGGATTATCGGCCAGTTCGCCGAAACTGACGCCTTTGAGATCCAGAACAGGCGTGGGCAGCAAACGCACATCAATGGCACCCGAAACCCTCACGCGCTGGCCCAACACGGCAGACAATTCGCGTTCGACCAGTAGCCGCTGGGCGCTCCAGTCAACCATCATTGGCCCGACAAGTGCCGCCAGAATCAGCACGATCATTGCCGCAGCAAAGGCTGTCAGAATATCACGCAATCAACGGCTCCTGCTCATTTGATGCCCCGCCTCAGGCAGCCGGCAGCACCTTACCCGGATTCATGATGCCCAAGGGATCAATCACACCCTTGATACCACGCATGATATCGAGCGCAGCATCGGAATGTTCCATCCCCATATATTTTACCTTGTGCTGCCCCACCCCATGCTCGCCTGTGCAGGTGCCCTCCATCGCCAGGGCCCGCTTGACCAACCGTTCGAGGAACGGCTTGACCTTAGCCATTTCGGCCTCGTCATCAGGAAAAAACAGCAGGCCGAGATGGAAATTCCCATCCCCGACATGGCCGACAATTGGGGCGGGAATACCGGTTTCGGCAATATCGACCTGCGTGGCCTCAACACATTCGGCCAGCCGCGAAATCGGAACACAGACATCGGTGGCCACCGTTTGCGCCCCGGGGCGTAAAGTAAAGGAGGCCCAATAGGCATCATGGCGCGCCTGCCACAATTTGGTGCGCTCTTCCGGCTTGGCCGTCCACTGGAAGGGGCCACCACCAAATTCTGCAACAATATCGCCAAATTGTTCTGCCTGCTCCTTGACCCCGTTTTCGGTGCCGTGAAACTCGACAAACAGCACAGGTGTTTCGGGCAGACCAAGTTTGGAATAGAGGTTGAAGGCCTTGACCTGCAACTGATCGGCCAATTCGATGCGCGCCACAGGGATTCCGCTCTGAATTGTCAGGATCACGGCATCACAGGCTGCTTTGACGCTGGGGAAAGAACAAATTCCGCCCGAAATTGCCTCGGGAATCCCGTAAAGCTTCAAAGTGATCTCGGTAATGATCCCCAATGTCCCTTCTGAACCGATAAAGAGACGGGTGAGATCATAGCCTGCGGAGGATTTTTTGGCGCGCGAGCCGGTTTTGACAATCCGGCCATCGGGCGTCACCACGGTCAGCGACAGGACATTATCCTTCATCGTGCCGTAACGCACCGCATTGGTCCCCGATGCACGGGTGGCCACCATGCCACCGATGGAGGCATCGGCACCGGGATCAATCGGGAAAAACAAGCCCTGATCGCGCAGGGTCTCGTTGAGCATTTTACGCGTCACACCCGGACCGACAACGCAATCGAGGTCTTCGGTGTGAATAGCCAAAATCGTATTCATCTGGCTCAGATCAATGCAAACGCCGCCAATCGGCGCATTGACGTGCCCCTCCAGTGACGTACCGGTGCCGAAGGGAATGATCGGCATGCGGTGGGCAGCACAGAGCGTCACGATTTCTGCCACTTCCTCGGTTGTTTGGGGCCAAACCACGATATCGGGAGCCTGAGTGACCAGATAGGTGCGGGTATGGCCATGCTGTTCGCGCACGGCCTGACCGGTTGCAGCACGGCTGCCAAAACGTTCAGACAGAGCAGCCACCACCGTTTCGACAGTCGCGACAGAAGGACGGGCACAGGTTAACGGATCGGTTGGGTGTGACATCGTAACTGAACTTTCTGATTTCCAAGACGCTGATCCGGTGGGCAGCCATAGGCACGCTTCAGCCGGAGTTTTTATTTTGACGGCCCGATTTGAACAAACTGTTAAACATTCCCGCATGATACTGGCAAAATTCGCCAGTAGATCTCCTCTTTAAATTCTGCGCCTGTCCGCGCTCCCCGGCAAGGGAAAACCGGACAATCGGCACAACTGAGGTGGGGATGTTTCAGAAAAGGGAATGATCGTGCCGACCACAGCACCCGGCCATGTCTTTTTTTTCGCGCCTTTCGTCTCCTCCGTCATGCGGATCGAACCGGCCTGGATTGACAACAACGGTCATCTCAACATGGCCTGGTATCATCATGTGATGGATCGGGCGATTGATGAAAGCCTATTGATGCTTGGCATTGGCTCCGACTATCAGAGCCAGCGCAACGGCTCGATTTTCATGGCCGAAACCCATGTGCAATTCAAACGGGAACTGCTGGTCAACATGCCGGTACGCACCACTCTACAGCTCCTGGATTATGACGAGAAGCGCATCCATTACTGGTGCGAATTACGCCATGCCGAAGAAGGGTGGCTGTCGGCCACCTCCGAAAATCTGTCGCTTCATGTGGATATGAACGACCGCAAGGTCTGCCCCTTCCCCCCCGATATCCTGACCAATTTGCAAGTGATGAAAGCGGCCCATTCAGCCCTGCCCAAGCCCGAGCAACTGGGGCGGGTGATGGGCATCCCTCCCCATAAGGCAAGTGGCAGACCCAATATCCACTGATGGGGCAGCTCGAAAGCCCGTAAGTACGCTTTCGAGCAGAGCTTCACGGATATTCTGGTCTCATTGGTATTTTCGTGATCGACAAAGCGGCGTTTCTGCCGCATCTTGCGTGCAGATTCGTGAAATGTTCTCATCAAGTCTGGTTCTGTGTCTGGTCCTTTTAACCCTTTGATTGATCTTGACGCCCCCGCACCGCGCCCCGGTGGTCTGGCTGAGCGGGCCCGCGCCTCGGTGGCCGGTGCCGCTCCCTATCTCGACGGGCTGAATGCCGAGCAACGCCGCGCTGTGGAAGTCACGGACGGTCCTGTGCTTGTGCTGGCCGGCGCGGGCACCGGCAAAACGCGGGTACTCACCACCCGTATCGCCCATCTGATTGCCACAGGACTGGCACGACCCGGCGATATTCTGGCAGTGACCTTTACCAACAAAGCAGCACGGGAGATGAAAGAGCGGATAGGACACCTGCTTGGTTCTGTCGGCGAAGGCATGCCGTGGCTGGGGACGTTCCATGCCATCGGGACAAAAATCCTGCGCCGTCACGCCGAACTCGTCGGCCTGCGCTCCGACTTTACCATTCTTGATACCGACGACCAGATCAGGTTGATGAAGCAGGTCATTCAGGCCGATGACATCGATGAAAAACGTTGGCCCGCCCGCGCACTGGCCTCGATGATCGACGGCTGGAAAAACCGCGGCCTGACACCGGACAAAGTCTCGGCAGGAGAGGCAGCAGCCTTTGCCAATGGACGCGGCGGCAAGCTCTATGCGGCCTATCAACAACGGCTAAAAGATCTTAACGCCGCCGATTTCGGCGATTTGCTGCTCGAAAATCTGCGTTTGTTCCGCGAAAACCCCGATGTGCTGGTCAGTTATCAGGAACGCTTCCGCTATATGCTTGTGGACGAGTATCAAGATACCAATGTCGCCCAATATCTGTGGCTGCGCCTGCTGGCACAAGGCCGCCGCAATGTGGCCTGCGTGGGAGATGACGACCAATCCATCTATGGCTGGCGCGGGGCCGAAGTCGACAACATCCTTCGTTTCGAGCATGATTTCCCCGGTGCCACCGTGATCCGGCTTGAGCGCAATTACCGTTCGACCGGCCATATTCTGGGTGCGGCGTCGCATTTGATTGCCCATAACGAGGGGCGGCTCGGCAAAACCCTTTTTACCGATGACGAGGCGGGTGAAAAGGTCACCATCACAGGTGCTTGGGACTCCGAGGAAGAAGCGCGGCTGATCGGCGAGGAAATTGAAGCCCTCCAGCATAAAGGCCATAGCCTGTCGGAAATGGCGGTTCTGGTGCGCATTTCCGCTCAAATGCGTGAAATCGAAGACCGTTTCGTCACGCTTGGCCTGCCCTATCGGGTGATTGGCGGCCCGCGCTTTTACGAGCGTGCCGAAATCCGCGATGCACTGGCCTATTTGCGCTGTGTCGCCAACCCGACCCATGATCTTGCCTTCGAGCGGATCGTGAATGTTCCGAAACGCGGTTTGGGTGATGCCACGATCGAACAGGTGCATGTCTATGCCCGTGCGAACCGTCTGCCAATGATGGAAGCGGTCCGGCAATTGATCGAGACCGACGAATTAAAGCCCAAGCCGCGCAGCACCTTGCGCGAACTGACAAGCTGTTTTGCCCGTTGGTCAAGCCTGATCGACACGATGAAACACAATGAATTGGCCGAGATGGTTCTTGAAGAATCCGGCTATACCGACATGTGGCAAAAGGAGCGGACACCCGAGGCGGCAGGACGGCTGGAAAACCTCAAGGAACTGGTTCGCTCGCTCGAAGAATTCCCCGATCTGCATGCCTTTCTGGAACATGTATCACTGGTGATGGAAGCCAGCGAATCCTCGACAGGCGATCGGGTCTCCATCATGACGCTGCACGGCGCCAAAGGGCTTGAATTCGAGACGGTCTTTCTGCCCGGCTGGGAAGAGGCTCTGTTTCCCAACCAGCGTGCGCTGGATGAAAGCGGCAAGGCCGGACTGGAGGAGGAACGCAGACTGGCCTATGTCGGCCTGACACGCGCCAGGCGGCGCGCTAAATTGTTTTTCGCTACAAATCGTCGCTTGCACGGCATGTGGAACGCCACAGTTCCCAGCCGTTTCATTGACGACCTTCCCGAAGCCCATGTCGAAATTGCCGAAGCACCGGCGGGTTACGGCTCTTATGGCTCCTCGCGCTTTGACAAGATGGGCAGTTTCCAATCGGCTTATTCAACGCCAGGTTGGCAACGCGCCCAATCATCGGGACAAACATCCCGACAGACCGGCAGCTATGGCGGCGGTTCCGCCTATCATGCAACACAAGCCCGTTCCGGCCAGTCCGCACCCAGAATGTCCCAGCCTGCACAGATTGACGGCGAAGTGGTGTCGCGTTCGGGCGGGCCGACATCGGGTTTTGCGCTCGGCAACCGGATTTTTCATGTGAAATTTGGCAATGGCACGGTCGACAGCGTTGATGGCAATAAGCTGACCATTAATTTCGATAAAGCTGGCCGGAAAATGGTGCTTGAAAGTTTTGTTAAAGCCATATGAGTCAGCAGGGGCCTGCCGCCACTGCATTTGTTTTTTCATCTTTAAATAAAAATAATGCAATACCTGTCAGAATTGGCAGGTGCTTTTTCCGGTTCAGCCGTTAGGTTGACAAATAGTGAGGATCATTTCCTGCTATTGGATGGTTGCCGTTTTTTGCGGCGACATTTGCGATCGATTGGGTTGAAGTTCCCTTTGCCAGCCGATCCCATCCGCGTGAACGCGTTTTCGCAAGTCGCTGGTCTGCCAGCCTGCACCACCAAGAGCCAGCTGCTGCGTTTTCAAAATACGAAACCCTGGCAATCTCGCCATCTTCTGCGCGAGAGGTTGAGGGTTCGTCCAGATAACATAAATCCAAATTGGTGTTTGCTAGGCCTATCAATAATGCTTTGCCGTCCGTTCTCACAACGTAGCCATTTCGCATGTTTTAGACTTTTCTAGAAATGAATCTTTTTGCAGGTGGAATTCATTGGATCAGCCCTTTCAAAAAGCTTGTTCCGATCAAAGTGTTCAGTATGGGATGCCCTTGTCCATGTCTCAGATTGATCAAATGCCCCCCACCCCAGAAGGTGGCAAGATGTGGACAACGAAGGGCTGGCTAACACCGCCGATCCCGAATACGGGATCCGATCAGAAAACCTCTTTCCAATCCCGCATCAAGACCGCGCACAACCCGCTGCTGGTTTGGAATCTTCCCCATTTTACCCAACCGTATGTCATACAAACGAAACAGTCCGGAAAAGCCCCGCTGATCGAAGTCGCGCTGGCCCACCCCGAAATGATCAGGCATGTGCTGGAAAACAAGGCCGGACGTTACGGAATCTTCCCGGGCAGCATGCATTGCCATGATTTAAATCTGTCGGACGGCATGGCGGCCAATCAACCGCTGATGCAGTCCATGTCACAATTCTCATCGCAGGCTCTGAACAGTTTCTTTGCCACGATGGAAACAGAAGCCAGCCTGCTGGCAGACAAACTCTCGGCCAGTCCGCTCGAAGGGGAAATGCTGATCGACCCGATGATCAGAGATGTGATCAACCGGATGATCCAAAGTACGCTGTTGACACAAGTGCCCGAAACCAAGAGCCGGATCGTCTTGTCCGCTCTGGATGCGTCACTTAAAACCACGGGCATACTGGATGCTTTGAAATATCTTGCCCTACCGAATTGGTTGTCCGGGCTCGGCGCAAGGATCAATCAAGGTCCCCGAACCAGATTAGTCGAGGCTGTTTACGCACTCGTCGCCTCACGGCGCGCGATGCCTGACGCGGCCACGCAGAGTAAAACTCCTGATCTGATCAGCGCTCTGATCAGTGCATTTCGCGTGCATCCAAACGACAATCGCCATGACGAGCAGATCACCAACATGGTCATCGCGATTTTATCGACCTGCTATGCGACCAGTCATCGCACTTTGGTCTGGGCTTTGGCGATGCTGGCTTGTGCGCCAGACATACAGCAGATTTGCGCCAATGAGGCCCGTGCGATCTATGCCGATACGGCCCCTTTGAGCGGCAAGATCGAGGACGCCCATACAATCAAAGCCGTGATCAACGAAACCTTGCGGCTGTATCCTCCTGTTCCCGTGATGCGTCGTACAGTGCTTCAGGATGATCTTAATCATGACCTTGCAATCACCAAGGGCAGCACCGTGCTGATTGCCCCTTGGGTGCTGCACCGCCATAGCGCGCTTTGGCATGATCCCCACAGTTTCATTCCCGACCGATTTCTAGGCGATGCCCGCCGCATGATTGCGCCTTACACATTCTTGCCGTTTGGTGGCGGCGAACAGACCTGTATCGGCTTCGGCTATATGATGCAGGCAACGCGTCTGGTCTTGCTGGCTCTGTTGAACCAGTTGTCTGTGCAGTATCGTGCACGTCAAAGCCTGCCGGTGCCGGTCCAACGCGTTGGCTTGATTCCGCAATCGCCGATCAGCCTTATCTTCCGTTGCCGGGCATAATAAGCGTCTGATCCCCCCGTGACAGATCGGCATGAAAACGCTAAGATAACGGTATGCTTGAAGGTTTGCACCCCCAAAATCCCACCCATGTGATGCGTCTTATCAGTGACGAGCGCACTGCAAGACGCGTTGCGGATCTGATTGTCGAGACGTTTGATCCTTCGGAAACAGCTTCCGCAGCTTTTGAAAACGAAGTGACCCTGGCTTGGGAGGTCGAAGTCTATTTTGCCCGCCAACCGGACGAACAAGCCATGCGTGGCCTTGTCGAGATCGCAGCGGGTAAAGAGGCTGCCACTGCGGTTTATTTTGAAATTCTGGCTGAAAAAGACTGGGTGAAGGCTTCGCTCGATGGGTTAAGCATGGTCGAAGCAGGACGCTTTGTGATTCATGGCAGTCATGACCGCTCCCGCGTGCCGCTGAACACAATCGGCATCGAGATTGAAGCGGCCCTTGCCTTCGGCACCGGTCATCATGGCACCACGCGGGGCTGTTTGTTGATGCTGGACCATATTCTCAAGCAGCGTCGCCCCCACCACGTGCTGGATGTCGGCACCGGTACAGGCGTTCTGGCCATTGCCGCCGCCCGTGCACTACATCGCCCGGTCGCCTGTGGCGATATTGATCCGATAGCAGTTGAAGCGGCGGCCTCCAATGCCCGGCTGAACCATGTTGGCACTCTGGTGCATCCGGTGGTTGCCAAAGGGATCGGCCATCCGGCTCTGAACCGGCCCTATGGCTATGATCTGGTTTTCGCCAATATTCTGGCCCGCCCCTTGATCAGGCTTGCCCCCCATATTGCCTCGGTGGCCGCCAGAGGTGGTGACATTATCCTTTCAGGATTGCTTGACCGCGATGTCCCGGGGGTACTGTCAGCCTATAGGGCGCAAGGTTGGCATTTATTGGGCCGTATCAATCTTGAAGGTTGGGCCTGTTTGCATCTCAAGCAAGGCGGAGCGGCAGCACGCCGGCAACACTGACCAGTAAAAGCGGGATGGACTATGGCGCGGTTTCAGCAATTTGACAGCAAGACCGACGGGACACAGGGCAAATTGCGCTTGCAGTCGCTGCGGCAGGAATTGACCCATCAGGGATTGACCGGATTCATCATTCCGCGCACCGATGACTATCAAAGTGAGTATGTGCCGCCTTGTGCTGAACGTCTGGCATGGCTGACGGGATTTTCCGGATCCTGGGGCATCGCTGTGGTGCTGCAAAGCGATGCAGCTATTTTCGTCGATGGCCGCTATACGGTGCAGGTGCGCGAACAGGTGGATGGAGAGGCCTTCGCCCCCCAACATCTGATCGAACACCCACCCGAATTATGGCTTGAAGAACGCCTGAATGCCGGTGACAGGATCGGTTTTGATCCCAATCTGCACACTCTGGATGGCATTTCGCGGTTGCGCACAGCGGTCACGCAGGCTGGTGCATCGCTGGTGGCGGTATTGTCCAATCCAGTTGATGCCGTTTGGCACGATCGACCCGCAGCGCCTTTGGCGCCCGTGGTGCTTCATGATCAGGCGCATGCGGGCGAGGACACGACCCACAAGCTGACCCGCATCACCACCAAGCTGGCCGCCTTCAAGGCCGATGCCCTGCTTGTCAGCGATCCGCATAATCTGGCATGGATTTTCAATATCCGCGGTGGCGATGTCTCCCATATCCCACTGCCGCTCGGTCGTGCGGTTATTCCGCTCGAAGGTCGTCCGGTATTGCTGCTTGATGGCCGCAAATTATCCAACAGCGTTGCAGATAGCTTGAGCCAAATCGCCGATATAGCCCATCCCGACACGCTTGATGCGGTGCTGGAACGGTTGAGTGCAGGCGGCAAGACCATCCGTGTCGATCAAGCGACGGCGCCTATGCGGTTGATCAGCCTTATCGAGCAGGCAGGCGGTAAAATCTCGAGTGGCCCCGATCCTGTTTCTCTCATGAAAGCCGCCAAAAACCCGACAGAACTGGCGGGAACGCGCGAGGCGCATTTGCGTGACGGCGTCGCGATGGTGCAATTTCTGCACTGGCTCGACCAGCACGGCCCAAAAGGGACCGAAACCGAAATCAGCGCGGCCGAGGCACTCGAACGCTTCCGTCTGGCGTCAGGCGCGTTGGTGGATGTTTCATTTCCGTCGATCTCGGCGGCTGGTCCCAATGCGGCCCTGCCCCATTACCGCGTCTCGCACCAGACCAACCGTCCCATCGCTGAGGGCTTCTATCTGATCGATTCGGGTGGGCAATATCGTGACGGTACCACCGACATCACCCGCACCATTGCCATCGGCAGTGTTAGCGACGAAATGGCAGACCGCTACAGCCGCGTCCTCAAAGGGATGATTGCCATTGCACGCGCGGTCTTTCCCAAAGGCACCTCCGGGGCTCAGATCGATGCCTTTGCCCGCCATGCGTTATGGCAGATCGGGACGGATTTCGACCACGGAACCGGACACGGAGTCGGCAGTTATCTTTCTGTGCATGAGGGTCCGCAACGCATTGCCAAAATCGGCACCACTCCGCTTGACGTTGGCATGATCCTGTCGGACGAGCCGGGCTATTACCGCGTCGGCGCCTTTGGCATCCGGATTGAAAATCTGATTGTTGTCGAACCACGCACCATTGCCGGCGCAGAGCGCCCGATGCTCGGCTTCGAGACCATCACCTTCGCCCCGATTGATACCCGCCCCATCAAGAGAAATGTGCTGGGCGCAGAAGAAACCCAATGGCTCAATGCCTATCACCAACAGGTTTGGGATAAATTGTCGCCGCGTCTGGATGGGGATACCAAGATCTGGTTGCAAAACGCCACCAAAGCGATCTGACCGGCTTCATTCAGCCGATCAGTGTGAACCACTCGTCTTCAGTGATCACCTCGACCCCGTGTTTGCGGGCATCCGCCAGTTTGGACCCTGCACCGGGGCCTGCGACCACCAGGTCGGTCTTTTTGGAGACCGAACCGGAGACTTTTGCCCCTAACCGTTCAGCCATCGACTTGGCCTCGTCACGGCTCATCCGTTCCAAAGCCCCGGTAAAAACGAGTGTTTTACCTGAAACAGGCGACTGGCTGGCCACGACTTCAGGCGGCTGCAAGGTCAAATATGTCAGCAACTCCGCTACGGCCTGGCTGTTATGCTCTTCGGTGAAAAAATCGACCAATGCTTCGGCCATCACCGGCCCTATCCCGTCAATCGCCGTCAAAGTCTTGCGGGCCTCGCTGTCAGGCTCGCGGGCTGCAAGGGCAGTCTCGCGCAAGGCGTCGAGTGTTCCGAAATGGCGGGCCAGCAATTTCGCAGTGGATTCGCCGACATGACGGATTCCGAGAGCGAAGATGAACCGGTGGAGGGTCACATTACGCCGCGCCGCAATGGCTGCGAAAAGATTGCGCACCGAGGTCTCGCCCCAACCCTCTCGATTTTTGAGTTTTTTAAGCGAGCCGGTGTCACGCGTCTCGAGTGTGAAAATATCCTGCGGTCGCGTGACCAGACCGTCGCGATAAAAGGCTTCGATTTGCCGTTCACCAAAACCTTTAATATCCATCGCATCGCGCGCAACAAAGTGCCTGAGGCGTTCGACAGCCTGTGCCGGACAGACCAGACCGCCTGTGCAACGGCGGGCTTTATCCTCTTTGCCTGCCGCATCGGCCTCTCGCACGGCATGCGATCCGCAAACCGGACAGGTTTTCGGGAAATCATAAGCGATGCTGTCGGCCTTACGCTGCTCCAGCACCACCGAAACGACTTGCGGGATCACATCGCCCGCACGTTGCACAACCACTGTATCGCAGATGCGGACATCCTTGCGGGCGATCTCTTCCTCATTGTGCAAGGTGGCGTTCGAGACCACCACACCGCCGACCGTGACGGGTTCGAGACGCGCCACCGGGGTCAGCACACCGGTGCGGCCCACCTGAATATCAATAGCAGTAACGCTCGTTGTCGCCTGTTCGGCCGGAAATTTATGGGCGGTCGCCCAGCGCGGGGAACGCGCAATGAAACCGAGCCGCCTCTGCAATGCCAGATCATCGACTTTATAGACAACACCATCGATATCATAAGCCAGGCTGGACCGTTGCACCTCGATCATTCGGTAATGGGCGAGCAGATCGGTCAGCGTGTCGCACCGCTTCATCAGGGGATTGGTGACAAAGCCGAAACGGCCAAAAGCCTCCACCATGCCGGACTGGCTCATAGACGGCAGAGGCTCGCTGATCTCGCCCCAAGCATAGGCAAAAAACCGCAAAGGTCGGTCGGCGGTGATTGCGGAATCGAGCTGCCGCAACGAGCCTGCAGCGGCATTGCGCGGATTGGCAAAAACCGGCTTGCCCTCGGCCTCCTGCCGCTGGTTCAGTGCAGCAAAATCATCCTTGCGCATATAGATTTCGCCCCGCACCTCCAGAATGGCAGGAACGGAACCGACCAGCACCTGCGGAATATCCTTGATGGTGCGGACATTGAGGGTGACGTCTTCCCCCTCCTCGCCGTCTCCACGGGTGGCAGCCACAACCAGCTTGCCGTCTTCGTAGCGTAAGGAGCAGGACAGACCGTCGATCTTCGGCTCCGCTGTCAGTGCAACAGGAGCTTGCGGATCGAGATCAAGATAGCGGCGGATACGGTCTAGAAAATCACCGGCTTCGTCATCCGAGAACACGTTTGCGAGCGACAGCATAGGCACTCTGTGTTTGACTTTGGCGAATTTTTCGGACGGCTTAGCCCCGACAGCGACCGCAACGACTGACCGCAATTCGGGAAAATGGGCCTCAATCGCGAGCAAACGCTGTCTTAGACGATCATAATCTCCATCCGAAATGGTTGGGGCATCCTGTTGGTGGTATCGCACATCATGGGCGGCAATCTCTGCGGCAAGATCCCCATGTTCCAACCGAGCCTCAAACGGGGTCAGATCTTCAACCGCCATTGCACGCGCAGGGGGTATCTTGTCAGGATTTGACATGCTCAGACGTCCGCCGCTGTGGTCAATAGTCGCCGGGCTGCAGCACGCGCCTCTTGCGTAATTTCAGCACCGGACAACATACGCGCTATTTCCTCGCAACGTGGCTCATCCGCCAGCTGATCAACCCGCGTCGCCACGCGTCCTTGATCCATCGCCTTGGAAATCAAATAATGACACCCTGCTTTGGCTGCAACTTGCGGCGCATGGGTGACAGCAAGCACCTGCACCCGCCCTGCCAACCGCGCCAGACGCTGCCCGATGGCATCGGCTACCGCACCACCAACCCCCGTATCAATTTCATCAAAAACCAGTGTCGGTGTCGAGCCACGATCGGCCAACCGAACCTTCAGAGCCAACATGAACCGAGACAATTCGCCACCCGATGCCACTTTCATCAACGGGCCGGGCTTGGTGCCCGGATTGGTTTCAACCCAGAATTCGACCCGATCAAAGCCTGAGGCATGGCGCTGCTCGCGGTCGGTGTCGAGCATCACGATAAAGCGGGCCCGTTCCAGCTTCAGCGGCGGCAATTCGCTACCGACTGCGTCCTCCAGCATTTTAGCAGCCCTATGGCGGCTTTGCGACAAGGCCTCAGAGGCTGACAGATAGGCCTGCTCGCTGTCCCTGACAGCGCGCTGCAAGGTCACCAGATCGGCCTCGCCCGCATCAATCGCCAACAGATCGGCATCAAAACGGACAGCAAGAGCGGCCAGATCATCGACCATCACATTATATTTGCGCCCCGCCGCCCTCAGTGCAAACAGGCGCTCTTCAACAAGTTCGAGATCACGTGGATTGAACTCGGTGGCGCGCTGCGCCTCTTCGATAGCCTGACGGGCCCGATCCACTGCATCCAAAGCCTGTTCAAGCGCTTGCAGCGAGGGAGTGATTAATTGCGGCACGTCACGCGAGCGCCGCTCGAGCCGTCGCATGACCGAGGACAACACGGGAATAGGGGATGAATCGCCCGACAAAGCATCAAGCGCATCATTGATTTCCGTGGCGATCTTTTCGGATCCCATCATGGTCTGGCGGCGATTGGCCAGATCGGTCTCCTCGCCTTCTTGCGGAGCGAGCCTGTTCAACTCGGCAGCCGCATGGCGCAAGAAATCGGCTTCCTTGCGTACTTTTTCAATATAGGCCTCGTGCGAACTCAGTTGATCCCGCGCACGGCGGAATGTCGAAAAAGCGGCCAGAACATCCGCGACCAAAGACTGGTTTTGAGCAAAGGAATCCAGCAAATCGCGGTGTGAGGCAGGGTCTGTCAAAGCGCGATCATCATGCTGGCCGTGAATTTCGACCAAGGTCGCACCGATTGCCTTGAGAGCCTGGACACTGACAGCTTGGTCATTCACCAGAGCACGGGTTCGACCATCAGCAAACTGAACCCGTCTCAAGATAATTTCGCCTTCAAAGGCAATATCATGAGCGTGCAGCAGATGGACACTAGGATGATCGGCAGGAACGTTGAAAACCGCTGTGACCTGACCCTGATTTTCGCCATGCCGGACCAGCGATCCATCGCCGCGCGCCCCAAGGGCCAGCGCAAAGGCATCCAGCAATATTGATTTACCGGCTCCAGTTTCACCGGTCAGCACTCCAAGACCCGTTTCGAAGCCGAGCGTCAATTTGTCAATCAGCACAATGTCGCGGATGGACAGTTCAACCAGCATCAGCCCACCCCTCGTCGCAACGGTTACAGGTTGGGATTAACCCAGGCCGACGCTTTTGAAGGCCTTGCTCATCCAAGAATCCGTGCTTTCACGAGGCTCGAGACCCTTGGTCTGCAACAAATCATAGGTATCTTTATACCAAACAGAATCAGGATAATTATGCCCCAGAACGGCAGCAGCAGTTTGCGCTTCGTTGATGATGCCCAAAGCCAGATAGGCTTCGGCCAGCCGTGCCAAGGCCTCCTCAGCCTGATTTGTGCGTTGGTAATTAGAGACGACAGCGCGGAAACGGTTGATCGCAGCTGTATAATTGCGCTTCTTGAGGTAGAAACGGGCAATTTCCATTTCGCGGCCGGCCAACTGGTCCTGCACAACGGAGATCTTGTAACGGCTGTCTTCGACATATTCGGATTTCGGCCAGCGCGTGATCACTTCGCGGAAGGCCAAAAGGGCTTTATCGGCGCGATCCTGATCACGCGCCGTATCCGGTATCTGGTTGTAATAAGAATTGGCAACCATGTATGCGGCATAAGCAGCATCGTCGCTGGCCGGATACAGGCCCAGGAAGCGTTTGCCGGTAATGGCGGCTTCATCATAATTGCGTGCATTGTAATGCGAGAAAGTCTGCATGATCAGAGCCTTTTTTGACCAGGTCGAAAAAGGATATTCACGGTCTACTTTGGCAAACCGCTTGGCAGCACTGTCGAAAGAACTCTCGTTCAACAAGGCAAGCCCTTGATTATACATGACTTCTGCAGCAATCGCCGGTTTGATTTCAGGCTTGTAAGCCTCGTCATCCCCAAAAGGATTAAGCGAGGACAGCGTATCGCAACCAGCCACCGAAACAGCGAGCAGTACGGCAATGATCGGAAATGCAAGGCGCGATGACAGGCGGAGCTGTGAGCCGGACTTAAAACGCAAGGTCATTCTCTGAAGCATCCTCTGGATCGGGGCCACGGTACGCATACCGCCTGATATGGGGTACCTTAGCGCAAAATTGTGGCAGATTCCAGACTTCTATTCATGATGAAGCGTGCAAAAACCAGTTGTGGTTTATGCAACTTAACAATCTCGTCAGGATCAAATGTCTCAGGCTTCCGCCAAGGCCACAGCAGAGGATGGCAATGTGCCCAGACCGGATGCGGCCTGTGATGCGGTAACCAGACGATAGGCCTCTTGATCGGCGAACAAAGCCTGCAAGATCGACACATTCATTTTGTGGCCACCGCAATAGGAGCGGTATTTGCCAATAATCGGCGCACCGGCCAAAGACAGATCACCGATTGCATCAAGAGTCTTGTGGCGGACAAATTCATCCGGCCAGCGGGTTCCGTCCGGATTGAGCACACCATCATCGCCCAGCGCAACAGTATTATCCAGTGAAGCCCCCAGAGCATATCCGGCACGGCGCAAATGCTCGACATCCTTCATGAAACCAAAGGTGCGGGCGCGGGATATTTCCTTGCGGAATGTCCTGAGATCAAGATCAATCATTTTCTTCTGGCGGCCAATCACCGGGGTCGGGAAGTCGATTTCGACCTCCAACCGAAAACCGGAATCATGAGGAACAAGTTCGGCCCATCCACGCCCCTGTTCGATCCGAACAGGCTTGAGAATTTCAATATAACGGCGCGGCGCGGAAAAACGCACCATGCCAGCCTCATCAATGGCTTCGAGAAAGGCCGCCGAGGATCCATCCATGATCGGCATTTCGGGACCGTCGATCTCGATCAGCACATTGTCGAGACCTGCTGCATAGAGTGCAGCCATCAGATGTTCGATCGTGGCAACAGATCCGGTTTGGGTATCACCGATCACAGTGCACAATTCAGTCGCAGAGACAGACTTCCAATTCGCCTTGATCCGCCGGTCACGGCCATCAGGCAGACCAGTACGCAAAAATACAATGCCGGTATCGGCATTGGCGGGATGCATGATCATATGAACCGGCTGGCCGCCATGAACACCCAAACCGGACAGTTCAACGCTGTTGCGAATGGTTGTTTGTTTG
>CANGQA010000058.1 GCA_947455995.1 Hyphomicrobiales bacterium | reverse complement strand
GTTGTTTGCACTGACTGTGTTCTATTTTGACATAACCACCAACAGCAAACGGTCCAAATAAGCACCGCTTGCAGTGTTCAACAGCTGAACAGATCGCTTCAATACTGGCCTGGCCAAGCTCTGCGCTTGTCAGGTCATTTTTATGGCAGAGAGTCCATTGTGCACGAATGAGAAAAACCGGGATGATTGTTTTGCTTAAAAAAGCCTGATACGCCTGATTTTTCTGCACCATCCAATTGGCAAGGCTTTGTTATGCAATCGACTCCGGTCATCCTTTTCGACCTTGACGGCACATTGACCGATCCCAAAGCCGGTATCACCCGATCGGTGCAATATGCGCTGGAGATGATGGGCCAGCCTGTTCCATCCGAAGACGATCTGGAATGGGTGATCGGCCCGCCTTTGCGCGCCAGTTTTCAGACATTGGTGGGTGAAACGCTGGCCGACGAAGGGGTAAGGCTCTATCGTGAACGTTTCGGGGTGACGGGCCTCTTTGAAAACGAGCTGATCGATGGCATCCCCCAACTGCTCGAGCATTTGCAATCAGAAGGCAAGCGCATGTTTGTGGCGACCTCGAAACCGGAGATTTTTGCGGTTCGCATCATCGAGCATTTCGGATTGAGTCGTTTTTTTGAACATGTCTACGGCTCTGAACTGGATGGCACACGCGTCGACAAACGCGATCTGCTGCCCTATGTGCAGCAGCAAAAGGGCTTTGCCTCGCACGAGGCCGTCATGATCGGCGATCGCAAACATGATGTGATCGGGGCAAAATCCATCCATGTTCCCACCATCGGCGTGCGGTGGGGCTATGGGTCGGATGAAGAACTGAGGGCGGCGGGCGTGCATCGTCTGGTTGACCATCCATCCGAAATTGCCACGATCACGCTCTAAGCGGCATTGCGGCCTTGCAATTATAGGTGGTCAGAACCCGCTTTTTTGGTGGACGCCAGACGATTTCTATTCAGAACTATCACAGTTAAAATCATTCATGCCGCATGGCATCGGGAATGGATATTCGGGGGGATATAATGGCCGCACTTGAAGCCTATGGCATGAAACTGATCGCCCATGACCTGCTGGACGGCTGGGGAGGGATCGGCGAGGGCATGTCGATCCAGAAAACCCGTGATGGCCGCCGCATCATGTGGCTCGCACATGAAGGACCACCCAAAAACTTTACCGGCGTCGATGTAACCGATCCGCGCCATCCCAAAGTCATCGTGCAAACCGAATTGCCACATATGAAAGTGCGCTCCAACTCGCTCGAAGTGTGCGGCGATATCATGGCGGTGGCCTATCAGACGCTCGAGCATGGTTTGCAACCAGCGGGCTTTGAACTGTTTGATGTCAGCGTCCCCGAACAGCCGCGTTCGATCAGCTTCTTTGATTGTTCCGGCCCGCTGTCACGCGGGGTCCATCAGGTCTGGTTCGTTGATGGCCGCTATGTGCATTTTGCCGGTGGCGCTGCCGATTTCATGCCGCATAACGGGCTGGATGACCAGGCCTATCGCATTGTCGATGTAGGCAATCCCTCCAAACCGATTGAAGTCGGTCGCTGGTGGATGCCGGGCACAAGACAGGGCGACAAGGAAGCACAGCCTACCCGCCTGCCGATCGACTCGGGCTTTCGCGCCCACAACACCAATGTGTTTCCGCAACGGCCCGACCGCGCCTATGTGGCCTATCTGGATGGCGGCGGCTTCGTGCTCGACATCAGCGACATGGGCAGCCCCAAGGTGATCTCCAGTTTCAATCCGCATCCGCCCTATCCCGGCTTCACCCATACCGTACTGCCGCTCTTCAGCCGTGACCTGCTGGTGGTGTCGGATGAATGCGTGAAGGACAATGGCGAGGACTGGCCAAAGCTGACCTGGATCCTCGATGCCCGCAACGAGAACAATCTTGTGCCGATCAGCACCCTGCCGATGCCACCATTTGAAAAATACGGCCATGCCGGTGGCCGCTACGGCTCCCATAACCTTCACGAAAACCGGCCTGGTGAAACCTCGTTCAGATCGGATACGCTGATTTTCTCGACCTTCTTCAATGCAGGCGTGCGGGCTTATGATCTGTCCAATCCCCTGCAACCCAAAGAAGTCGCGGCCTATGTGCCAGAGGGCCCGAAAGGATCACGCGTTCCCACCATCCAGATCAATGATGTGTTTGTCGATGAAAATGCCATTGTCTATGCCGTCGATCGGCACAGCGGCGGCCTTTACATTCTCGAACTCGATCTGTGATACGCACGCGCACCGGCATGACCGATCAATCATCTGCAAACTCTGCACCATTACCCGTCACCATTCTGACGGGGTTTCTGGGTAGTGGCAAAACCACCGTGCTCAACCATGTGTTGCGGGCGCCGGATATGGCAGATACGGCAGTGATCATCAATGAATTCGGGGAAATCCCGATTGATCATCTGCTGGTTGAGCAAGCGATTGAAAACACCGTGGTGCTTCAAAACGGTTGCATCTGCTGCACAGTGCGCGGTGATCTGGTTGATACTTTACTCGATCTTGTCCGCCGCTCACAACAGGGCCTGCTGCCGCCCTTCTCGCGGGTTGCGATTGAAACCACAGGCCTTGCCGATCCAACCCCTATCATCCAGACACTGGCCAATGACCGGATGATCTCGCCCTTGTTCACCCTGCATCGGGTGGTGGCAACG
This sequence comes from Hyphomicrobiales bacterium, assembly GCA_947455995.1. GTDB lineage: Bacteria > Pseudomonadota > Alphaproteobacteria > Rhizobiales > Beijerinckiaceae > CAIYZJ01. The sequence goes on along the minus strand of CANGQA010000058.1, from coordinate 17,242 downwards.
CTTGACGCCGTCAATGGCCTGTCCACGCTGGAGGACTATCCAGAAGCCGTCCAGCAACTGACGGCGGCCGATTGCATCCTGATCACCAAAAGCGATCTGACAGACGCAAACGGTCTGGGCCATATCCAAGCGGACTTGCAGCGCATCAATCCGACCGCACAAAACCATCTGGTCATTCAGGGCGATATCACAACAGAACTGGTTTTCGGATCACCCGACGCGCATAGCCATCAACCCAATGGCAATATCAACCACTGGCTCGGTGATGCCGCTGTTCAGTCCCATCACGGCCATCACCATGGGCATGACCACGAACATGCCCATAACGACCCAAACCGCCATAATGCCCATGTCCGTGCCTTTTGCATGCGCACAGCTGAGCCGATTACGGCCAAGGCTCTCGAACGATGGCTCAACTCGCTTTTGTCGCTACGCAGCAAGGATTTGTTGCGGATCAAAGGCATTGTCCATGTCGCAGGGCGTCCCGGTCCGGTCATCATTCAGGCCGTTCAACATCTGTTGCACCCATCCGTCAGTCTGGCGAGCTGGCCGGATGACGACCACGACACACGCATTGTATTTATCACCCGCGACATTGCCCCTGGTGCCATCGAGGCCAGCCTTGATTTGCTGAGGCAATCCCAATCCTAAATGCTGAGCGTGTTGGGGGCGAATGGGCCTTGCGGGATCGGATCGGCTTGCCAGAAGCTTGAACCTTCGGCCTCAACAATCCGGTCGACCAATCGGATAATGGCCGCCGTGCCGCCGGTGCTATCGAGCTGTAACACCTCAATGTCCTGCGCCTCCAGCCGACTGCGCTTTTGTCGTGCCGCTTTGGGTGTCGGTGCGCTGGCTTCGGTCAAGACCGCAATAAAGCGTCCCTTGATGCGCAAGGCCATGGCAACCTGCACAAAATCGTTTTCGCTCACCGGCTTGGCAGGACCAAAATCCGGTGCGAACAGATGAGCGCGCGGCAAAGCAGCGGGTGCAGAAAACAGCCAATCCTGCCAGTGATAAAGCCCTGACAACCGCCGCGCAGCCTCATGCAAAGCCTGATCTTGCGCGAGCCGTTGCTCGATCTCCTGAAAATAAACGGTCAGAAACAACCGGCTTGGTCCATCCCACGGCGAACACAACGCATGCAGGCTGCGCAAAATCAAATCGGAGGTTTTCTCTCCGCTATTGGCACCTGCTAGACCGGCAAAATGATAACGTAACTGGTGCAGCCGCAAGGTTTCTGGTCCGACAAAGACAAATGGATTGACCGCCGAGAACACCAAACCGCGTCCCGAAAACGAGGCCAGGCGAATATCATTGATGTGCCAATGGTCCATCCCATACGGCACACACTGCAGATCGTTGACCCGCAAATCCATGTTCAATTATTCCTTCAAGCTCGGCACAACCGTTTAATACGAGCGGTTTTCAGGATGCCAGACCAGCATACGCGCACGCAACCAATCGAGCCCGCGGATCACGACCATACCCAATATAGCAATTTCTATAATACCCGCAAAGACACCTACGGAATCGGCAAAACGTCCTGCCGCGATCATGGCCCCACCGACCCCGGATCCACCCATCAGCATTTCGGTGACGATGGTGGTGATCATGCCGACCGGCAAGGCGATCTGCAAGCCGGTCAAAATGGCGGGAGAGGCCAGCGGCAAAATAATTTCCCGCAAGAGCTGGCTTTCGGTCGCACCCAGGGAACGGGCAGACCATAGCGGCCATTTGTCGATCTGGCTTGTGCCGGAATAGGTCGCTGTGACAATCGGAAAAAAACACGAGAACGTGATCATGATCACTTTCGATGTGTCGTAAATATCGAACCACAAAATAAAAATAGGAACGAATGCGATTTTAGGCATCGGAAAGCCGATGGAAATCAGGGGATCGAAAAACCACTGCACCCCCCGCCGCCGTGCCATCAAGAGACCCAGCGGAACGGCCAGCATTGCCGCAATCATAAAACCCGTCAATGCGCGATAAAGCGTCAAACCCAAATCAACAAATACCGCGCCGCTCTGCATATCCGTAAACAGGCGCACGAGGACATCGCTCAGGGGCGGCAACAAAAACGGATGCACCCATCCGGCCCGACTGCTGACCTCCCACAACGATGCTAGCCCTGCCAGCACCAGTGTTTGCAGGAGTTGATCCCGGTAATCGCTTGCCGAATATGGGCTCATGCCTGTTCTTTCCAGCGCAAGCGGTGGCTGGCAAAACTGCCGAACAACCGATCAGCCACAAACCCGGTGCCCGCGACACTCAAGATCACCGCAAACATGGCCGGATAATTTCCGCCATCTCCCAAACTGCCGATCAGAAAACCCAGACCATCCTTGGCAATCACGAATTCCGAACTCACCATCAAAATGAACGAAAAAGCCAGTGCCGTACGACAGCCTGACAGAATATCGGGTAAAGCGGCGGGTAAAATAATTTCGCGGAGTATCTCATCCTTGCTGGCACCAAGACTGGAGGCAGACCAGATAATAAAAGGATTGACCCCACGCGCTCCATTGTAGGCGCTCACAATCACCGGAAGAAGGCAGCCCAGAAAGATCAGAAAAATTTTCGAGGCGTCACCCAGACCGAACCAGATCATCACCAGCGGAATCAAAGCCGATTTCGGCATCGGATACAGAATACGCACCAACGGATTGATGAAGGTGCGGAACATCGGCCGTGTTGCCATCAACAGGCCGACCGCCATGCCGATCAGCACAGCCAGTCCCAACCCCGTTGCCGCACGCGACAAAGACCGCCACGCATTCACGATCAATTCACCGCTTTGAAGAAGATCCAGAAAAGCCGCAGCAATCGCTCCGATGCCCGGCAACATCTGTTGTGACACAAGGCCGGAACGCCCAACCAACTCCCAGACAGCCAACATGATCGCCAATGGCAGATAGCGCACACACAGCGCAGCCAGAACCACCACTGAACTGCCTCTGTCCTCTTCGGAAACAGAAGGGATGTCGCTGCCTGCCATTACAGCCCCCCACGGCTGGCAAGCACCGCCTGTTCCCGCACCAGCCGCCAGATCTGTTCGCCCAATTCAACAAAACGTCGATCGGTCAGCGTGCTTTCGTCTCGCTCCAGCCCCAATCCGGTTTCGATCTGGTGCTCGATCCGGCCCGGTCGCGCGCTCATGATCGAAATGCGGTCAGCCAGAAATACCGCCTCATGCACATCATGGGTGACGAAAACCACCGTTTTGGGTCGCCGTTTCCAGATCATCCGCAATTCTTCCTGCATGACCCGCCGCGTCTGCGCATCAAGCGCACCGAATGGCTCATCCATCAGGAGAATATCGGGATCAACCGCCAAAGTGCGGGCTATAGCGGCGCGTTGTTGCATACCGCCGGACAATTGCGAGGGGTAGGCCTGCTCGAAACCGCTCAATTGCACCAGTTTGATATGGGCCTGGGCAATATCGCGACACTCGGCATCCGGTAATCCCTTCTTCTGCAGGCCATACATCACGTTTTCGAGCACTGTTTTCCAAGGAAACAATGCAAAATTCTGAAAGACGATACTGCGATCGGGACCAGGCGCGGTCACCGGACCCTTTTGCGTGCTGATAGAACCGGTTTGAACCGGAATGAAGCCGCCGATCAAATAGAGCAAGGTCGATTTGCCGCAACCTGACGGGCCGAGCAGGGCATGGAATTCATGGTTGTGGATCACCAAGTCTGTCTGTTTCAGAGCCAAAGTGCCCGCAGCACGCTGTCCTTGCCCGCTGCTATAGGCATGGGATACGCCTTCGATTTTGATGCCAAAATCCGCTGTCATCCAACTGTCTTTCTCGATTATTCGCCCTTGTCATGGCAGGGATTACTGTTTGGCAGTAATCCGCCGTTTGGCTTCCTCGACAAAGCTCAGATCGACATATTTCGGCTCTAGCTGGATGACGTTGGGGGCCAGATCGACATCCTTGATCACCGCCAGACTGTCTTGCAACGTGCGTATATTGGGAAACAGGAAAGGATCACGATAATAATCCGCCTTGGTGAACATATGACCGAGCTTATCGGGCGACTGCTTCATGAAAGTGCCAATGATCTGCAAAGCCTCTGCGCGGTTGGCAGGATCGGTAAACCAGCGCATGGCCCGCACATGATCCTCGAAAAAATCCATTAATTGCGGGCGGTTCTTCGCGAGAAATTCACCGCGTCCAGCCAGAAACACCAGTTGCGATGGGCCTACAGCATCCTTGGCGCGAAACAGAACCTCGTATTTTCCCGTTGCAATCAGCTGGTCGGACATCGGCTGCAACACAGTGCCCATATCGATTTTGCCTTCATCCAGCATCACCGGAATATTGGGAAAGGCCACTTCAAGCACCGTATAATCGCGCTTGTCGATCATGCCGCTTTTCTTGAACATCGCACGGATCGCCGTATCGGACGCCGAACCGATCGCATTGCTGCCGATCCTTTTGCCTTTCATGTCGGGAATGGTCTTAATGCCGGAATCCTTGCGGACCAGAAAGGTTTCGGAATGCTGATCGCCTACCCCGTCCTGAATGATATCGGCCAGCACCTTCACGTCCTGCCGTGCATTCAGAACGGCCAGATTAAGAGCCAAGGCCGAGAATGCTGCCATGTCGATTTCACCCGCCGCCATTGCGGTGATTTGCGGTGAACTGCCGCGAAACAGGATCGGCTCCACAGTATAGCTCTTGCCATAATATTTGAGGATGTCCGGCTTGGCATAAAGAACGGGAATCATATGCCCCGGCATGGTCGACCAACCGATGCGGATTTTCAGAGGCTCAGCCTGCGCAGACAAAGGCGAAAGCGCGGCCAGAACCGCAACCGCAACGCCCATCACACCCGTAAGCCATGCCCGCATTGTCATTTCTCCCTGCCGGATCCAATCAGGACTTGATACGCCTGCCAGACTTTTTGCTTTTAATTATCACATGATCATTCGACGCCTTTCACCTGTTGATGTCAACCATCCACCCAAGAAAATGGCCCCGGAATGGGGCCATGATTTCTCTTGTATTTTGCCGCGGTGAAAGGGTTATTTGCCCCAGTTTAGAACCAGTGGTTTGACCTCGCGTGCCAGCTCCAGCAAACCGGCACGTGTCTGGGGGTGTAACGGCTCAAGAGGATGACGCACGGTCTCGTATTTGATGACCCCGCCTTCGGCCATCATCGCTTTGGTTGCCCGCAAGCCGCATTGCCGGTTTTCGTAATTGATCAGCGGAAGGATGCGCGCATATTGGCTGGCAGCCTCGGTGCGGCGGCCTGCTAGATAATCGATCACCACCGGACGGATCAGATCCGGCAGCAAAGCACTGCACATGGTCCCGGTGGCGCCTGCATCAAGATCGGCCATCAAGGTGATGGATTCCTCGCCGTCGAAGGGTCCGAGGATCGAAGCCCCGCCTGCCGCGATCAACCCGCGCAATTTGGCCGCGGCCTGTGCGGTTTCGATTTTAAAATATTGCACCAAGGGCACTTCCTTGGCCAGACGCACCAGAAACGGAACCGACAGTGTTACCCCGCTCAGCGGAGCATCCTGAACCATAATCGGCAGGTTAGAAGCCTTTGCAACCGCAGCGAAATGCTCGACCATGCCATTTTCATCGGCCCGCAATCCCGTGCCGTGATAGGGGGGCATGAGCATCAGCATTGCCGCGCCAGCCTTTTTGGCCTTTGCCGCGCGCTCACAGGCAATGCGGGTGCTGAAATGGCTGGTGGTGGCAATAACCGGCACGCGTCCGGCAACATGGTCAAGGCAGAGATCGGTCAGCTGATCACGCTCGGAATCGGTCAGCAAAAACTGTTCGGAGTAATTTGCCAGAATACAAATACCATCGACGCCCTGGTCAATCATGCAATCAAGAACGCGCCGCATCCCGTCCAGATCGAGATCGCCATTTTCGAGAAAAGGAGTCGGGGCAATTGGATAGATGCCGGTATAGACTGATGCGTGATGGGTGCTCATGATCGTGCTGGTCCGTCCCTTGATGATTTTGACATACGTCATTTTTGATCTTGGCGTCACTATAGAACAATTCGCCGCTGATATGAAGCAGTCGAGCCTCTACACTGGCGCGGGTCCGCCTTGCCCGATTACTTCTTGTAATGCGACAGTATGATCAGCAAAAGCCCCGCCATGGCAAAGGGGATCATCGCAAAGTAAGCCTTGATGCCCCAAGCCTGCACCAAGGGTCCAGCCAATACAGTGACCAAGGCGAACATCAGGGCATTGGCGGCAGAAAACAGACCCTGGACATGGGCGCGGCGGGCCACAGGTGCCAGAGCGGCCACCATCGCCAAAGCGCCGAGATGGAACAGAGCAAAGGTTAAAGCATGCAGGGTCTGCAAAGCGGCGATGCCCAGGACATCTGGGGCCAAGCCCATCAGCAACCAGCGGACAATTGCCACCCCGCCGCCTATCATCAGATAGCGATAGGCTTTGTGAACCTCCCGGCTGCCACCCAACCGCCAGAAAACAACAATCTCGACGACAACCGAACAAGCCGTCAGTACACCGATCTGCCACGACAGAATTCCCTGCTGCACCCATAAAACCGGTCCGAAACCATTCAGTACGGCATTGGACGAGCCGACCAATCCAATGCCAAGCAACAAGAGATAGAGCCGCATCGGTAGCGGCGGTGTGGACTGTTCTGGAGCGTCGGGATCGGCGGGTTTGATGTGGCGCGATGGAATGAACATGCCAGTACGCATCCACAGTGCCACGGCAGTGGTGCCGAAACTGAAGATCGCCATCACCACAGGCACGACCGTCACATCCAGCCATGATACCATGAGACCCGCAAGCAAGGTCACCGACATAAAGGCAATGGATCCCCAAACCCGCAAGCGTCCGTAAACCAGCGCGGGATGATCGCGCAGCGCATCGAGGGTGATCACATCACTCAGCGGAATCGGTGCCAGCATCATCGTGACCGTCAAGGTCACCACCCCCAACAAGACCGGAAAATCCGGACTGAACGGCATCATCAGCCAGCCGCAACCGGCAATCCCCCCGACGATCGCCAGCAAATGGCGCGGCGCGATATAACGGTCGGCTAATCCGGTGATCCACGGCCCGACAAAGGCACGCAAAAAAATCGGCACGGATAGGATCAGACCGATTTGCTCGGCTGCCAGCCCGCGCGTCGCCAACCAGATCGGGAAAAATGGCTGGTGCAAGCCCAGCATGGCAAAGCTGGTGGCCGACAAGACCGACAGTTCAAGCACAAGCCGGTTTTGGGGAGGGCTCACAAATTCATCCAGATCAAAACAACGTGAGGCCACAATTTGACGCAACAAGTGATTCACGACAACCGTGAACCGTTAAGGCTTTGGTAAGCATAAGCAGAAAAATACCACCCAACCGAGTGGCAAGCAGGCGATGACAGGTCTACAGTCGGCATGATCGGTGTCTTTTGTTCCGCAATGGAACAAACGCGCCCCATTGGTGTTTGCAAGGATATTGATTTGACACAGCAATCCTACGGCCCAACCTCCTTGCTTGCTGGACAGGCTTCAGCTGTCAGCATGCTGATCAGGAGCCGGAACACGATGTGCTGGCTGCGTCCAGCAGCAGTGATCGTGCTGAGCCTGCTGGTGGCGGATTGTGCCTCAAATTCAACCAAGACCGCTTCGGGCAATAAATACGGCGTCAAAGCCAGCCCAAAAGTGATTGCCGATGGCGAGCCTATTCCAAAAGGCGGCGGTTATGACATGGTGGGTAAGCCCTATACCGTGGCTGGCAAGCTCTATGTGCCCCGCGAGGACAAGAATTACAGCGCGGTTGGCACGGCCTCATGGTATGGCCCATCCTTTCATGGCCGCATGACCGCCAATGGCGAAGTATTCGACCGTGAGTCCATCTCTGTTGCCCATCCGACCATGCCATTGCCGAGCTATGTCCGTGTGACCAATACCCTGAATGGCCGCTCGATCATCGCCCGCGTCAATGATCGCGGTCCCTATCATGATGACCGTCTGGTCGATGTGTCCGAGCAGGTTGCAACCAGCCTGAATTTCAAACATCTGGGAACAGCACGCGTGAAGGTCGATTATATCGGCCGCGCCCCTATGGAAGGGGACGATGACAAGGTCCTGTTGGCCACGCTGCGCACCGATGGCCGCCCCGCACAATTCAACCGCCATCCTGCTCCTGCACAGGTCGCCAGCATTGCACCCTTCGTGCCACAAGCTGCTCCGTCCGAGCCCGCAAAACCTGCTGCTGCCAACCCGGTCAAAACCGTGGCTCCCGTCGCTATGCCAAAGGCTGCACCAAATTCCGCCAAACTGGCTCCGCAGCCACCGTCCAAACAGACAATGATTGCCGGCAAGCCCGTTGCAAGCGCAGCCACCAAATCTGGAAAACCTGCTGCAACAGTCGTGATCGCCAAGCCGCAAGCCGGCAAGCCCATTGCCGGCAAGTCAGGCCCCAGCAAAGCTGAACCGGTAAAAACATCAGCAAATAAAGCGACACCCGCAGGAAAAGTGACGGCAACGGCCGTGAAAAAACCTACTGCAAAGCCGCAAACCGCATCGGTGATGCCACCGCGCAAAAATGATGGCGGCTAAACCGTCGCCCGTTTAACGAATCCGCTCATCCAGCCGCGCATTGAATTGATGATGGACCAGCTGCATGGTCTGTGAGACCCCGAGATATTCAGACAAGGTCATCACGCGCTCGAATACGGGCAGGATGGCTTGGGGTAACAGCCCTTGCGCAGCCCGTTCGCTCGCCCAATCCAGCACTATTGCCGGAAAAGCCAGCCAACCCACCAGCAAAGCCGGATAGATCACCAGCATCGCCCGTCTGAACGATGTGTGTTGCAAAAAATGTTGCCCTTGCTGATCCATCATCACCTCAGAACCGGAAATAGATAAAGGGCGCGGCATTGGTCGGGGCCAGCACCAGCAGACCAAGCAAAGCCAGTGCCACCAAACCGCTTTGTATCGCGAGCGGCTTTTGATCGAAGTTTTGGGCCAATCTCGTCCAAACCGCTTTCGGGATGATCTGTGTCAGGGCTCCCAAACCCAGCAGTATCAACAGAGTCGGAGACAATCCTTGCGCCGCAACCGGTGCATGCAGCAAAGCATTGAAAAATTGTCTGGCGGTTTCCAGATCAGGGGAACGGAACAATATCCATAACAGGCACACCGTGTGAAAAGTCAAAAACCAGCACATAGCCTGATAGTTGGGGTAATTGCGCCAATCATGTGCAAGCCTTGTCCTCGCCCAGCCATAATGGACCATCAAAGCCACGCCATGCAATCCGCCCCACAGCATAAATGTGCCACTGGCGCCGTGCCACAGTCCGCCGAGAAACATGGTGATCATCAGATTGCGCACAGTCATCCAGCGTCCGAGCCGATTACCCCCGAGCGGAATATACAGATAATCCCGCAACCAATGTGACAGAGTGATGTGCCATCGGTTCCAGAAATCCTGAACCGACAGCGCGCGATAGGGTTGGTCGAAATTTTGAGGAAAGCGATAGCCGAACAGGCTAGCAATACCGATGGCAATATCGGTATAGGCGCTGAAATCGCAATAAATGACCAGCGCATAACCGTAAAAGGCACCCCAGACTTCCTGCATGGAGGCGCGAGTAGGATCGACATAGACCGGATCGACCAGAGCAGTGGCCAGATAATTAGCAATCACCACCTTTTTGAACAAACCGCCGATGATCAGCGCCATCGACGCACCAAGCGGGAGTGACATCTGGCGCGGCACTTCGCCCAGTTGCGGCAAAAACTCGCGGGCGCGCACAATCGGACCGGCAACCAGATGAGGGAAAAAGCTGATATAGAGTGTCAGATCCAACAGGCTGTCGGATGCCTTGATGGTGTTCTTGTGGACATCGACCAGATAAGAAATCGCATGGAAAGTGAAAAATGAAATGGCGACCGGCACCGCCACTTCAACCAGATCCAGATTAAGGGAATACCCAAACAGATCTGCAAGCTGGATCGACGAGGCAATCAGCAAATCGGCATATTTGAAATATACCAGCACAGCCAACAACATGATGATGCCTGCGCTGGTGATGCTGGCGCGCCGTCGCCGTGCAGTGTTGCGCTCGATCCATTGTCCGCACACCAGCATCAGCACCGCGACAGCGAGAAGCATCACAACGAAATAGGGATCCCATGCGGCGTAAAACAACAGGCTGGAGAAGGCCAGAAACGATTTGCGTGCCGTATTGGCCTCGCGCAACAACCAGGCCACAGCCCAGACACAACCAAAAAAGATGGCAAATTCAGTGCTTGGGAACAGCATCGTTGCGCTCCCTTATGGTCCGGTCGATCACAGGCATCACAAATGTCACAAAAGCCTCAGCACTCCGGCGATACCCCTCGCCGGTCAGATGGATATGGTCATCCGCCATCAGACGCGGCTGATCAAGTGTCCATTGATGTCCTGCACAGCTTTGCGGCATGATCTGCCCCCAAGACCAGATCGGAATAGACTGGCTGCGGGCCAGCTGGTCCTGCGCCTGCTGCACCAGCGCCAGTTTAGGTGGCTCCATCCAGCCACAATCCTGCATGGCATTGGCTCTGCCCCCGATGGGCGGCGAGATCAGAACCAGTTGGGTCTGCGGCAATAGCTGTCTGAACCGGCTGATTTGTCGTCCCAGCACTTGCTGATAGCGCGGTATAGCCAGATGGTCGTCAAATCCCTCATTTGTCCCGAAAGCCAGCACCAGCAGATCGGGCTTGAGCTGTTGCAAGGCCTGATCGAAGCGCACGTTATCCATCCGGTCGAGCACCGAAAATGTTGCTCCGGGATAGCCGGTGCTGATCACGCTGATCCCGGCTGGCCGCGGTTTGACCAAGACCTGCAAAAGCACAACCGGTCTGGCCGTGCGCGTTGTGAGCAGCAAAGAGCGAAAGACACCGTCACTGGCCGCATCAGGGCGCAAGGGAATGGCTACCACCCCCTCGTCTTGACGGGATAGATCAAATTGAACCGCTGGCTCGCCATTCAGAGAAAGCTCGATCTCTCCGGCCTGTGCTCCTGTCTGGAACACCAGCTCAATTGCCTCGAAGGGCAGCGGACGCCGGCGCACTTGCCAAAACAGTGTCTGGTTCTGTGCCGTTGATTCCGCTATTGAGCCGGACAGAAGATAGCGTGTGTCAGCCGGTGTGTTCATGACCGTTCGATAGGACCATCCGGCGGACGCCTGGATGGTAACGGCACCACTTCTAATCCCCGGATGCGGTTGGCCCAGAGGAAACAGCAAGCCGTTGCCCTCGCCGTAGTGGAGTTGCAGCATCGAGCGGACATGGCCACTAAACAGATCGGCCGCCATATGGCTATCGCCGAGCATGGCCATCACAATCGGTGTCGCTTGCCCCTTATCAGCGGTTTCAACCGGGATATCCTCTTGCCCCGACAGCACAGAAGATATCCAGGCCTTAATCCCTTCGGGATGATCGTCGATCAGATTTTTGGCGGTTTTAAGTGCCAGCAGGCTCAACAGAACAACCAAGACAATGACCGGCCCCCAACCGAATGGCAGCGGATTACGCGATCTCAAGGGCAAGGCCCCGCTGGCGTCCAGCCCTTTTGCTGCATTACCGCCAGAATGGCCGACAACAGGCTTTGAGTCAGATAGTCATAACCGGCTTGGGTAAAATGCACGCCATCCGATGCACGCATCTGAACCAGACTGCCTGCGATCCTGTCATAAGATTTGAAAGCCTGTGCACCCTCGGCCGGATCAAGCGGGCTTGGCAAAAACACAATCGACGGCTTGCCATAGGCTTTGACCACATCAGCCAGCAATTTATTCTTGGCCAAGGCGTCCTCGTTGGCTTTGGCCTCGCGCAGCACGGGCAGGCCCAAAATGACCAGACCGTGATCAGCTGCCTCGGCCGCATCCATCATCTGGGTCAGACGGTTTTTATAAAACACCGTCCAGTCCTCGCTTCCATAAGGAATACGGGTGCGGTCACCAAACCAGGCATCTTGCCGATCATTCAAACCGACTGACAAAACAATCACCTTCGGGCTGGCGGTTTTTTGCACAATAGACAGGAAGTCACGCACCAGATCGGCCTGATCCATCCGCACCAGTCCAATGCCGTTTTTACCGTGCCGTTCGTATGATATGCTCGACAAGCAGGCATTTTTGGTGGCCAAGCGGATAAAGCCCCCCCAAAGACCGTCGCTCATTGAATCCCCGACAAAGGCCAAGTGGGGCGGTTCGGGTTGTGCAATCACAGGTGTGACCAGGCCGGAGACCGACACCATCACCAAACCCGCCAACCATGAGGCGCTCCATCGCATCCGTCCCGTCAACCTCATTTGACCGCACCAGAAGTCGCAGCAGGTCCGGCTGCTTTTTTGTGCGGCTTTTTACGCTTCTTTTTCGGGGGAGCACCATGGGATCCCCCTGCATGGACAGGGGCGGACTGCACCACCGGTTTGACATTGGCTGCTTCTGCAACCAACTGCCACATCATCCGATAACCCGCCATGGTAAAATGGATGCCGTCCTTGGCCCGTACAGCCGGATCACACAAAGCCGCCGCCCGCATACTCACATAAGTGATTCCGGTTCTAGCCAGCTCGGCACGCAAGGACTCATCGAGTTTTTTTGCGCTCTCATCCCAGGGCTTGAGCACGCAAGGCGGACCGATCCAATATATTTTCAACCTCTGATCACGTGCATAGGCGACCAGCCGATCAAGATCCGCACCGCCTTTGACCAGATTGGATACCGCATCATTGGTGCCTAGGCTCAAAAATACGGTCGAACCGGCAGGAACGGCGCGCAACTGGTCGATAATTTTGGGACCACGGATCGCAATGGATATGGCTGCCACCGAGGGTAATTGCGAGACCATACCGACACCCATGCCGATACTGTCTCCCGCAACATAGCTTTCAGCGCGCGCGTCAGCAGGCCTTGCCACGCTGACAATCAGAACAAAAGAACACAGAAGGGCGAGAACAATACGGGACATGAAATCAGAAATTTTAGAGGGCGGTTCGATCAAATGCGATGATTTCACATCAAGAGCAATAGTTTTCAGTATTTTTAGGCTCAAACAGTTGAGTCGAGTAAAGTAAAGGTGAATCCTTGGTCAACAAGCCGTTTCACGCCGGCCACCACGCCGGCTCCGCTCGAGCGATGCGGCTGGTTGATATGGGCGATAATCACATCACCGGCTTTGGCGCGTCCGATCCGTGCAGCCACGGACTGGGCGGACAGGCTGGCCCCCGCATCTCCATTGAGGGAATAGCCTGCGACCCGATAACCCCACGCCTCGATCATCGGCAGCAAAGATGGACTGTAAAGGGCTGTGGCGCCCCGAAACCATCTTGGTGTGACACCGGTGGCCTGCTCAATCAGTCTGCCGCCTTCAAGCACCTCCTGGCGGGCTGCTTCAACTGTACCAACGGTTTTTTGCCCGTAAATCAACCGATCTCCCAGCACCATCGCCTGATGGAGTGCTCCGTGATTTCCGAGATGGAACAAGCGGGGATGCGCCATAATCTGCGCAAGAGCTTGTCTGTTATGGGCCAGCCAGAGACCCGTGACAAAAATTGTTGCGGGTACCATCCAGTCAATCAACGCCTGCAAGAGATGGCCGTCAAAGCCACCCGAACAGGCATCCAGTGTCAAAGCCACCGGAGACGCAATGCCCCGATCAATCGGCAGCGTCAATGCTGGCTCAACCGGATTCTCACCGGCAGCACTGGCCGGCGAAAATGGAACCATGGCTGTGGCTGCAAAACCGAGCACACTGCGCCGGTTGATCCCTGTAGACACGGTGCAACACGGGCAGACCCGCGCACCGTCACGCTGATTGTTCTCGCTATCCATCAGGCTGTTTACTACGAAACTCAGAAATAAAGCGAGGGGAGCCACAAGGTCAGCGGTGGCCAGACCGTGATGGCCAGCAATACCGCCACAAGCGGGATCAGCCAGGGCAGAATGGCGCGGGACATTGTTTCAAACGACACATCGGCAATGCGAGTGACCACAAATAGCACCACCCCGATAGGCGGATGGATCGTGCCCAGAATCAGATTCAGCACCATCACAACACCAAATTGTACAGGATTGATCCCGTAGCTGATTGCGGCAGGCACAAGGATCGGGATCAGGATCAGCATGGCCGCCAAGGCTTCCATGAAACAGCCGATCAGCAGCATCAGCAAGTTCGCCATCAGCAGAAAGATCAGAGGATCCTTGATCGTCTCAAGAATCATCGGGGTCAGGGTCTGGGGCAATCGCGAAATGGAAATGCACCAGCCCAATGCCCCGGCAGCCATCACCAGCACCAGCACAAGACCTGTGGTTTCAGCCGTTTCCTCCAGAATGGGGCCAATATGCTGCCAGGTCAGGGTGCGATAGACAACAAACCCCAAAAACAACGCATAAAGACAGGCTACCGCTGCCGCTTCTGTCGGCGTGAAAAAGCCACCAAAAATACCGCCTAAAATCACTACGGGCGTCATCAGGGCAAAAAAGCCGCGCAAAAATGTGGCTCCCACCACTTTGAAGCCTACAAAAGCCTTCCGCGTCATGCCCTCGCGCCGCGCCACCAGCGACACCATCACCATCAGGGCAAGCCCCATCAACAGACCCGGAATAACCCCTGCCAGAAACAGTTTACCAATCGAAACATCCGCCGTTACCCCGTAAATCACCATCGGCAAAGAGGGCGGTATGATCGGGCCGATTGTTGCAGCTGCCGCCGTAATCGAGGCTGCGGTTTCGGGCCGATAACCCGCCTTGCGCATCGCACGCACTTCAATCGCCCCCGCCCCCGCGGCATCGGCAACGGCAGAACCCACCATGCCCGCAAAAATCATGCTGGTCATGATGCTGGCATGGGCATAACCGCCACGCACCCAGCCGATTACGGCACTGGCAAAGGCGACAATCTTGTCAGTCAGTTGCGCCGCCGCCAGAATATTGCCCATCAAAATGAACAAAGGCGCAGCGATAATCGGAAAGGAATTGATCGATCCCGCCATTTTTTGCGGCAACACGGTCACGGGCATCCCGGCCAGCAACAGAAAGACCAGACAGGCCAATCCCATCGACACAAAGAGCGGCAAACCCGCAAGAATCGTGATCAACCAGACACCGGCAATTTTCAGCATCATGGCAGTCATGATACTGCCTCCGTTCGGCCGTTCCAATGACGGGAGAAATCAGCAAGCGCCTGCGCTGCCGTCACAACTCCTGCGGGCAGCAATGGAACATAAAGCCAAGCTGCCGAAATCGGCATGCTGGTGGCCTCGATATCCGAATTGACCAGAACCAGATGCACGCTTTTGAAGGCCACAAAACATCCGAACACAAAAACCATCAGCTCTATGATCAACAAGCATGGCCATCGCATCGATTTGGGCATGTGGTCTTGAAAAAAGCGGATATGGATATGGGCATGACGGCGAGTCGCCAGAATCCAGCCCAGACAGGCGGTCCAGACCATGAGATAGCCGCTGGCTTCATCCGTCCAACTCAAGGGATTGCTGAAACCACGCCAAAACACGCCAGCCAGCACCGTGAGCAAAAGTGCAACGACAAACAGCTTGGCCAAATGGGATACCCAGCAATCAAAAACCGTCATTGCCCGTTGCAAAGGGGCATAGAAATTCTGAAACGACATCCTTTTCCCCTTTTGCGGGGCCAAATGCCCCGCATCCGCTGCGATGACGCTCGAACCCTTAAAGGGCAGCCAGGGCGTCGAAAGTGCCTTTGCCCCAGCGTTCTTCGAATTTTTTCGGCACGCTGGCCATCACAGGCTTGCGCCAATCATCGACCTTGGCTTCTACCACTGTCATGCCCTGACCCTTGAGGGTGCTGACCAGGCCAGCTTCCTGCGAAAGCAGCTCCTTGTCCTGCCAGGCTGCACCGGCATCAAAGGCGGCTTCGACAAGACCACGGTCCGCGGCGGGCATGCCCTTCCAGAAGGCCTCGTTCACGATAATCATACGAGGGGTGATGATATGTTCGGTCAGGATCAGATATTTCTGGACCTCGAACAGCTTGGCGCTCTGGATGGTCGGCAGCGGATTTTCCTGACCGTCAACCGCGCCCTGCGACAGGGCAAGATAGAGCTCGGGAAACGCAATCGGCGTGGCGCGTGCGCCCCATGCCTCGGCCATCGCCAGAAACACATCCACCGCGGGAACCCGCAATTTGAAACCAGCCATATCGGCCGGAGATTGCACATTCTTGGTCCCCGAAGTCAGATGCCGCTTGCCGTAATAGGTGACATTGAGCATGCGCATTCCGCGTTTGGCGACCAGATCATTGTTCAGCTTGCCCATCAAAGGAGACTGGTTAACCTTGGCAAGGTGGGTCGCATCGCGCCACAGATAGGGCGCTTCAATCACCGACAATTGCGGCAAAAACGCACTTAACGCCCCCGCGCCATCGGTGGTCAGATGCAAAGCACCGGAAGAGACAGATTCAATCATGTCCTTGCCCGAGCCCAACTGGCCGTTGGGAAACAGCTGGATATCAATCCGCCCGCCCGATTTTTCCTTGACCTCTTTGGCAATCCGTTCGGCCATTTGTACCTGCGGATGGCTATTGGCGAGCAATTCGCCCCAACGGATCACCGTGGCTTGCGCCCGCGCTCCGATGGCAGGCATCGCCAAGGCGCTTGCGGCACCCAGAGTAAACACACGGCGTGAAACTGACATGGTCATGCTGATCTCTCCCTCTTTATGACATCCGGATTTCTGATGATGCGTGTTCCGGCGCTTCATTGGAGGTGATGTTAGCGGCACTTTATACAGTCGTCATGCCCCTTTTTCACAGCTTGGGGTTTTGTTAGGGGCAAACCCACCTGCGGAATGGCTGTCCGCGGCCATCCATCCATGTTTCAAGCTGGCATTGCGGGCCGGGCTGGACCCAATATTGCCCGCGCAAGATAATCCGCTGACGATCCCAACCGGGGATCACCGGTTCCGCCCAGTTCGGTTCGGGCTGATAGGAGGAAGCAGGGCGATTGTCATAAGGCGGGCGTGAGCGGTTCGGATCGATGATGATCACGGGCTGGCCGCTCTGGCGTTGCTGCTCGATCCACTCCTCGCGGCGGCGGCGTTCATCCTGTTCGCGCCGGTAACGCTCTTCCTCGCGCTGCTGGTCGAGAACGCGCTGCTCGATCTCGCGGCTGCGCTCCTGGATCTGGCGTTGCTGGTTCTGGATATCCTGATTGAGCTGGCGACGGGAATCGGGCGTGGTCTGTGCCCATCCGTTTTG
>CANGQA010000057.1 GCA_947455995.1 Hyphomicrobiales bacterium | reverse complement strand
CCAAAGTCCGTTCATCCGCGGCATAGAGGGCAGCAACACCCTGCACACCTAAATTGCGGGCGATGGTCTGAACCGAGCCTTGCGGGCCGTTTTGAATGCTGACATCCGATTGTCCCAGTTTGGCGCGTGCCAATTGCCCATAATAGGTGGTGGCATGCTGGGCGTCGCGTTGGTAGAAGCCGCTTGCTTGTTTACCCTGCGCCTCGGCGGCGCGTCCTTGCCAATAGGCGGCGCGTGAAATTGAAATCGGGGTTTTGGCGACATTGGCAGCCTGATCGAAATGACGGCTGGCCTTTTCGGCTTGGTTGAGGGTGCGAAGCGCGATCCAACCTGCTGTAAACTCCGCCTCCACCTTGTCTGGAATCGTGCTTGCCGCGTGGCCAGCAGCGACATTGTAGGCTAAGGCAGCCTGATTGGCATCAACCAGTTTGCGTGCAATAAGGCGGCGTTCAACCCACCATTGCGTGCCGTTTTGCTGCTCGACGGCATGGTTGGACTGGCTTAAAACGGCGGCGGCTTCAGAAAAACGCTCGCCGCGGCGCAATTGCTTGACTCGCAGAAATTGTGCGGTCGTGTCGTTCTGGGCTTTTTGCGGAATGGCCGAGATCAGCTTTTCGGCATTGCCATTTTTATCGAACAGGGCAGCGGCCGCCCGTGCAATGGCCATTTCCTCAGGCCCCAACCGTTGTGCAGCGCGCAAGGCGACATCGCCATCTTCACTGAAAATGGCGCGCTCGAACCGATGTTGGTGATCGCTCCGTTTCAGATGCTGGCCGAAGGAGGCTAAAATTTTATTCTCGAGATCCTGATTGAACCCGTCCGACACCCATTTGTTACGCACAAGCTCGATGGCTGCGGCCGTTTTGCCTTCTGCCATCATGGCTTCAGCCAACATCAACACGCCGCCGGGTGTTGCTGGATTGTTGCGCGCAAAAAAGGAGCGCACAACACTGGCAGGCTGTTTTTCGGCAACAATCGCCTCTTCTGCTCGTCTTCGCATCAGGGATTGGGTCGGCCATTCGGGATAGGCGGTCAGAAAATGACTGATACGGGTATAGCCGAGCGTAGAGGCTTGCGCGCGGATTGCCACCCATTCAGCCACGATACCGGGGATGGATTGCCCCAAATCGGTGCTGATGGCATCGCCCTGGGCAATATCTCCCGCTTTATAGGCGGCAATCGAACGTTTGAGGGTTTTGATGTCTTGAGGGGAAAACTGCCCCAAAGATTGCGGAAGGCTCGCGGGAGTCAACGAGGCGCTGTTTGTAGGCTGGATGAAAGCAAACAGGCTATCCAGGCCTCCCGCCTGCAACGCTACCGGTGATACGGAGAGACCCAGTACAAAGAACAGCCGCAAGGAGGATCGTGAACGCATGAGACCTATGATTCCATTTCGCATCTAAACATTTATAATAGATCTGCATGGTTTAAAAATTACTAATCTGCGGCTAAAAGATGGCTCTTATGCATTGGATATGATGGTCAGGGTGCATCTTGTGCTTTCATGAACGCCGCCAACGCTGTATGACAGATCAATAATGATGATAGTGCTGTGCTCAGCATCAAGCGGGAGAGGGTTATGACAGTGAAGTTCAGCGGTTCTTATACGGCTTTGGTGACACCTTTTCGCAATGGTGAGGTGGATGAAGCCGCGTTCCGCAAACTGGTTGACTGGCAAATCACCGAAGGGTCGCACGGGCTGGTTCCTGTGGGTACCACCGGTGAAAGCCCAACGCTGAGCCATGAAGAACACAAGCAAGTGGTCGAGGCATGCATCAAGGAAGCCAATGGCCGCGTGCCTGTTATTGCAGGTGCGGGGTCCAACAACACCATCGAGGCTGTGGATTTTGCCCGCCATGCCGAAAAAGCCGGCGCTGATGCCGTTTTGGTGGTGACGCCCTATTACAACAAGCCCGGGCAAGAAGGCCTGTATCAGCATTTCAAGGCGATCAATGATGCGATCGGTATACCGATTATCATTTACAACATCCCGCCACGCTCGGTGATCGACATGTCGGTTGATACCATGAAGCGTTTGTATGAATTGAAGAATATTGCAGGCGTCAAGGATGCCACTGCCAATCTGGCCCGTGTCTCTTCGCAACGCGAGGCAATGGGACCGGATTTCATCCAGTTGTCGGGCGAAGATGCCACCGCTTTGGGTTTTATGGCCCATGGCGGGCATGGCTGTATTTCGGTCAGTTCGAATGTTGCACCACGTCTTTGTGCCGAATTCCAAATGGCCTGCCTGAATGGCGATTATGCAACGGCACTGAAAATCCAGGATCGTCTTATGCCCTTGCACACTGCTTTGTTCATTGAGACCAATCCGTCGGGTCCGAAATTTGCGCTGTCGCAACTGGGGATGATTGCAGAGGATGTGCGCCTGCCGATGGTGCCGGTGACCGCCCCGACACGTGCCAAAATCCATCAAGCAATGGTGCATGCTGCACTCGTTAATTGACTGAACAGATTGTAAGAGCGGATGGCCAAGCAGGAAAACCCCAATTTCAAAATCGTGGCTGATAACCGCAAGGCGCGGTTTCACTACACGATTGGGGATACTTTCGAGGCAGGCATTGCGCTGACCGGTACTGAGGTGAAGTCATTGCGCAGTGGCAAGGCCACCATTGGCGAGAGTTATGCCGGTGAACACAGAGGCGAGATCTTTCTGATCAACTGCAACATCCCTGAATATTTGCAGGCCAATCGTTTCAACCACGAGCCTAAACGTCCCCGCAAATTGTTGCTGCACAAGCGGCAGGTCAATCGGCTGATCGGTGCGGTGCAGCGCGAAGGCATGACCCTTGTGCCACTCAAACTCTATTTCAACGAAAAAGGCCGCGCCAAGCTGGAATTGGCGTTGGCAAAGGGCAAGCAGTTGCACGACAAGCGCGAAACCGAAAAGAAACGCGATTGGGGCCGCGACAAGGCCCGCGTGATGCGCGGCGACAAATTCTGATTGCGAGCGCCGATCTTCGGTTTTTCTTGATATTAGTGACTGCCGGACAGGCCGCCAATGTGAAGGCGGCTTTTCAATTCGTCCAATGCGCCCTCGATAGGGGTGAATACAAAGCTTACTTTGTGCTGGCCGGGAGGAACGGTAACCGCTCTGAAAATCACATTGGCGCGCATAATAGGCTGTTCCTGCCCATCGACAGTAGCCCGCCACCACGGGTGCCAGACATCATTCAGAACCAGCACACCGCCATACGGGGCATTGACATCGACGACCACTTTCTGGCTGTCACAATCTTTCAAACTGGCATTGCCGATGCCGCCAGACGGCACTTTTTCAGCATCTTCTGGAGATAACACAACCTGGGATTGTGGGTCGAAATGGTCGGGCCATTCTCCACTGGTCAGGATTTGATCCTGATTGGCTGGAATGGCGTTGGCTACCAGCATCACACGTGGCAAAGCACGGGGGTTCTCGTAAATATAGGCGTCTTTTGTCAGTTCCAGCAGCGGAAAATCTGCCAAATCCGCCTTGGGGTCTAATTCGGCCAAAGGCGCGGAACTGACGATCAATCGCACGCCGAGCATATCGGTCAGCAAGGAGTGATAGGAGGGTTGCAGGTTTGTATAGTTTTTCTGGGAGATGAGCGCAGTGTGATCTCCCGCTCCGGTGGCAGCAACATAATTGGCCAGCCGCAACGGATTATAGCCCAATGCATTGTCGAGCTTTTGTACCATCGTGGCATTAGGCCAATGGAAATTAACGCCGATCACCTCGATCCGATCACGACGGTCGGGTCCGGTATCCTCTTTCAAAAATGCTTTTATCGCTTCCAAGGTGCGGTCATGCGAACCGACTTTAAGGACATCGAAGTTGGAGGGGGGCAGGGCAGTCGATTCATTGGGGCCATTATTGACCCGCACATCCACCACCTGCAAAGCAAAAAGCGCAACCGCCAGCCATGGCCCGAACGAGCGTTGCGACAGCACCAGCAAAACAACCGCAACAATACAAAAACCTGCCGCCAGCAGCAGCGGCATTTCTGCGTTGCCGGATTGGTGCTTGAACAAGGCCAGTCCGATAGCCAGAGTAAACCACGCGATAATTGACAGCAATGAAAGACGCCATAGCATCGGATTGCGGTCAGGCAGGGAGTTGTCGAGCGCGCGCGAAAGGCAGTAACCGCCTAGAATCGCCCCGAAAGCGCCGATGTAATAGGTGGCATCTGCCGGACGACGGAACAGATCGGTACCGGGCAGGTGATAAAACACATCAAATAGCGGGGTATAACGGCCTAAAGCATAGAGAATTGCCAGCAAGAATCCGCCGAGTAAAATCCAGGACTGCCGATGCTTGAACGCCTCACGGCCAAAGCCAATCATGATGATCGCCAGCATCGGCACGCTCCCCATGAACAGCGCACTCATATTGCGGGCAATAAACAGATCAAGCGGTCCCCATGCCGGACTTGGTGGCCCCCAATGCAACACCAGCGGGCCATCGACCCCGTACAGATTGGGGATGAGCAGGGTCAGTAAAGCGCCCGGATGCATGGATCCACGGCCAGCGCCCTCGTAATCAATCGTCGGGCGGTTGGAGCTTTCAGCCATCAGCCACGTCATCAAAAGAGGGAAGCTGACGATGATGGTCCCGACCAATGCACCCATGGCCAAAGGACCAAGCGAGCGTTTGAACGCGGATTTGGGATCAGCTGACGTGAAATAGTGCAGGAGCACGGTCAGTGTCAGAAAATACAAGCCCAGCAGAGCAATTTGGTCGCGGCCCAAAACCATCATGGCGGCAACAAAGCCTGCGGCTGCACCCGAACGGAGGCTGTTATGAATCAGAGCGCGATTGAGCATCCAGAAGCTGATAACAAACCATGAAATGCTGAGAATTTGGCCCGTATGCTGGATCCGCCACGCCGAGGATCCGCCATGCGAGAAGGCGATAGCGGCAATCAGAGCACCGCCCCAATGCCATTTGAAATCGCGAAACAGCATGATAATCGAAACACCGCCAAGACCCAGCAAGCCCAGCACAATCGCATCTGCCATTATAAAGCTGGGATTTTGATCAAACGAAGCAACCAACAGATGTGGCAACGAAAAGATCAGCGATTGCGGATCGGCAATCTGGGGCATTCCGGCAAAAGTATAGGAATTCCACAACGGCCAATGGCGATTCCCGATCGCTTGGGCCAGAAAAGAGAATTGCGGATAGAAATGGGCCTTAGCATCCCATGGAATTGTGAATTGGCCTGAGAGGAAAGGCCAGCATAAAAATATCCATGCACCAAGATAGAGGGCGAGTGTCAAGGCAAGCGGAAAGCTCTGTTTGCGACCCTCGGAATCCACCCCAAATACGCCCTTATCTTAGTCCTGGCTGTTCAGACGCGCATTCATAGCATCAACATCAATCAAATGTCCCGCACGATCACGCTTCGATGTCAAATAATGTACGTTTTCTGCTGTCGGACGGCCGATCACACGTTCATGGGCAACAACTTGTAATCCAGCACGGATGATTGCTGCAATTTTTTCGGGATTATTCGTCAATAATTTGACCTGTTGAACCCCTAATTGGGCCAGCATGGTTGCTGCAAAGTCGAATCGGCGCTGGTCGAGATCGAAGCCCAGGACTTCATCGGCTTCATAAGTGTCATAACCATTGGCTTGGAGGGAATAGGCGCGGATCTTGTTCGACAAGCCGTTGCCGCGTCCTTCCTGATCCAGATAAAGCAGCACGCCGCCGCCATTGTCTGCCATAAAACGCACGGTGCCACGTAATTGGTCACCGCAGTCACATTTCAGCGAGCCGAACAAATCTCCGGTCAGGCAGGCTGAATGCAGGCGCACGGGCACAACCGCGTTGAAATCGGGTTTTCCGATCACGATTGCCACCTGATCGCGCAAGCCTTCACCGCCGCGAAACACAACGAATTCTGTCATCACCCCATCCAGAGGAACCGGGGCGCGGCTGATCAGGCTGATGTCAGTGCTGCGATTGCGTCGATACTGGCTAATCGCGTCCTGCGTGGCTTCCAGCAAATCAGGAATGATGACAGGCGGAGAGGACAGCGGAATGATCAGCATCGCAGGCAATATCAGGGCGAGTGTCGACAGATCGAGGGCGGCGCGCTCGATCGCTGAGACGGCCATAACAGGGGCATCAATACGGGCATCAAGCCGCAGGGCCAGCATCTCGATCCGGTTCAGATCGACTTTGGGTAAAGCGACCCTGCCGGATGCTTCGCGCTCCAGTCCCAATCGGCGCAAACGAGCAGCAGGCAACAACAGTGAGGCCTGGCCGTCAGCAAGAAGATCGAGCCGTCTGGCCAGTTCCTCGCCCAAGATCTCGATACTGGCTGCCAGCAAGAGCTGGTTTTTGTCACGGATCAAAACAGGCCGACCAGATCGGATCTCTGAAATCAGCCGTTCAACGCTCACCATATCGGAATTGCTCGGAAGGCGGGTGGTGGGATGATGTGTCACTGTAAGTCTCGAGGCTCTTTTTTGAAAAAAATAGGACACTGGTTGTTACGCCCGCAACACTTGCATTATGCCACAAAAATGGGGCATGTGACCAGTGATCGAAAATGATCGGGCAAACTCTTTCGTGTCCCTTCCTTACGGCCTGAACGCAGTACTGGATCAGGACCATCTTTCGCCCATCCGTCTAGTGTGTAAAAATGACGAGATGATGTTCGAAAGGTGGCATATCCAAATGGGGAATTGTCATGGGCAACCGTTATCCGGTTTTGCAAAAAAGCTTGCACTGGCTGCATGCCCTGTTGGTCCTGAGCCTTATTCCATTAGGGCTATTGATGACGCGGATGGGGGAAGGGCCCCTGACCAACCTGTTTTTCGAGGGGCATAAGTCACTGGGCATTCTTGCTTTTGCCGTGGCGGTCATCCGGCTTTCCGTGAGGGCAATCCGAGGTGCACCGCCTTATGAAAACGCGCTTCATCCGATGGGGCTCGTCATTGCCAAAATGGCGCATTGGACCATGTACGCGCTTGTACTGCTCATCCCGATTGCCGGTTATGCGGCGACATCGATCTGTTGCAAGCCCATTTCACTGTTCGGTTATCTGCCCGTTCCATTCGATGTGACAGGCTCGGATAAGCTGATGAAGCAACTTTTTTCTTTGCACGAAGCAGCGGCTATAGGGCTGGCAGTGCTCATTTGCGGACATATCGGCATGGCATTCTATCACCGTTTCAAAGCCAGAGACGGGGTGTTCGAGCGAATGGTTTAAGCGATAATCGGTCTTGCAAAGAGGTCTTGATGCCCGATAACCGCATGGCGTCGATAATGCAGCGCGTCTTGCCAGCTTGTAATGGCTTCGGCTTCGGCAAAATGGGCAGCGGCTTCGCCAATGCCCTGACCAAGGCATAGCATCAGATCGGGATGTTCCTGCGCATTCAGCACCCACGGACTTGGTGCTGTCATCACCTCGTAGCCTCCAAGCGAGAAGGCTTGCTGAAGACAGGTTGTAGCCTTGGGACCAGCGGCGGGGCCGAAGCCTTTATCCATACCCTGATGGCGGTGAAAAGCTGCCAATACGGCTTTGTCTTCAGGGTAGCTGGGGTGCCATTGCTCATCACCGTCATAGGTCAGAACTGTATAGAAAGGCGTGGAATGCTGCACCAATTGCTGCACAAATTCTGAGATCCACTGTTCCGATGTTAAATCAAAAAATGCTGCAGATGTAATGAGTTGCGGTGGTTTGTTAAAAAGAATTCCGAAATCCTTACACACATCGGCCTGTGAAAAATCCACCGTGATCTGCTGCTCTCCCCAATAGAGCACAAGGCTTTTATGCACGACTTCGGCATAATCGGCCCACTCACGCAACTGTTCCTTGGCGTGTGCCAGCAGACCGGCATCAATATCAATCAGGTGCCAATGCTGTTTTAGACCGAGCAAGGGCGCCAAAGCCCGCAGGTTCGACCCTGTGCCGGAACCGAGATCAACGATCAGCGGGCAGTCATGGCTGGAAAGAGAATTGGCGACCTGAAAGCCGATATCCTCATTGCGGGCTGCGTGATCTGCCTCTTCGCGTAAAGCGAGCCAATCAGCACTAAATCCGGTCATTTGCTCATCCATTCGGGGCTTTAATCATAGGGTTATGCCAAGAAACATATGCACTATCAATAATGTTCGCGATTTTGGCGGTGGTGTCGCGCCATTGCGGAAGCAATCGTGCGGTTTTTCGGGCGGAATGTTTGGCGGTGCTGACCAGCTCCGGCAACTCCAGCCACCGGCTGATCTGGCGGGTCCATTCTTGCCGGTCTTCAACCCCTAACTGCAGCACAGCAGGGGCAGGCATACCCTCGGCTGCAGGCACCTGATCCGAGCAAAGGACGGGGAGGCCATGAGCAAGAGCCTCGGTCAGAACCATCCCATACCCTTCGTAGCGCGATGGAAACAGCAGGGCATCATGTCTGGCCCACATGCTCTCCAGTTCCTCGTCCATGAGAGGTCCGTAGAGCGTGATCTGCTCCGCCAATCCGTTGTTGTCGATCAACTGGCGCAGGTGTCGGGTCGCGTCTTGATCATCCAAACGTCCGGCAATGCCCAACTGCCAAGCCTGTCCCTGCAATGGAGCCAGTGCCGCTATCAACAGATCATAGCCTTTGCGCTGGCTGATAGACCCCACACATAACAGCCTTAAAGTCGGAGAAGGCCGATCATCGGTCAAGACTGGCATCATAACACCGGGGACGGCGACATGGACCATGGCGGCCTCTAACCCGAACAGATGGCATATCCGCTCAGACGTTTGTTCGCTGGTAACAATCACCGCTTCAGTAATGGCGAGCGCTTTTTTTTCCGATTCCCGGAAGGCTCCAGCCACGGCTTGATCAAGGCCGGTCTCGTCGCACAGAGCATGATGGACCAGCGCGATGACGGGCCCTTTCAAAGCAGACAGTTCGACCGGATCAAACGCCCCGAATGCCAACCCGTCCACCAGCCAGAGATCAACGGCTGCGTTGTTGATCAGCCGGGCTGTGGCCTGGCGTGTCGCCGGATCGGGCGTCGGGTACTGCGCCGACAGGGGAATATGGATCACCTTAATCCCGAACTCCCCAAGCCCGTCCATCACCATTCGGTCATAGCGATAGCCCCCGGTCGGCGTCGAGAGATCGCCGGGAATGGCAAAGCCGATGGTCAGGGGGCGGGCAGCTTTCATCGTCGTTGCATTCCGGCATTCTTCAGTTCACTTCGCCCTCATACCATGCGCGTGCGACGTGGGATTCATGCAGACTGACGCGGATTTTGCAAATCCCTTCGCCGCCCGGTCCCAAGCGTCCTTCGCGGGCAGCCAGCGCCATTTCCTTGAAAATGTGATGGGCTAGAAATTCGGTGGTGGTCTGCTGGCCCTTAAAGGCCTCAACCTCGTCCAGATTGCAGTAATTGATGGGGTTAATCACCGCTTTCAGCGCGTCATGCGCGCGGCCAATATCGACCACGACATTATATTCATTCAGCGTCTTGCGAAAAAACGCCACATCAATCACGAAAGTAGCACCGTGCATTTTCTGGGCGGGTCCAAAAAAATCACCCTTGAACGAATGGGCAATCATGATGTGGTCGCGAACTTCAAGGGCAAACATGGCATATCCTTTAAGGGTTCAGTAGGTCAGGACCGTGGCAATCACGGCTTGGTCAATCAGCAATTCCGGAAGCTGTGCGGGGGCGTCAGCAAAGGCAATATCATGGGTGATCAGCGCATCAAGACGGTCATCATCGAGCAGGGCGATAGCCTTGGCCATGCGTCTTTGATAGGTCCAGCGGGGTGCACGATCGGCCGGGATTCGTCCGACTTGTGCACTGATCAGATGCAGCCGCCGCGCATGGAAACTCTGGCCGAGTGGGAGTGGAACCGATTGTTGTCCATACCAGCTCATCTCGATGATTTTGGCCTCGTCTGCGGCCAATTCCAGCGCCAAAGCCAATCCGGCCGGATTGGCACTGGTGTGGAACACCAGATCTGCCGAACCGGCAAGGCTTTCGGCCTGTTCGGGTGTCATCCAGCGTGCCCCGAATGAGCTGGTCAGCGCGCTACGGTCAAGCGGATCAACCACAACCACTTCGGCGCCGGGCATTCGGCAGGCCAGAAAACATACCAACAGACCGACCAGCCCGCCGCCGATCACCACAATCCGGTCACCAGCACTCGCGCCGCTGTCCCATAAAGCGTTGAGGGCTGTTTCCATGTTCGCAGCAAGTGTGCCGCGTCTGGCAGGCAAAGCGGGTGGCAACAGGGCCAGCATCGAGACAGGTGCGATGAAATGATCGTGATGGGGGTGGAGACAAAACACCTGTTGCCCCACCAGTTGTTTCGGTCCCTGTTCAACAACGCCGGAACAGGCATAGCCATACAGAACGGGAAATGGAAAATCTCCCTGTTGCAAGGGAGCGCGCATGCGCTGATATTCACTCGGGGGCACCAGTCCGTTAAAGACAAGTCGCTCGGTGCCGCGACTGACACCGCTGAAAAGTGTTCGGATCAACGCCTGTTCGGGCCCGACAGCAGCCAGCGTCTGTTTGCGCAATTCATACTGACGGGTCGACTTGACCCACAATCCTGTTGCGGTTTTATGCGTGCTGCCCCTAAGTGAAGCATGGGGTTCTTTCGTCAATGGAACATGTCCGATCATGATCAAAGCGTTACAGTCTTCACCTGATATGGTGCCTACGGGATTACAATCCAGAGGCGAAATTTTTCGTCGCCGTCTGTTGGTTGCTCTGTTGAACCTGATCACTATGGCAGGATTCGGTCTTTGGCTTGTTCAAATTTTGAGTCCTGCGGATTATGGCGTCTCCGCATGGTCATGGGTCGATAGTGCGATTGTCTGCGCATTCATGTTGGCTGTCCCATGGACGGTTCTTGGCTTCTGGAATGCGATGATTGGCCTTTGGCTGTTACACGGCACATCGGATGGTTTGCGGAAGGTGGCGCCTTATCTAGAGGTTGGTGACAGGGGTAAACCGCTGCGTCTTCCTACCGCTATTTTGATGACGCTGCGCAACGAGGACCCCGCACGCGCCTTTGCCAGGCTGCATGTGATCAAGGAAAGTCTGGATGCAACGAATGAGGGCGCCAGCTTTTCCTTTTTTGTGCTCAGTGACAGCGATCAACCCGCAATCATCGCACGCGAGGAGGCCCTGTTTGCGGCATGGAAAGGAATGGCGGAAAGGCCCGAGAGCCTTGTCTATCGTCGGCGCATTAAAAACAACGGGTATAAGGCTGGAAACATTGCAGATTTCTGTGATCGCTGGGGGCATGATTATGCCTTTCTGCTGCCCCTCGATGCCGACAGTGTGATGGATGGTCAGACCATCTGCCGGATGATCCGCATCATGCAGGACACGCCGAAACTCGGTATTCTGCAAAGTCTGGTGGTCGGTGCACCTAGCGACAGTGCCTTTGCCCGCATCTTCCAATTTGGCATGCGTCATGGCATGCGTTCCTATACGATGGGGCAGGCGTGGTGGGCCGCTGATTGTGGTCCCTTTTGGGGGCATAATGCGGTTTTGCGTACCGCGCCTTTCATGGATCATTGCGGCTTGCCGGCATTGAGTGGGTCTCCTCCCTTTGGTGGGCCTATCCTGTCGCATGATCAGGTTGAGGCGGTGTTGATGCGCAAGGCCGGGTTTGAAGTGCGCGTCTTGCCTGTCGAGGTTGGCTCATACGAAGATAATCCGCCGACAGTCCTTGAATTCACCCGCCGCGATTTGCGCTGGTGTCAGGGCAATCTGCAATATCTTCGCTTGCTGAATTGGCCCGGACTGCTTCCGACCAGCAGGTTCCAGCTCATTTGGGCAATTCTGATGTTTATCGGACTGCCAGGCTTTGTCGCCACAATCGCTTTGATTGCCTATAAGGCCTATCAATTCGACCCCGATCTGGCTTTCAACAGTGCTGCCGCTTGGGGGTTCTATGGCGTATTCCTGATTGCCAGTCTTGCCCCCAAATGGGCGGGACTGATTGATATTGCCATGCAACCGCGCGAACTCACCCGCTATGGCGGTGCCAGACTGTTCTGGCTGGGTGGTTTTTATGAAACCGTTTTCGGCTTTCTTCTCGGCGGGATCACGACGGTCGGAAACAGCCTGTTCATGTTGGGGCTGTTGTTCGGCCGCTCAGTGATCTGGAGTGGTCAGTTGCGTGATGCGCATCATTTGTCATGGAAAACTGCGTTTCTGGGTCTGTGGCCGCAAACCGTATTCGGGCTTGTGGTCACTGGGGTGTTGGCCTTCAGCAATATGACTTTGCTGCTGGCCTCGTTGCCCCTGACAGCGGGTTATTTGCTGGCCATTCCCTTCGCGGTTTTTACCGCGCGTCCAGCCTTCGGGGTTTGGTTGAAACAGCAGGGGTTGTTTGCCCTTCCCGAGGAGCGCAACCAGCCCGATATTCTGCGTGAGCTTGATGGATTGCTGAATAGGCGGCGTTGATCATCTGCTTCATAATAGGGGCTTATTTTTTGTACATAAACAACTATAAATAGCGTGAGGACTTTCATTGTGATGAGGGATGCGATGACGACGTTTCGGTCTATGCTTGCAGGCATGTGTGTTGCGGGTGCACTGACGGTTTTTTCCTGCGCCGCGTTTGCTGCAGACCAGAGCAAAGAATTGTCCGTTGACGTCAAAAATAAAAGCGAGCGTGAAATTTGTGCTGAAAAGGACAATGTCGCGCTTGAATTGTCATCAAGCGATGTCAAGCATATGACAGTGCAAGCGGTGCATCCGTCCTATATCGGCATGATCGTGGCCGATCGTTATGCCCCCGATTTCACCAGTTGCGATATGAACACCGATCCGGTCTTTGCGACCGATGCCAAGCGCGTCACGATCTTTGAAACTCCAGAAATGTGGATGACCGGCTATGCCTATCCATCGTTCTGGCGTCCGGGTACAGTGCCGGTCAGGGTTGGCAATCGTGTGGAAACAGGGATTCATTTTGTCCAGTTCTGGATCAGGCACAAAGAGCGTGCCGAAGAAGTGCTGGTTTTCTATCCCCCCGATGGCTACTGGCGGGCCCGTCCGCTGCCGCCCGCTCATTTGAACTGGTCAGCCTATGGATCGTCCTTCCTGATCGGTCCTGTGGAAACCCAGATTCGCCCCATTGTTGATTTGAAAGAGATCAGCTTCGATCCGGATAAGAAGCTGTTTACGCTGTCCTTCAAACGCGGCGGCTCTGCCACCATCGGCATTAAGATCATCGATCAGGATCGCATCGTACTCGATGTCGATTACAAGGATATTCCACGAAACTATCCGTTAGCCGCTTTGCGCTCGATGTATGTGACCCAGTTCAACAATGATATGGCTGAGGTGGCATGGCGCACCAAAGACGGAACCCAGTGGAAAGAGGCTCCGATCTTTTCCTTTAGCGATGCTGCCGTGACCGAATTATGGGCGGGGCGTCTGGTTCCCTCGCGCCATAATCTGAGCTCACCCGATATGGTTTTCGGTAATTTCAGATAGGACCAAGCCTGTTTCTGACGCTCTGGAATACGGCATGGAACATCTGTGTTGTCAGCACGCCCGTATTGGTGTTGTAGCGCGAGCAATGATAGCTATCGAAAAGAGTGATGGGCTTGCCCGCGACACTGACCAGATCGTGGATGGCACCATGCTTGAACGGCGCTGCTTTGAGGGGGAGGCCAAGACAACGCAGCACGCTATCGTGTGAAATTCGGCCCAACACAACCATAGCTCTCAGGTGCGGCATGGCGGCGATGGTGTCCTGCAGATAGCCGCGGCACAGTCGAATTTCTTCCGGAGTGGGTTTGTTTTCTGGCGGTACGCAGCGCACCGCATTGGTAATCAGGCAATCGTTGAGTATCAATCCATCATCAGGGCGGGCCTGAAACTGGCCCGACGAAAAACCGAACAGATCCAGCGTGCTATAAAGAAGGTCTCCCGCATAATCACCGGTAAACGGTCTGCCGGTGCGATTGGCACCCTGCAAGCCCGGCGCAAGGCCGACAATCAGCAGACGGGCGTTTCGGTCACCAAACGAGGGGACAGGCGCATTATGCCAATCGGCTTTGCTTTTGCGGTGGTCGTTTCGGAACGCACTCAATCGCGGGCACAAGGGGCAATCACGCGGTGCTTCTGGAAAATCATGCGACACCAAAAAGGGATCATCAGATTGCGACATGATGATCCCTTGATTGTGTTTGGTGTCGAAGCCGGCTCAATCGGCTCAGGCTTGTTCGGTGTCTTCCTCAACGGGGCGACGTTCACGCGGGGCGCGCTCCTGGCGTTCGCTGCCGCCGTCACGACCGACGCGGTTTGTCAGATTGATGATGTCGATGAATTCATCAGCCTGGCGGCGCAATTCGTCGGCCACCATCGGAGGTTGTGATGTGATTGTGGAGACAACTGACACACGGACACCCCGACGCTGCATCGCTTCCACCAGCGAGCGGAAATCGCCATCGCCGGAAAACAGCACCATATGGTCGATGAAAGGAGACAGTTCCAGCGCATCAATCGCCAGTTCGATATCCATATTGCCCTTGACCTTGCGGCGGCCAAGCGAATCAACAAATTCCTTGGTTGGCTTGGTCACGACCCGGTACCCGTTGTAATCGAGCCAGTCGATCAAAGGACGGATGGACGAATATTCCTGATCTTCAATCAACGCGGTGTAGTAAAAAGCCCGAACTAACTGGCCTTGGCCCTGAAATTCTTTGAGCAATCTTTTATAATCGATGTCAAAACCAAGGGCTTTGGCTGTAGCATAGAGATTGGCACCATCAATGAAGAGGGCAGTTCTTTCGGCACGCGGCATGGGATAACCTTAAAATGAAATATGGATTAATTCTGTTGTAGAACGTCTGGTTTATCAGAGTGTTTCTATTCAAAGGCAGCACTGTGTTCAGTCAAAAATACACGATAAATCTTATCTATGAAGCACCGAAATTAATGATAGAAATACCACGCATGTTCCACCTTAGGTTGAATTTGTTCACTGAAAGAACGAAATGTCAAGCTCTTCGGATGATAAAGAATAAAAAACATCATAAAAAACCATTCCTGTTATTAACACCACCAGGATTTGAATTCCATTGAATTGTGAGAATTTGGTTTAAAAAATCAGTTCGTTATTGTGCAAAATACACGCGAAAGTGTGTTTGATATACTTCATTAAACTCTTGATTTGGATTTTGCTGTAAATCAGTTTGACGCTCCATTTTACCTTATCTTTTCCCTCGCTGTGTGGCAGCGCGAAACAGACTGTTGCAAGAAAGATCGGAAAATGTGCTAAAACATTGCACTGCGATGCAAAAGCGTGTATCAGCACCGTTCATGTCCCGAAACCACTAACTTAACGGAGCGCGCATGGCTCGCGTGACGGTCGAAGACTGTATCGAAAAAGTTGATAATCGCTTTGAGCTGGTTCTGCTTGCAGCACATCGTGCCCGGATGATTTCTTCGGGTGCGCCGCTGACTGTGGACCGGGATCGCGATAAAAATACTGTTGTCTCCTTGCGTGAAATCGCCGAAGAAACGATTTCACCCGATGATCTCAAGGAAGATTACATTCATTCCTTGCAGAAGCATGTTGATGTCGATGAGCCGGAAGCTGAACAGGTTCCATTGATCGGCAATAGCTCGAGCGATGATTCGTCCGTTGAATTTGACCGGATGACCGAAGAAGATTTGCTGCGCGGTCTGGAGGGTCTCGTGCCTCCGAGCAGTAGCGCTGATGATGATCACGATTGATCTTTATTGCGTTTGAGATGATCCAGTCATGACCCGGAAGGTAACTTCCGGGTTTTTTCGTTTATTGGCCGACGAATTTATCTTTTTTTGATCTTTTGCGAGATTTTGCTTGATTTGCACCCTGATTAGACACGACTCTGTCTTATCATGATGCGTCAGTATGAATTGGTCGAGCGCGTGAAGCGCTATAATCCGCAAGCCGACGAGGCTTTACTGAACCGCGCCTATGTCTATGCCATGCGCGCCCATGGCACACAGGTGCGCGCTTCCGGCGATCCCTATATGTCGCATCCGCTTGAAGTGGCGGCAATACTGACCGATCTTAAACTGGATGACGCGACCATCGTGGCAGCCGTGCTGCATGACACGATCGAGGATACAGAGGCGACCCGCGAGGAAATTGACCGGCTGTTTGGTTCCGAGATCGGCGAACTGGTTGATGGTCTGACCAAGATCCGCAGGCTTGATCTGGTATCAAAAAAAGCCGCACAGGCCGAAAATCTCCGCAAGCTGCTGTTGGCTGTCTCCAACGATGTGAGGGTCTTGCTGGTCAAGCTGGCTGACCGGCTTCACAACATGCGCACGCTACTTTTTGTACCGCCGGAAAAGCGGGCGCGCATTGCCGAGGAAACACTGGATATCTATGCACCGCTGGCCGGACGCATGGGCATGCAGGACATGCGCGAAGAGCTTGAGGAACTGGCTTTCCGCCATTTCAAGCCGGAAGCCTATGCCACCATATTCAAACGGCTCGAGGAAGTCGGGCGCGAAAGCGGCCCGCTGATCACCGAGATTGAAAAGGAGTTGCTGAACAGGCTCGAAGTCTCTGGACTGACAGCCGATGTCAAAGGGCGTTTGAAGCGTCCTTATTCGATCTGGCGTAAAATGGAGCGGAAATCGGTTTCCTTCGAGCAATTATCGGATATTTTCGGCTTTCGCGTGATTGTCGAGAAAGAAGCGGATTGCTACCGTGTTTTGGGCATCGTGCATCGGGCTTGGCCCAGTGTGCCGGGCCGCTTCAAAGACTATATCTCAACACCCAAACAGAATGATTACCGCTCGATCCATACGACAGTGGTAGGGCCCAGCCGCCAGCGCGTCGAGCTGCAAATCCGTTCTCGCCACATGGATGAAATTGCCGATTACGGGATTGCGGCCCATGCCCTGTACAAGGACAACACTGGCGGAAGCTCAGAAGCACGCGAAAGCCGTGCTTATACCTGGCTTCGCCGCACTGTGGAGTCACTGGCCGAGGGCGACAGCCCCGAAGAGTTTCTCGAACATACCAAACTCGAACTGTTTCATGATCAGGTGTTTTGTTTCACACCCAAGGGGCGACTGATTGCCTTGCCGCGTGGTGCGACATCGATCGATTTTGCCTATGCGGTGCATACGGTTGTTGGTAATTCAGCGGTCGGCTGCAAGGTTAATGGGCGTATCGTGCCTTTGCTGGCAGAGTTGAACAATGGTGACGAGGTGGAAATTGTCTGTGCTGACGGACAGGTGCCGCCAGCGGCTTGGGAGTCCATTGCTGTGACGGGTAAGGCCCGTGCTGCCATCCGCCGCTCCACTCGGGCAGCGGTGCGTCTGCAATATGCCGGATTGGGGCGCAGGATTGTCGAGCGCGCTTTTTCGCGTGCGGGCAAAGTCTATGAGGATGAGCGTTTGAAAGCGGCCTTGCCGCGTTTGGCCCGTACCTCGCTCGACGATGCGTTGTCGGCCGTGGGACGTGGTGAAATTTTTTCAGGCGATGTGGTCAGTGCCGTTTATCCCGATTACAAAAGCGAGCGCAGCGCTGGCCCCCAACCTGCCAAGGCCGAAGCGGGTTGGTTCGGTTTGAAACGGGCTGAAGGGCTCGTCTTCAAGGTGCCGGGCGGACAGACGGAAGCAGATGGCGAGGAGAATGAGCAGGCTATTCCCATTCGCGGAATCGACAGCAATCTTCCGGTCAAATTCGCTCCCAATGGCGGTGCCGTACCGGGTGACAGGATCATCGGCATTCTGACCAAAGGCGAGGGGATCACTATCTATCCGATCCAGTCGCCAAGTTTGATGGATTTTGACGATCAACCCGAGCGCTGGCTGGATGTGCGCTGGGATATTGAAGAGCAAGAGCGTCAACGTTTCCCTGCCCAACTCGCGGTGACTGCGATCAATGAACCGGGTACGCTTGCTCAAATCGCAACGGTGATCGGCGATAATGACGGCAATATCGATTCTCTGACTGTGGTGGGACGTTCCCTTGATTTCAGGGACATGGTGATTGATGTCGAGGTATGGGATTTGAAACATTTAAACGCCATTATCAGCCAGTTGCGGATGCGCCCCGTGGTCAGCAAGGTTGAACGTGTGAATGGCTGAATATTTCGAGGCCGGAATGGACGTGGAAAAATTCTTCCATCCAGGATGCGGCTTCGGCTTGACGCTGGGCTTACCAGAGCGCATCAGAAACCGAATACTCTTCATATGAAAACGAGGCCTATAGAATGACAACGCCAGCCATTATGACGCACGAGCAGGTTTTGGAAGAATTCCGCGCCGCAGGGGCGTTGCTGCAAGGTCATTTCATTCTGTCATCGGGTTTGCGCAGTCCGGTTTTCTTACAAAAAATGTTTATTTTCCAGGATCCCAAGCGGACCGAAACGCTTTGCAAGGCGCTGGCTGCCAAAATCGAGGCTCGCTTCGGCAAGATCGATATTGTTGTCTCTCCGGCTGTTGGCGGTATCGTGCCCGGTTACGAGACGGCACGCCATCTCGATGCCAAGGCCATTTTTGTCGAGCGCGAGGACGGCAAGTTCCAGTTGCGCCGGGGGTTCACGATTGAAAAGGGTGCCAGGGTTTTACTGGTTGAAGACATTGTGACCACCGGTCTTTCATCGCGCGAATGTCTCGCCTCGATTGCCGATTATCCCGGTGATATCGTTGGTGCGGCCTGTCTGATCGACCGTTCGGCAGGCAAAGCCGATTTGGGCGTGCCGCTGATTTCTCTGGCGGCTCTTGATATTCCGACATATTCCGCCGATGCTCTGCCACCTGAGCTTGCGGCCATTCCTGCCATCAAACCGGGAAGCCGAGCATTAAAGGCTTGAAGATCATGAACGCAAGTCCAGATGTTTCACGTCAGGTTATTCCTCGTCTTGGCGTCAATATCGACCATGTTGCAACCGTCCGTAATGCACGGGGCGGTGATCTGCCTGATCCCGTACGCGCCGCCAAATTGGCCATTTCCGCTGGAGCGGATGGAATTACGGCCCATTTGCGCGAGGATCGCCGCCATATCCGCGACGGGGATATTGCTCGACTGATCGCCAGTATCAGCAAGCCGCTGAATTTCGAGATGGCGGTGACCGACGAGATGGTGGCGATTGCACTGATGACAAAGCCCCATGCGGCTTGTCTGGTTCCTGAAAAACGCTCAGAGCGGACAACCGAAGGCGGGTTGGATGTTGTGGGTGGGTATGGCGTGGTGCAACCTGCTGCCGAACGTCTGAAACAGGCAGGCATTCGCGTCTCGCTGTTTATAGAACCTGATCCGGCGGCCCTGTCTGCCGCGGTAAGGATGGGTGCGCCGGTTGTTGAATTGCACACGGGCGCCTGGTGCGAGGCCATCACGCAAGGTCATGGCGATGAGGCACAACGCCATTTTAACCGTCTGCAAGAGGCAGCAGAGACGGGAGCCAAGCAGGGGTTGGAAATCCATGTCGGTCACGGCCTTGATTTTTCCACGGCAGAAATAATCTCGACTTTTCCATCAGTGATGGAACTCAATATCGGGCATTTCCTGATCGGCGAGTCGATTTTTTGCGGGCTTGAGCAGGCGATTGCCGGGATGCGGGCCGCGATCAAACGCGGTGCTGCCAAACGGGCAGGCTGATCGGTATGATCATCGGTATCGGCTCTGATCTGTGTGATATTCGGCGGATCGAGAAATCGTTGGCGCGGTTTGGCGATCGATTTATCCAGCGTGTTTTCACACCTGTCGAGCAGGCCAAAGCCAGGCGACGGCCGGAAATGGCTCCGACACTGGCCAAACGCTTTGCCGCCAAAGAGGCCTGTTCTAAGGCTTTGGGCACGGGTTTCAGCCGTGGGGTGTTTTTGCGCGATATCGGCGTGGTGAATTTGCGCTCGGGTCAGCCGACTTTGGCTTTGACCGGCGGCGCACTGGTCCAATTGACCGCCATGCTGCCCGAGGGGCACGAGGCCGTGATCCATCTGACCATGACCGACGAACATCCGCTGGCCCAGGCTTTCGTCATCATCGAGGCGCGGGCGGTGATCCCGCAATAGGTTTACTGGCAAAACATTGCATGCAGATGAGTCGCAGACTAAGGTCGCGCTACATTTAAAGCCCTATTTCTAAAGCAAGAACAGGACCACACACATGTCCAGCACCAATGACAATGGCGAACAGCAGATCGGACTTCTCGCGCAATGGCGCGCTGCGTTCGGACGGGTGCGGACAACCGAGGCTTGGCAGGAATTTGCCGAAACCGTGTCTGTTGTGCTTCAGGCTCTGTTGATTGCCGTGGTGGTACGCAGTTTTCTGTTCCAACCCTTCAATATTCCGTCAGGGTCGATGATCCCGACCTTGCTGGTGGGGGATTACCTGTTTGTCTCCAAATATGCCTATGGCTATTCCAAACACTCTTTTCCCTTCAGCCCTGATCTGTTCGAGGGGCGCATTATGTCGTCTGATCCGGTACGGGGTGATGTGGTTGTCTTCAAATGGCCCAAGGACAATTCAACCGATTATATCAAGCGGGTGATCGGTCTGCCGGGTGACAGGATCCGCATGATCAACGGGCATCTGCATATCAACGGTGTGCCTGTAAAAAAGGACATGATTGACCGCAAGGATATCCAGGCGGGCGCGGGCTATCGTGATCGTGCCATCCGCTACAGCGAGACGCTGCCCAACGGGGTGAGTTTTATCACGCAGGAACTTGAGGTATTCGGCAGCACACTTGGCCGCAATACACCTGAATTTGTTGTTCCGCAGGGCCATTATTTCATGATGGGTGACAATAGGGATAATTCCAGCGACTCACGCATCCCCATCTCCGAAGGTGGTGTCGGATTTGTTCCATTCGACAATATCGAGGGTCGGGCCAATATCATCTT
>CANGQA010000056.1 GCA_947455995.1 Hyphomicrobiales bacterium | reverse complement strand
TTCTCAAAAGACACGATCGCCTCTATTCTGACCTCCGGTCTGTTGGGGGAGCAATATGTGAGCCTAGAAGCCGGGGGCGACTCCGTGTATCTGGGGCAAGGGGATCGAATTGCGAAAACCCAGCCGGCAATGATTATGGAAAAGCTGATAAGCCAGTTTTTGTTTAATAAAGCGTCTGAATCGACAGGAACCAGTAAATGACCCTCAGTTTAAAAAGTCTGCCCCTTGCATTCGTTGTGTCGTTTGCACTGCTCGGGGCTCCTGTTCAGGCTGCCAAGAAGCCCTTGCCAGGGCCTGTCGCTGCACAAGTTGAGCCAGAGCCCGAAATTTTCGATCCGTTCGAGCCGGTTAATCGTGGCGTGTTCATGTTTAATGAAGTCTTTGATGCCGTCATCACAACGCCGGTGAAATTTCTTTATACCAATCTCCTGCCGGATCCGTTGCGGCGCGGGATCGGCAACGTGTTCGATAACCTTGATGACGTCTATATTGGCGTGAACCATGGGTTGCAGGGACGCGGCAATCTGGCTGGGAATGATTTTTCCCGGGTGTTGATCAATACCAGTATCGGGCTGGGTGGCCTGTTCGATGTCGCCAGCGATATGGGGTTGCCCAAAGGCAAAGGCGATTATGGTGTGACCTTTGGTGTCTGGGGCGTAGGCCCCGGCCCCTATCTGGTTTTGCCTGTAATGGGCGTTTCGACCCTGCGCGACACGGTGGGCCGTGGATTAAGGATTGCGTCTGATCCGCGCACCTATCTGGAGCCTATTCCCGGTTTCAGCCTGACAGGGCTTGAATACGTTCATGTGCGCAGCAGAAATTCATCAACGGAAGACTTAATTTCGTCATCAAGCCTCGATAAGTATCGGTTCACGCGTAGTTTGTTCCTGCAGCGTCGTGACGCATTGATCAGTGCGGCCAAGCAGAGCCATTGATGCGTGTTAATGACTATATGGACCAAGGATAACGACAGTGCGGAATACCTTTGCTCTCATCTTGTTTTCACTGTTTGTTGGTGCCTTGGCACCTGCTTTGGCGGCTGGTCCGGAAGATCTCGTCAAGAGCATGGCAAGCGAGGTGACGGCCTCGGTGCGGTCGCTGCCGCCTGATAATGGTGGTGTCAATCCTCAGTTGACGGCGATTATCGAACGGGAATTGGTTCCTCGGTTCGATTTCGGGCGGATTTCTCAGATTGCGATGGGTCGTAACTGGTTGAAAGCAAGTCCGGCCGAACAAAAGCAGATTACAACCGAATTTTCACATTTGCTGATCCGCACCTATTCCAACGCCATCAACAATCTGCGCGATATGGATGTGGCCGTGCGCTCGACCCGCTCCAACGGATCTGATGGTGATGTGACCGTGCGCACCCAGATGGTGGGGCGTGGTTCGCCCGCTGCTATCGATTATTCCCTTTCCAATGCAACAGGAAGTTGGAAAGTCTACGATGTTCAGGTCGAGGGTATCAGTCTTGTTGCGGCCTATCGCGACGAGTTCACCGCATTGGTGAGCAGCGACGGTGTGGGGGGTGTCATTGCCGCCCTCAAGAAAAAGAATGCAAAATGAGTGGATCAAAGCACTTGGATCGACCTGATGCAGGCCAAAAAGGCGTGCTCGGTATGAAATATGTTGCTTTAAGTGGCCCTTTGACCATGAACACCGTTGGCGTTTGGTTCGCTGAGCTAACCAAACCTTTTGCTGAAAAAATAGTGGTGTTGGATTTTGCCAAAGTGACTGAAGCCGATTCAAGCGCTCTGGCAATGATATCCGCTATCAAGCGGGAACTAGTTGCCCGGGATATTGATGTGTCGATCAAGGATCTCCCACAATCTGTAAAGGTTGTCGCGGATATTTACGATGCCGCCGGCTTGCTTGGTTGAACATAGGCGCTGATCATGCAGGATCGTTTTTGTCAGAATGTTGTCATGAGCGGTCAATCCCGTTTCATCAATCTCACCGGTCGTGCGCTTGTCATTGGTGCACTGCTGTCGGCTGTGATTGCCGGTGGTCCCTTACAGGCCCAGATTGCCAACATGCCCAATGCTCCGTCCGAGGAAGGGCAGGCATCCCCTGCGGCTCCTCTGGTGACTGCACCTGAAGCCCCGGCAAAAGCTGAAGTGCCTGTCCCATCCGAAAAATCTGGCAAAGCGGCAACTCCACCACTTACAAAAGCCAAAACACCGCTTCCGGTCATCCGTCCAGCAGAATCCCTCGCCACAAAAGATGTGGCCCCGTCCAAATCGACCGAGAAAGAAAAAGCATCTGAGGTGCCAAAACCGGATGGGGAAAGAGCAACGCCTGCAAAATCAGCAGTTACACCTTATGAAACCGCAAAGAATCTGACAGCCAAAGAGATTCTCGGAAGTCGGGCGCAAGGGGCCAATTATAAAATCCGCCAGGAGGTCGAACGCAACAATTACAGCCGCATCTACCATATTGAAACCAGCTTCGGTAATTTCGATGTGGTCGGTGACGGATTGCTCAAAGTACGCTTGGCAGAACTGGATGTGCTGAACATCCTGAACGAGCGCACGCAGGCGGGAAGTTTTATCGAGGCTTTCGGTTCGGCTGCGTTTTCACCGTTCAAATTTGGCGGCCAACTGCTGACCAGTCCGCTCGATACGATCAAGAATTCGTTTCAAGGGATCGGCAATTTTTTTGATAGCCTAGAAACGTCCGGCGAGAACGACGATCCCAATCGGGGCAGCTTTGTCGGCGGTTTAGTGGGGGTTGATTCAGCCAAGCGCGAACTGGCTTTCGATCTGGATGTTGATCCTTACACAGATTTCAAGCCGCTGGCTGATCGTCTCAAGCAATTGGCTTCGGCAGCTGGCTTTGGCGGTCTCTCGGTCAAAGGGGCGATGACGGCCATACCCGGCGCGACACTCATGCAATCAACCACCTTGGCCACTACCCGGATGGCTGTCGTGACAGCCTCTTCGATCTCGACCACCGCCGCTTTGAAAGACGCGTTGCGAAACAAGACTGCGGGCCAGATTTTACGTGATGCCCGCATGAAGATGAAAGCGGTGGGGATCGCGGACGAGCAGATCAAGCTGCTATTCAATAATTCCGCCTATACGCCGTCCGATATTTATGTGATCGCCGTGGCACTTGAGACCATCAGGGCCAAGGACAGTGACTTGTTTATCGACCATGCGATTAAGGCTGAAAACCGCAACGAGGCCTATTTCGATCGCCTTCGGGTCGAAATTCTGGCCAGCTGGAAGCCTCCATCTCCGATCCAGAGCTTTGTTATGGTCGAGAATACCGTGTTGACCCTCTTGAAAAACGGTCGCATGATTGCCGCCTATCCGATCGACGAATTCTATTGGACCGAGCGCAATGCCCAATTGGCGCAATCTATTTCGGCCAGTGTTAAGCAGATCGGGGTTAAAGGGCGCCCATTGTTTGTCGTGACGGGCGATGTGTCCCCAAAGGCCAGAACGGAAATCGGCAAGCTGGGTTGGGATGTTGCCCGTGTCACTTTATTGCCGGACGACAATGGTAAAAAACCTGCACCGGCAGTGCCAGCCCCCCAACCACCTCCGCATATACCGCCACAATCGTCACAATAAACAGAGAAAACAGCTTGCCATCTATCGCGGGGATTCAACCTTTACGAGTTTGGGTCCATCATTGTCTTGCCGAACATAGCGGTAAAAGCAACTTTTACGTCCAGTGTGGCAGCAACCGCCATCGCCGGCGACTTTGACTTTCAGCACCACACAATCCTGATCGCAATCAATCCGCATGTCGATCACGGTCTGGATCTGGTGTGATGTATCTCCCTTGTGCCACAATGTGTTGCGAGAACGCGACCAGTACCAAGCCTCACCCGTTTCTATGGTCTTGTCGAATGCCTCCTCGTTCATAAACGCCACCATCAGAACTTCGCCGCTATCCGCATCGACGGCAACAGCAGTCAACAGCCCGTTTTGGTCGAATTTGGGCAGAAGTTCTCCGCCTTCCTCGATCTCATGCTTGGTGGGGCTCAACGAAAAAAGAGGCGAGGTGAGGGGGGGATGATCGGACGGGGACGACATAAAAAACTCCGTATGAAGCAAAGTTCATACGGAGATAACATAATTTGCCTGTTAAGAGGCATAAATTGATAGAGGATCAGCGGGTTGAAAAACCACGCAGCATCGACATGAAACGAACCTGTTCCGCCGGGTCATCGCGAAACACACCAGTAAACTGGCTGGTGATGGTTGATGAGCCTTGTTTCATCACACCGCGCATCGACATGCACATGTGTTCAGCTTCAAGCAGAACGGCAATGCCGCGTGGTTTGAGAGCGTCATCAAGGGCCGTAACGATCTGAGCGGTCATGGTTTCTTGGGTTTGCAGTCGGCGGGCATAGACATCAACCAGACGTGCCAGCTTGGACAGGCCGACCACGCCTTCGCTCGGATAATAGGCAATGTGCGCCCGACCGACAAAAGGCACCATGTGATGCTCGCAATGGGAGGCAAAGTGGATATCCTTTACCAGCACCATGTCGTCATATCCGGCGACTTCCTCGAACACTTTATCGAGAATATCGGAAGGACATTCGCCATAACCGGCAAAAAACTCGCCATAGGCTTTGGTGACCCGCTTAGGCGTATCCAGCAGTCCCTCACGTGCGGGATCCTCGCCGGCCCAGCGCAACAAAGTCCTCACGGCCTCTTCCGCTTCTTCCCGAGAGGGGCGGATAACAGGGGCTTTTGGGGCAGCATTATTAATAGACTTGGTAAAGGGCTTAACCACGGCATCCATGTGGAGCCTCCTCGCTTGAGACGAACTATTTCTGATACGCGACAAGATCGACGTTAGACCACTGTCACAATCAAAAAAAGATCATCATTGTTCCAGCATCCAAAAGCAGCAACAAGACGATAAAGTGTATGATGTGCCGAATTGAGCTCTCGCCGAACGCATGGAAACGCACTATATCTCAATCATCATGATGAATGAAATTTATAACCGCAAAATTCTTGAATTGGCTGCCGACATTCCGCTGCTCGGCCGGCTTGATGATCCGCAGGCCAGTGCCACCAAACATTCCAAACTGTGTGGATCAACTGTCACTGTTGATCTGGATATGCAGGATGGTCGAGTGGTTCGGTTTGGCCACGAGGTCAAGGCCTGCGCTTTGGGACAGGCCTCCGCATCCATCATGGCGCGTCATGTGATCGGAGCAACGGGGGATGAATTGCGGTCCGTCCGTGATGCCGTGCGTGCCATGCTGAAGGAAAACGGACCCGCTCCTGCCGCCCCATGGGACGATGCCCAGGTGCTCGAACCCGTTCGCGACTACAAAGCACGCCACGCGTCGACTTTGTTGACATTTGATGCGGTGGTTGAGGCTGTGGAAATGATCGAGCAGAAAGCCGGCTGATCAACGGCCGCCAAAGTTGTAATTGAACTGCGCACCGAAACTGAACTGGTTTTGGGGTGGCAGGTTTTTATTGGCGGTGATGTCGGTTGTGTTGAGCATCATGCGGTCGAAGGTCGCGTAGATGGTTGCCGATGTGGATTGCGGACCATTAAGGTTCAGGCTTGCACCAGCCCCTACAAAACGCATCGTGTCAGGACGGCCAGCCAATGCGCGGTTGAGCTTCATCGGATCAGTCAAGGTGATGCCATAGACGTTGCTGGAATAATCATTGCCGGTCATTGCCAATCGGGGACCACCGGCAATCACCACTGCATCAGAAAGGCGGTGGACATAATCCGCACCCACCACACCACCGAAACCGTTCGAGCCGAGCAGGCCCATTTTACCTTCGGCACGCAATCTGATGGTGCCAGGTTGTGCCCAATACTCAGCGACAAGACCGACCTTGGGAGGGGTGTTGGGGGCGTTGACGCCAGAACGGGGTGTCAGGTTCAAATCGCTTTCGATCCCCATTCCCTGACGCGAAGGAATGACACCAAAAGACAGATTGGAACCCGGTACGCCGGTTAAGTCAGCTGCATTTTTGGTAGGGACACCGGAAAAAACCCGTGTCATCGACGGCGAAGTCACAAAACTATAGGCTTCGGAGCCGGGAAAAGAGACAGGAGCAACCGTTAGCCCTTTCACCTTGCCTGCCCATGACATAGTGTCATCGGAAGTCATAGCGAGAGCACCGTTGCCTGTTGCGGTTGCCAGAAGCAAACCGGAGAACAAGGCGATCATTGTTGCGTTTCGGCTTGGAGCCGTCGTCATACGTAAGATCATAGTAAAGGGTTTTAGTCGAGGTTGAATGGTGAAGCAATCGTTAATTGTTCGATGGGTGGCTCTTTTCCCCCGCCTATTTTTAAAAGGGTTAATTCGCGTCTATCAGCTGACTTTGTCGCTTTTGATTGGCCGACACTGCCGTTATTGGCCGAGTTGTTCTGATTATACCAGCGAGGCGATCGGCCTCCATGGTGCGTGGGCGGGCGGCTGGATTGGTCTGGCACGCATCTGTCGTTGCCGTCCGAATGGCGGGGAGGGCATCGATCTTGTCCCAGACAGCTTGCCCCGGACGGCCTCGTGGGATAGACCGTGGCGCTATGGGCTCTGGACAGGAACAAATCCGGGCCCTGTTCGCACTTGCGACGCTGTGGATCCGGGCTCCGCCGCGCATCGCTGATGTCCGTGCCCGGTCAGGCTTACCTGCATGGTTGGCAGGAGTGGGCCGAGGAGGACCGAGATGATTCATTTAACCT
This sequence comes from Hyphomicrobiales bacterium, assembly GCA_947455995.1. Taxonomy (GTDB): domain Bacteria; phylum Pseudomonadota; class Alphaproteobacteria; order Rhizobiales; family Beijerinckiaceae; genus CAIYZJ01. The sequence goes on along the minus strand of CANGQA010000056.1, from coordinate 14,290 downwards.
TTCCCGACGGTGCTGTCCGTGATTTTGCCGCTGGCATTACGGGGCTCGATATTGCCAAGGGGATTTCTCCCTCATTGGCCAAGCGCACCGTGGCCATGGCTCTTGATGGTGTGGTTTGCGACCTTGCAGACCCGATCGGCCATGATGCCAAAATTGAATTCGTGTCGCGCGATGATCCGCGTGCGCTCGAACTGATCCGGCATGATGCAGCCCATGTCCTGGCCGAAGCGGTGCAAACCCTCTGGCCTGATACCCAGGTGACCATTGGTCCGGTGATCGAAAACGGCTTTTATTACGATTTTGCCCGTTCCGAGCCGTTTACTCCCGATGATTTTCCAGTCATCGAAGCAGAAATGCGCAAAATCATTGCACGCGACAATCCTTTCACCAAGGAAGTCTGGACGCGCGACAAGGCCAAGCAGGTATTCGCCGATAAGGGTGAGGCCTTCAAAGTCGAGCTGATTGATGCGATTCCGGCTGGTGATGATCTCAAAATCTATCGTCAGGGCGACTGGTTCGATCTGTGCCGTGGACCGCATATGACGTCGACAGGCAAAATCGGCGATGCCTTCAAGCTGATGAAAGTGGCTGGCGCCTATTGGCGCGGCGACAGCAATAACCAGATGCTGACCCGTATCTACGCAACCGCTTTCCAGAAAAAGGAAGACCTGGATCAGTATTTGCACCAGCTAGAGGAAGCCGAAAAGCGCGATCACCGCCGCCTTGGCCGCGAGATGGACTTGTTCCACTTCCAGGAAGAAGGTCCAGGCACGATTTTCTGGCACCCCAAAGGGTGGACCCTGTTCCAAACGCTGATCGGCTATATGCGCCGTCGCCAGCAGGATGCCGGTTATATCGAGGTCAATACCCCGCAAGTGCTCGACCGAGCTTTGTGGGAAACCTCGGGCCATTGGCAGAGCTATCGCGAGAACATGTTCATCACCACCACCGAGGATGAACGGGTTTTTGCCCTCAAGCCGATGAATTGTCCCGGCCACGTGCAGATTTTCAAACACGGGTTGAAAAGCTATCGCGATCTGCCGACCAAGATTGCCGAATTCGGCATTGTCCATCGCTATGAACCCTCTGGCGCATTGCATGGACTGATGAGGGTCCGGGCCTTTACCCAAGATGATGCCCATATTTTCGTGACCCCCGAACAGATCATGGCCGAAAGCCTCAAGGTCAATGATCTGATCCTGTCGATCTACGAGGATTTCGGTTTTGAAGATGTCCGTATCAAATTCTCCGACCGGCCCGAAAAGCGGGTGGGAGACGATGGCGTCTGGGATCAGGCCGAGGCCGCGCTGATGGAGGCTTTGCAGGCCTCCGAGCGTCCGTGGACGCTCAACAGCGGTGAAGGGGCCTTTTACGGTCCCAAGCTCGAATATGTGCTGCGCGACACCATCGGGCGCGATTGGCAATGCGGCACGCTGCAGGTCGATTTCAATCTGCCGCAGCGTTTCGGGGCCACCTATATCGCTCCTGAAGGCGACAAAAAGACACCTGTGATGCTGCATCGGGCGATGTTCGGTTCGCTTGAACGGTTTACAGGCATTCTCATCGAGCATTTTGCCGGTCATTTCCCGCTCTGGCTGTCGCCTGTGCAGGTCGTGGTCTGCACCATTACCTCGGATGCCGATGATTACGCCTATGACGTGATCAATGCGCTGACCAAAGCCGGTATGCGGGTGGAAGGGGATCTGCGCAATGAAAAGATCACCTATAAAGTGCGCGAGCATTCAATGGCCAAAATCCCGGTGCTGATCGTGGTCGGCAAAAAAGAAGGTGCAGAGCGTACCGTCTCGATCCGTCGGCTCGGCTCACCCGACCAGACCAGCCTGTCGTTGGACGAGGCGATTGCCAGCCTGTCGGACGAGGCGATTGCGCCTGACGAGCGGCGCAAGCGTCAAGCCGCCTAAAATTCGGCAAAAACATTCCCGCCGCCTTGGCGGGAATTTTTTATCTGCTTATGGGGACATTGTCATGCCATCTGTCTGGTATTTCGCCTATGGCTCGAACATGGATGTCGGGCGTCTGATCAGCAAACGCCTTCAACCCGAAGGGGTGAAAACCGCCGACCGCCTGTTGGGCGTGCTGCAGGGCTGGCATTTGATTTTTAACAAGCCGTGGACCAAATTTGCAGAGGGTGCAGCGGCCAATATCATGCGGCACCCCAGCGCGACGGTGTACGGGACGCTGACCTTGATGGAACCGCGCGGGCTCGATGTGCTTGATCACTATGAAGGCGTGGCAGGTGGCCATTACCAGCGCGAAACACTGATGATCGACTGTCCCGCTTTGGCAAAACCGGTCGAGGCGGTGGCCTATATTGCGACCCGGGACCTTGCTGACGGCCTGCTGCCGCCGCGTTTCTATCTCGATCATCTGTTGGCAGGACGCGACCTGTTGCCCGCCGATTATACGGGATGGCTGGAACAGCACCCGACCTTGCCGATTTTCAGCGAGATGTAAGCCTGTTCATTCCTGCGCCATCGGCACTTTTGCCAACACTTCGACATCCCGGTCCTCACCATTCTTGATGGTGACATCGGCATTGTAGATTTTGCCGTTGTTGCGGGCGATGATGACATAGTCGCCCTCGGCGAGCGTCATGCTGGGAAAGGCTCCTGAGACTTCGCGAACGATATCGCCGCCCGGTGTCAGCACCGAAAAGCGGGTTCCTGCTAGGGCTTCTGTGCCCGGTTCGCGCACCAGTTTCAAAATCACGGTTGCGGCACGATGGGTGATGACCGCTTGCGAGAGCACGCCAGGCTCAATCCGCAAATCGGCGGTGGCCACCGCATTGGTATTGCCGTAGCGCGAGACAATCCGGTAGCTGCCGATCGGCAATTGCAAAATACGGTTGGTCGGCACGTTTTCGGCCACCAAACGTCCCTCGGGATTGTTCCCGAGAGCTACGTAGATGCTGAATGTCACACGGGATTCGGGGATGGGCACATCGCCAACCCGCGCAGAAAGGCTCAAACCGCCGGCGGCAATGCCGATCCTCTCGTTCATCGCCTGCTGGGCGATAACAATCCGGCGCGAGGCACTGGCCAACCCGAAGGTGACATGGATGATATAGGCGCCCGGTGCCAGCTCGAAGCGCGGGTTGGGCTGGCTGGAACTGTTGATCAATGTCGACCGACGGTCGGAAGGCGCATCATAGATTTTCCACAATAACCCGCGATTGAGAACTGTCTGGGTCCCCTCTATCGTGGCTGTAAGGGTCAGTGTGGTGTTGGGGGCGACCTGACCGGTCGGAGGCAGAGCAAATTGGCCATTGGCCGAAAACTGCGCCAGAACAGGCTGAAACCCCATCAATAGCCAAAAGACTGCAGCCAAAACACCGCCAAGACAAGCCTTGGCTTGTCGGCCTTTGTTCTGGGGACCAAGACAAGCCTTGGCTTGTCGGCCTTTGTTCAGAGGACATTGAACCATATGTTGTGCGACCATAGGTTTTTCTGCGCCATCCTTTTGCGCACGTCAATATCTGACTGCTTGTCCCCCGCCACTTCAGATCGAACAGGTGGATTGCCGATAGACGAGATCTCTTTGCGGATGCGAGAAAAGTCACTATCAATGATGTATCATTGTTGAAAAAAGGGAACACAGGTTCATGACACAGTGGCTTGCGGCTTTGCAGACCCGCCGTTCGGTGTCTGCGCGCTTGTTGACAGGGCCAGCCCCCGACAAGGCGCAGATCGATACTTTGCTGACCATTGCCTCGCGGGTGCCGGACCATGGCAAGCTTGCCCCCTGGCGTTTCATTGTGATCGAGGGCGAGGCTCGCGCGACACTGGGGCAGGCTATTGCCGAAATAGCCAGCCGCACGCAAGGCATCACCGATCCCGAACGTCTGGCGGTGGAGCATGATCGCTTTACCCGCGCTCCTTTGGTGATTGCAGTGGTCTCAAAAGCTTCCGAACATCCCAAAATTCCTGTCTGGGAACAGCAACTGTCTGCCGGAGCCGTGTGCATGAACCTGCTATCGGCCGCAAGCGCATTGGGCTTTGGGGCCTGTTGGCTGACAGAATGGATGGCTTATGACGCGGCCGCCCGTTCCGCTTTGGGCCTTGATGCCGCCGAGCGCATTGCCGGATTTATCCATATCGGTCATGCCAGCGAGACCCCGGCGGACCGCCCGCGTCCCGAACTTGACCAGATTGTTACCAGATGGCAGGCATGATGGCTGAATTTGATTTCGCGAAGGGGACTTGTAATGTTTTATGATACCGTAAGCTATGATCACGGTCTGCCGCATGATCCGGTTAAAGCGATCGTTGCCCCGCGTCCGATTGGATGGATCAGCACGTTGGACGGGCAGGGGCGGGTTAATCTGGCACCCTACTCATTTTTCAATATTTTCGCCTCGCGCCCGCCGATTGTCGGGTTCTCGTCAGAAGGTATGAAGGATTCAGTGGCTTTTATCCAGGAGAGCCGCGAATTTGTCTGCAATCTCGTCACCTATGACATACGCAACGAGATGAATGCGACCTCCGCGCCGCTGCCGCGCGGCGAGAGCGAATTCGACCATGCCGGTCTTGAAATGGAAGCCAGCAAGCTGATCAAGCCGCCCCGTGTCAAAGGCGTTGCAGCTGCGCTCGAATGCAAGCTGGTCTCGGTGCAGGAATTGATGACATTTGATGGCCAGCCCATGGACCGCTATCTGGTGTTGGGCCATGTTGTGGGCGTCTATATGGATGACCGCTGTATCCGCGATGGCCGCTTCGATATGACACTGGCGCGCACCGTTGCACGCTGCGGCTATGCCGATTATGCGGTCGTCGATGATCTGTTTTCGATTGCCCGCCCTTTGGGTGGGGGCTGATCATTCCTCTTCCCAGACTAGGAACGGTTGTTGGGCGCAGTGACCCGCGCCAGCACCCGTTCGGCCCGCCGGAGATGCGGTCGGTCGATCATCTGCCCGCCGATGCCTACCACTCCCGCTTGAGGATCAGCGGCAAAGGCGTCGACAATTGCCCGGGCATGGCCGATTGCTTCAGGTGAGGGGGTAAATACCGCATTGATGATCGGGACCTGGCTGGGATGGATCGCCATTTTAGAACTGAAGCCATCGCGCCGCGAGGCTTCACATTCTCTGGTCAGCCCTTCGCTGTCGCGATAGGCGGTGAAAACCGTATCAATGGCTGGAAGCTGTGCGGCTGCCGCACCCACCAATACCAAAGCGCGGGCCAGCCGATAAGGATCGGTATAATCGCCAGTGTCGAGCCGATTGGTTTCGGATCCGAGATCGGCTGATAAGTCCTCTGCACCCCATGTCAGCCCTTCGAGACGGTCGCTTGCTCCTTGATAGCTGGCCAGATGGAACAGCGATTGTGCCGTTTCCGTGGCGATGGCGATGATGCGGGTTTGCCCATCCGCTATCTGTGCTTCGGCCTCTCGCACAGCGATTTTGGCAGCCAATTGCTGGACACTCGCGCCATTGATGCTTTTAGGCAGCATGATTCCGCAGGGTCCGGCCTTGATGATTGCATCCAGATCATCATCCGCCAATCCGCTGTCGAGCGCATTGATACGCACATACAATCGCGGCGTGTTCTTGTTTTGAGAAATGGCAGTGAGCCGTTCCGCGACAAGGCGCCTTGCTGTCTGCTTTTCAGCCAGCGAGACGGAATCTTCCAGATCCAGCAGCACGACATCTGCACCCGATAGCAGGGCCTTGTCGATTTTGGCAGGACTGTCGCCCGGAACAAACAGCAAAGAGCGCATGAGGATAATCCTATGACCGGAAGGCAGGCAGGTGAGGGTTATGTAACAGGTCGTTTGCGCATGAAGGCCTGCCGGTGGCATTGGGCCACGAGAACCTGATTCTGGTTATAGGCACGGTGCAAAAAGGTAACGATGCCAGCATCGGGACGTGAGCGCGATTCGCGCTTGTCGACGATCTCCGTCGTGCAATGAACCGTGTCATTTTCAAACAAGGGATTGGGAAAAATCACATCTGTCATGCCCAGATTGGCAATGGTGGTGCCATTGGTCAGATCATTAACACCGATGCCGACCATCAGACCGAGCGTAAACAGCGAATTCATCAAGGGCTTGCCCCATTCGGTCTCGGTTGCACAGAAATGGGCATCGATATGAAGCGGCTGCGGGTTCAAGGTCATGTTTGAAAACAGCATATTATCCATCTGAGTGACCGTTCGGGTCAAACGATGCTGGATCTGCTCGCCCACATGGAAATCCTCATAAAACAGGCCGCCACGTTGATGCCGCTGTTTGACAGTTGATGCCTGTGGCACGTCCATGGTTTTGTCCTCCCGATCACCGATTTTTCGATCGTATTAAATGTTTATTAACCCTGTTTTCTTACAGTTAATCAAGGGAATCATACTGCTTACAGGGTTTTTAAAATGAATCTTTCACAAATGATTTTGCTCTACGCCAATCGTATCGATTTCCATAAACGGGCCAAACTCACCGGTATTCTTGCCCGGGCCTATGCCAGGCAAAGAGAGCCCCATCCGGATCAAGAGAATATCCTGCTCGCCCTTACCGCGATGGCGGCTGATCCCGCGCTTGAGGTTCGTTCGGCTTTATCCGAAGTTGTATCCGGATCACCACACTTTCCTCGCTCTCTGCATCTCATTCTTTCAAAAGATCTGGCAAAGGTTTCAGAGCCTATTTTTGCCCGTTCGATCCTGTTGTCGGATACCGAACTGTTGAAAGGGGTTATGAATAACAATCACAATGTGCAATGTGCCATTGCCGGACGTCCCGAGCTGTCACCGCTGGTGGTCGATGCTCTGGCACAATACGCGTGCACTGCGGCCGTGTTGAAGCTGTTGGGAAACACCCAGAGTCTGTTGACGCTGGATGCCGCGGAACAGATCTGGCAGCGATTCGAGAATCCCACCAATGCACATCATAAACAGGTTATGGCTTATCTTTTGCAACGCCCCGATGTGTCGGCTTTCGTGAAACTGAAAATCGATTTTCTCGGTGATGTGACGGGTGAGCCTCCTCGCCCAGACCTGAGACTGCTGGAGTACCGTCTGGACCAGATTATCATGCGGACGGCAAAGGCAGAAAGGTTTGAATTGCCGCAGATTGCGCGCTTCTTGTCTGAGCGTCAATGGCTTAACACCTTTGTCATTATTCGTGCCGCATTGGCCGGACAATTTGGTTTTACCGCTGCTTTGCTGTCCGAAGCCAGCTCCTTCAAGCTGAGACATACTTTGCGTCTTTGCCGGATGGGTGGCTTCGGTTTGAGCCTCCTGTGCCGCTATGCCGGCCTATCAAAAAGCAGCCGCCAACTGCTTGTGGCTATTTTGGAAGAGACGAAGTCCTTGCAGGACGGTCAGCCAATCGGTCAACAAGCCGTTTCCCGTCTGATCAAAAAGATGGAAGTGAATGGAGCCTCTGTTCACGATGCGCTCTATTATCTGATGCTTCAACTTGAAGCCAGGGAGCTTATCGATAATACTCAGCAATTCCGTTATGATTTAGCCCTTAAATCGATTGTCGTTCCTCAAATGCCTAAGCCGACTGCCATGCAGGATGAAGTGGCTGTGCAGAAGAGACGCTCTGGCGGTGCCGATGTCGAGCGGCCGTTCGGAACAACGGGTAAAGGCAATTTCGGGTCTTTCGGATCCTGCAACTTGGCCTATAAAACCCTATCGGCTTGAGGGTCAGGTTCCGAATTGTTCGCGCAAAATACGTTCTTCTAGCCCGTGATCGGGATCGTGCAACATCAACAGTTCGGTATCACGGTCCATTCTGACTTGTATCTCTACCACCGAGCGGAATTCGAAGTGATCGGCCACCGCATTGACAGGACGCTTTTCTGCTTCGAGTACAGAGATTGTAATGGTGGCTTTGTCGGGAAGGAGAGCGCCGCGCCAGCGGCGCGGGCGAAAGGCCGAGATTGGTGTCAGGGCGAGCATCGGTGCATTGAGTGGCAGGATCGGGCCATTGGCGGACAGATTATAGGCTGTCGACCCTGCGGGTGTGGCAACCAGCACGCCATCAGCCACCAATTCCGGCATCCTTACCCGACCATCAACCGAGAGGGACAGTTTGGCGGCCTGGTAGGATTGGCGGAAAATCGAGACTTCGTTGATCGCGCGCGCCTCGCAGATATGGCCCTCCTGATCGGTGGCCTGCATCAATAAAGGGTGGATGATGCTGCGTTCTGCAGAGTTGATCCGCTCGATCAGGTCCAGTTCGCGGTATTCATTCATCAAAAAGCCGACTGAGCCGCGATTGATCCCGTAGATCGGTTTGCCTTGACCCATAAAGCTGTGCAGGGTTTGCAGCATCAGGCCATCACCGCCAAGTGCAACAATCACATCGGCTTGTTCGGGCGGCACTTCACCATAGATTTCGGCAAATTGGCTGGCCGCATGCCGCGCTTCGGGCATATCGCTGGTCACAAAAGCCAGATTTTTGATGGTTGTCACGGTGGCTCCATAAAAAACGCATCAGCACATGCACTTTATAGCATCGTGGCGCAATGGCATACCCTGTCTGCAAACAGTTTTAACCTGAGGAGGCAGGTGGCGGATTGGCACGCCAGTTTCGGTATTCAACCGGCAGACAATGGCCGCAAGGCCTGAAACCATAGCCAATCGCGTCCCTGTCGTTTTGAAAAAAGACGCGGTTTTGCCGGTGCATCCGCTTGCCTGATCGGCAATCGAGCCTGCCGAAAATGCGTGACGGACCATGGCCCGCGCAAGTCACCAGCCCCGTTTTGATGAGATGTCGGAGCTGTTGATCTGAGATTGAAAGATGGCTTATCATCGAGTCTCATTTTTTGGGTATTTTTTTAGAGGCTAGTCATGCGGTTATATATTGCCATTGTGTTGTCTGCCCTAACCCTCGGCTGTGCCAACCGCTCCTTGCAAGATGTGAAGGAGGCGGATGCTTCACAAGCCTATAAAGTCAAATTCGGCACCATTATCGACCAGCGTCGCGTCAATATCCGGTCCAATGTCCAGCCCGCTGTGGCTGGTGGTGCTTTGGCGGGCAGTGTGGCAGGGGCGGTTACTGGCGGCAATAGTGCCGTCTGGTTGATATCGGCAGCTGCGGGCGGGATATCCGGCATGGGTCTGCACCATTATTTCGAGACCGATAACGGCACTGAATATACCATCAGCTTTGGTGATGGCACCACGCAAGTCATCGACCAGTTGCAAGGCGACGACGATCCCGTCTTGCCCAACGGCTCGGCAGTCATGGTGCAATTCGGGGCACGGATCAACCGCGTCCTTCCAGCCGGTCATCTGCCCGAGCAAGTCGCTCCCCCCAAACAGGTGAAGGTCAAAGGCCGTCCAGTAAGGTCTGATCGTCTCGATGTCAAAACCTGCCAAAAAGGACCAGCGGATGACACCAGCAAAGAAACCTGCACACAGCATTAGCGGGGGAGTGGTGCCGATTGCGGGACTCGAACTCGCGACCTACCGCTTACAAGGCGGTTGCTCTACCAACTGAGCTAAATCGGCTGTCATGGTGAGAAAGTGGCTATCAAGACCTGAGACGAAGAGCAAGTGAAAAAGCCGGAAAATGTGAATTTCAATCGCTTCTCCTGCTGTTCATTCAGCTTCTGTTCACTTAGCTTGGTCTAGAAAGAGCCATGATTTGGTGGAATAACACTCCATAAGCCTCGATCATCCCATTCTGTTGGGCATGACTGGTCAAAGAGCCTGGTGCTCGAAATGACCATTCTGTCATTTGTGGATTGTGTGTTCTGGATTATAATGGATCTTACCTTATCGGGTAAGTTTTTCGGCAACGAAGGAGAGTGCAATGCGTAAAGTCATTTTGACCGCTGTGGCAGTGGCGGCATTGGCTGCTGGCACGGTACAGCAAGCTGAAGCACGGTATGATCGCAACGGCTGGTTGGCCGGTGGCGTTGTCGCTGGTGCCTTGCTGGGCGGTGCTTTGTTGGCCGCTCCTCGTGCACAGGCTGCGCCTATCTATTCGGCACCACCCGCTTATTATCCCGGGACTCCTTACTATGCAGAGCCGGAACCCTATTATAACTGCCGCCTCGTGCAGCGCCGGGTTTGGGATCCCTATCTAGGCCAGTGGATCATCCGCCAGCACGAAGTCTGCCGCTGATCCGATCGGGCCTGGGGGCATTGTTGTCCCGTTGCAATGATCTGCCCGATTAAGCGGGATCCAATAAAAAAGCCCCTCACGGGGCTTTTTTGCTGTCTTCGGTTCAAGTCGCGATGTCAGGTCGGAGCCGGTTGATCCGGCCCCGACCGAATGCATCAACCGTCCTTGAAAATATCGCGGTCTTTTGTTTCCGGCATGAAGATCAGGCCGATCACAAAGGTACCGAGCGCAACCACGATCGGATACCACAGGCCGGAGAAGATATCGCCGGTCGAAGCTGCAATCGCAAAAGCGGTGGGAGGCAGGAAGCCGCCGAACCAGCCGTTACCAATGTGGTAGGGCAGGGACATGCCCGAATAGCGGATGCGGGTCGGGAACAATTCAACCAGCAGAGCGGCAATCGGGCCATACACCATGGTCACATAGATCACGAGGACCAGCAGCAGACCAGCCAATGTCAGGGCGCGGCTGCTTGCGAACAGCTCGCCTATGCCGGGAGCCTTCAGGATGGTTGCGTCACCAACCTTGGGATAGCCAGCTTCAACAGCAGCAGCGGTTGCCTTTGCAGCAAAGCCTTTGTCCTCATTGGCAACGGCAATGTCCTTGCCGTTGATGCTGACAACGGTGCCTGAACCAGCAGCGGCGTTTTCAGAGGTGTATTTGATGCCGTTTGCAGCCAGAGCGCGGCGAGCAATGTCGCAGGACTGGGTGAAGACGCGGATTGCGACAGGATCAAACACGCTACCGCATGCGGCAGGATCTGCTTTCACAACAACTTTCACGCTGTTATGGGCTTCGATCAGCTTCGGATTGCCAATTTCAGCAATTTTACCAAACAGCGGGAAGTAGGTGACAGCAGCCAGCAAGCAACCGGCCAGAATGATTGGCTTGCGGCCGATCTTGTCTGACAGAGAGCCGAAGAAAATGAAGAACGGGGTGCCGATCAACAGCGACAGGGCGATCAGCAGATTGGCTGTCGTACCATCGATCTTCAACGTCTGGGTGAGAAAGAACAGGGCATAGAACTGGCCTGTATACCACACCACAGCCTGACCGGCGGTGCCGCCGAGCAAAGCAATGATGGCGATTTTCTGGTTCTGCCAGTTGCCGAAGGCTTCGCTGAGCGGAGCCTTGGACAGCGAACCCTCTTCCTTCATCTTCTGGAAGGCCGGAGATTCATTGAGCTGCAAGCGAATCCAGATCGACACGCCGAGCAGAACAATCGAGACCAGGAACGGCACGCGCCAGCCCCAAGCTGCAAAGTCTTCAGGGGTGAGGCTCAGACGCAGGGTCAGGATCACCAGCAAGGAGGCAAACAGGCCGACGGTGGCAGTCGTCTGGATCCACGAGGTGTAGAAGCCGCGACGGCCCTGCGGCGAATGTTCGGCCACGTAAGTAGCAGCACCGCCATATTCACCACCCAGTGCCAAGCCTTGCATCAGGCGGCAGATGATGAAAGCTATAGGAGCCAAAATACCTATGGCGGCATAATTGGGCAACAGGCCGACGATGAAAGTGGCAACACCCATCAGGGTCATGGTGACCAGGAAGGTGTATTTGCGGCCGATCATATCGCCGAGACGACCGAACACCAATGCGCCGAACGGACGCACGGCAAAGCCTGCCGCAAAGCTCAACAGCACGAAAATGAAACCAGCGGTTTCATTCACGCCCGAAAAGAAGTTTGCGTTGATGTTGGCAGCCAGTGAACCGGCGAGATAGAAATCATACCATTCAAACACAGTACCGAGCGAAGAGGCGAGAATGACCCGCTTTTCTTCGGCTGTCATCGGGCGGTCTGCCGCGCCGTGGGAGTAGTCTGTCGCGCTCATACAATTGTTCCTTCTGAGCTTTCTGGAAAGTGAAAACCGCATTGCAAGTCAAAGCTGGTGTCAGCTCGTGATGCCTTGTGATTCTATGAAATGGAAATGCGTGAATGTGGTTGTGTCACGCGGTCACACTCGTCATCCCCCTTGATCGTAAGGCCGCGTTGCGGTCCTCGTGTCTCCTGACCCTGATCCCCTGCAAACCCTGTTGATCCGCAGATGATCTTGTTATCCATTGTGGCTGATCGCTCGATGCCAGCCTTTGAAAACAGTTTCAGGACAGCAACGCGAACATTACCGGACAAGAAACCATGAGCACGCATTATAAGGGGGAATGAAACGCTAAGAACCCCCACATTTCGTCTAAGGTGCGACGCGATGCGGAGGGCTTGTTAGGGCGTTGGAATCTGTTCGCCTAGCGTAGGGTCAGCAAGGCCAGCGAGATGGCTGCGGCATTGGAAACATTGAGACTTTTGATCGCGCCGGGCATATCGAGGCGCGCCAGCACATCGCAACGCTCGCGCGTCAACCGGCGCAGTCCCTTGCCCTCCGCTCCCAGCACCAAAGCCAGCGGCGGAGTGATCTTGGTGTTGTTGAGCACCTCTTGCCCTTCGGAGTCCAGTCCGATTCGCCAAAAGCCCATCGCGCCCAATTGCGTCAGGCATTGCGACAGATTGACCACCTCGATGATCGGCACATATTCGAGCGCGCCGGAGGCGGTTTTCGCCAGCACGCCAGTCATATGCGGGCTGTGGCGTTCGGTGACAACCAGTGCCTTTACGCCAAAAGCGGCGGCCGAGCGCAAGATCGCCCCGACATTGTGCGGATCGGTAATCTGGTCCAGCACCAGCACGATGCCTTCGGTGGCCAGATCATCCAGTCCCACACCGGCCAGCGGCTCCACTTCAAGCGCCACGCCCTGATGCACGGTATCGGTGCCCAGCAGCCTGTCCAGCGCATCGGGCCGCACCTCGATAGTCTCGAAGCCGCGATCGGTCGGCACATGGTCGAGGCGGGGCAGGGCATTGGGGGTGACATAAAGGCGGTGCGAGCGCCGTTTGGGGTTGCCAAGCGCTGCATTAACGGCATGCAGGCCATAAAGCATCATGCGGCCATGGCGCGGGCCTTCAAGGCCTCCTCCGATATCAGGGCCAGGCTTGCGGCGGTCCTGCCGCTCGAAAGAGCGGGACTCCTGCTGGTTCGGTTCCTGTGCTTTGGCATCGCGTCCGCGCCACGGATTGTCGTAGCGGCTCGTCTCACGCTCGATAAACCGCGGCGACGGTTTCTGGAATTGCCCCGCACCAGCTGATTTCGGCCCGCTGGTTCTGGATGCTCCAGAGGGTGTTTCAGACCCGCGTTTGCCTTTGAAGCCTTGCGGCGGACGTTGCTGTTTCAAGAGACGCTCCTTGGTTGTCCTTTCTTTCGCATGGGCAGAAGCCAGACGCAAATTTCCCGTTTTCATGAAAGAACTTTCACCTTTGCGCTTTTTCAGGTTGACACCAATCGGATCGGCCACCATAAAGCGGCGCACATGATACGAGCGTGACTCGTGTTGTTGCGTCGAACTTGCAAGCCGGAGTTCGACAGGTATGGGGGAATGTCCCGAGCGGCAAAGGGGGCGGACTGTAAATCCGCTGGCTACGCCTTCGCAGGTTCGAGTCCTGCTTCCCCCACCATCTTTTTTATCAGGACCTCCCATCGGCTCGGGCGCGCAGTCGCGCTATGTAGGAAGGTGAGGCTTTCGCAGTGGTTTTGCGTTAGGCCGTGTTGAAACCCAACATTCCATCTTGCCACTGGCGGCGAGTGCTGGCATAAGCACCTCCATCAAGCGGGTGTAGCTCAATGGTAGAGCAGCAGCCTTCCAAGCTGAATACGAGGGTTCGATTCCCTTCACCCGCTCCAGTTCATTATTTTTATGGTCTCGCATCAGCTCGGGCGCGCAGTCGTGCTTTGCAAGCGGGTTCAGATGCAGTGTTTTCCAACGTGCATTTACTTCCCTTCCGGCTTTGTTTCGCCGTGTTTTTTCATAAATCCGTCACAAAAGCCCCATAGAGAATTTTTCTCGCTTGAACGGCGCGGAATTTGGCGATATTTCGGGCGCGCTGTTGGACTTTGGCTGGCTTGACCGCGCCAGAGCGAACATCCGATTTCGGTGACAATAAGAGGTGATGAAGAGCCATGGCCAAGGAAAAGTTTGAGCGGAATAAGCCGCATTGCAACATCGGTACGATTGGTCACGTTGACCATGGGAAGACGTCATTGACGGCTGCGATCACGAAGGTTCTCGCTGAATCCGGTGGTGCAAACTTCACTGCTTACGACCAGATTGACAAAGCGCCTGAAGAAAAGGCACGCGGGATCACGATTTCGACGGC
>CANGQA010000055.1 GCA_947455995.1 Hyphomicrobiales bacterium | reverse complement strand
TAGTTTCTCCCTTACAATAAACTGCTGCCCGCGTGATCCGCGGATCAGACACCCAAATATTCGTTCAACTTGTCGACGTGCTGCTCCAGATGGGCATTGTCGATTTCATCGATGACCTTGCCACCTTCCATCACATAATAACGATCTGCGACAGTGGCCGCGAAACGGAAGTTCTGCTCGACCAGCAAAATCGTAAAACCCGCCTCTTTCAGACGGCTGATCGTACGGCTGATCTGCTGGATGATCACCGGTGCCAGCCCTTCTGTCGGCTCGTCGAGCAGCAAAAGACGCGCGCCGGTGCGTAAAATCCGGCCAATGGCCAGCATCTGCTGTTCACCGCCGGATAATTTGGTGCCCTGCGAGGTGATGCGCTCTTTCAGATTGGGAAACAGCGTGAAAATTTCCTCGACCGAAAGGCCGCCCGGCTGCACTATCGGCGGCAGCAACAGATTTTCCTCTACATTGAGGGACGAGAAAATCCCGCGCTCCTCGGGGCAGATGGCGATCCCAGCTTTGGCAATCTTGTTGGAGGCCCAGTTGATCGTCTCCTGACCATTGAATGTGATCGAGCCCTTGCGCTGGCCCACCATGCCCATGATCGATTTGATCGTGGTGGTTTTGCCTGCGCCATTGCGCCCGAGCAAGGTCACGACTTCGCCCTGACGCACATCGATATCAACGCCATGCAAAATATGGGATTCGCCATACCAGGCCTCAAGCCCGCTGACCTTCAACATTGCAGAGTTAACCATGGGCCGTCCCCAAATAGGCTTCGATCACACGCGGATCAGACGACACAGTCTTGTATTCGCCCTCGGCCAGCACCTCCCCGCGCGCCAGCACAGTGATGGTATCCGAAAGGCCAGACACCACCGACAAATTATGTTCGACCATCAACACGGTTTTGTTATGGGCGACCCGCTTCACCAAAGCCGAAATCCGCTCAACATCCTCATGGGTCATTCCAGCGGTTGGCTCGTCGAGCAGGATCATTTCTGGATCGAGGGCCAGAGTTGTGGCAATTTCCAAAGCGCGTTTGCGGCCATAGGCCAGTTCGGCAGCCTGTTTGTTCTGCAAATCAAGCAGGCCGACATCAGCAAGAAGCCCGCGCGCCTGATCGTCATACTGTGACAACAGGCTTTCAGAACGCCAGAAATCAAAAGAACCGCCACGACTGCGCTGCAAGGCGATCCGCACATTTTCCAGCACTGTAAAATGCGGGAAAACCGCCGAAATCTGGAAAGAGCGCACAAGTCCAAGGCGCGCTACATCGGCAGGGGCGAATTGGGTGATGTCACGCCCGTTGTAAAAAATATGGCCACTGGTCGGCTGCAGGAATTTTGTCAAAAGGTTGAAACAAGTGGTTTTTCCAGCACCATTGGGACCGATAATGGCGTGAATCGTTCCACGCCGCACCTTGATATTCACACCCTTTACAGCCACGAATCCCTTAAATTCTTTCGTGAGTGCCCGAGTTTCCAGAATGATGTCGCTATCGTGCCCCATTGATACCTTCAAATTAGCTAATTTTTGAGGTTGCAGCTTTGAAAACCGGTCACATCAGTCAGCAATATCAATACTGCCAGACCAGCCAAACGCCCCCACCCGCATCACACTTTTATAAGCTTTTTATCACTGTTGGTTTCAGTCTGCACACTCTTTGTTGCATTGTAAATCGCTGATATTGCCTAAAGTGAATGCAAGACCATTTATTCCCAATAAGCATTTGTAAAATAATGTTTATTTTTATGTAATCTCTTGTGTGACATGTGTTTCGGCATCAACACAACAGGGACAGGTCTTTACCCACGGCCAATCGATGGGCGCACATTGACTCTCACGCTGCACTCCGCAAAACTGACTTATGTGTCAGTCAGGTTCAGCTCTCGGCTTTGTCTGTAAAATCGGCATCCCGGGAACCAAACATTCAGAAAGCGGAGCAAAGCTTTGCACAGTTACGATATCATTGTGATCGGCGGGGGTGGCACTGGCCTGATGGCGGCCTATGCAGCAGCAAACGAAGGTTGCTCGGTTCTGTTGTTGGAAAAAGGCGCGTCTTTGGGCGGCACCACTGCGATGTCAGTGGGAACGGTTGCCGCCTCAAACACCGAATTGCAACGCGAGGCTGGGATTATCGGCGATACGCCTGATGCCCATTACGAGGATATGGGTCTGTTCAACAAGACCCTTGCCAATCGCGACAATCTCGCATTGCGGCGAATTCTGGTCGATCAAGCACCGGAAACCATCGAGATCCTGACCCGTCTCGGTGTGGTTTTTATGGGTCCGCTTCCCGAGCCGCCGCATCGGGTCCCGCGTCTGCATGCCATTCTACCGCATTCACGCGGCTTTATCGTGCATCTCTCCAAAGCCTGCAAAGATCTTGGCGTGGTCATGGAGACAAATGCCAAGGTCACGGCTCTGACAAGATCCGGCGAGCGGGTCACGGGCGTCGAAATTGTCGATCCGCAAGGACACACAAGACAGGCCGAAGCCCGCCAAGGAGTGATTATCGCATCGGGTGATTTCAGTGCCGCCCCATTGGCCTACAAACAGCATCATATGAGTGGCCCCTTGCTCGATATCGGTGGCATCAATCCGTTGAGCACCGGTGATGGGCAGGCCATGGCCGAGACCATTGGAGGCAAGGTCGTCAATGGCGATCTGGCATGGGGACCGGAAATCCGATTTCTTGCCCCGCCCAAACCCAGCATGATTTCCAAACTACCGACATGGCCAAGTCTGGCCAAACTGATGGTCTGGGCCATGAAAGTGGTGCCATCCGCACTGATGAGGCCATTTCTTCTGGGTTTTGTGACCACCTTTCTGGCTCCCTCCCACAATCTTTTTCACAAAGGCGCCATCCTCATCAACCAGCAGGGCGAACGCTTTTGCGACGAACTCGACAGGCCGCAAGATCACATCGGCAGACAATCGCCCGCATCCGGCTGGATCGTGTTCGGGCATGAGGTCGCAAGGCAATTCGATCAGTGGCCGAATTTCATTTCGACTGCACCGGGGGTCGGCTATGCCTATCTGCCCGACTACGAGAATTCGCGCCGCGATGTGGTCAAAAAAGCCGATCGTTTGGACATCCTCGCCCGAACCATCGGCGTGCCGCTGGCTGCCCTTGAGGCCTCGTTGAATAGCCACAACGAAAGTCTGTCGCGCAACCCTGCACTGTCACCGATCCAGCAAGGTCCTTTTTATGCACTTGGTCCGGCGATTTCATGGATCGTGTTTAGCGAAGGCGGTTTAAGCATCGACACCGAATTCAGGGTGATCGATTCACAAGGCCAGCCGATCCAGGGCCTGTTTGCAGCCGGCTCCTCGGGTCAGGGCGGCATCATTCTGAACGGGCATGGCCACCATCTAGGCTGGGCGTTTACGTCCGGCCGTCTGGCAGGCAAACGTGCCGCACAGGAGGCAAAAGCTGTGGTGTGAATCAATCTCCGCCCGCTAAACTTCTCCTTCCAATCTCCATGCCCATTCAATCTCCATGCACAAAGGCAAAAGCATGATTTATGAAGAGCGCGATTACCGCATCAAGGCCGGCAAGCTGAAAACCTTTGTCGATCATTACGAAGCATCTGGTTTGGCCATCCAGAAAAAGCATCTGGGTACGTTTATCGGCTATTTCGTATCGGAAATCGGCGAATTGAACCATGTGGTCGCCTTATGGGGTTACAAGGATTTGAACGACCGCCTTGCCCGTCGCGCTGCGATGATGGCCGATCCCGATTGGCAGGCCTATCTCAAACTGGTGGACGGGCTGATTGATCTTCAAAACAGCCGCATCCTGTTGCCCACAGGCTTTTCACCACTCCAATAGTTGCTCCTTCAGGACAAGACAATGCACGCCAACATCGACACCACCACACCGGACGGCGCCAGATTGTTGGCTCACCACAGAAAAAATCCGACACAGAGTCCAAATGCCAAAACCATTCTGCTGATCAGCGGCTTGGGCGGTACGGCGGGGTTCTGGAATCCAGTGGTCGAGACCCTGAATCCGCACCATGATCTGATCAGTTTCGACCAGCGCGGGATTGGAGCGAGCAGTCGAGGCCGGGCCACGGTCAACATCTCCCAATTGGCACGTGACAGTCTCCACCTCCTTGATGTGCTGGACGTGCAACAGTGCACGGTGATCGGCCATTCAACCGGCGGCTGTATAGCCCAGCAATTGGCGGTTCTGGCACCCGACCGGATCAGCGCGCTGGTGCTGAGTGCAACATGGTTGAAGGCGGATCCCTATATCCAAGCCCTGTTTAACCATCGCCGTGCCCTGCTGACCCAAAACCCCGCCGCTTATGCCGGCTTGGGAGCCATCATGAGTTATGCTCCGCAATGGCTGTCGGCCCATTGGCCTATCTATGACGCCGCCATGCGGCAGACCCCCGACACGCAAGAGGCCCAAACCATCATCAAGGAGCGCATCGACGCGCTACTGGCCTATGACGGCACCGCCATCATCAAAGAGATCGTATGCCCAACGCTTGTGCTCGGCAGTGCAGATGATGCGATCATCCCCTTCACCCTGCAAATCGAGTTGGTTCAAGCCCTCCAAAACCACGCGAAACAAGATGCGAGACAGGCCAAGTTGCATGATTTCGGGCATGGAGGCCATTTCTTTCCTGTCAGCCGAACCGAGGAATTTTGCGAGGTGTTGATGTCATGGCAAAAGGACTTGTCATGACATCCCCCGGACTGGCTCTGATCGGTTTCGGCGCCATCGCCCGTGATGTGGCGAGCTTGCTGTTGGATCACGCAATCACACAGAACCTGCATGTGTTACGGCGTGGCGATCAGGCCACGCAGCAGGACCTTCCTGCGCCCCTCAACACCTTGGCCGATGCGTCTGCCCTGCTCGCGCTTCGCCCTGCACTCGTGGTCGAAGCAGCCGGGCACGAGGCCGTGCGGCAGGTTGTCCCGCTCTGTCTGGCGCAAGGTCTGCCAGTCGTCATTTCCTCGGTCGGGGCTTTGCATGATCAGGCGTTGTTTGACCGGTTAATCGACCTTGCCCGACGCCATGCGACCAAGTTGATCCTGCCCTCGGGCGCGATCGGCGCGCTCGATTATGTCCGCGCTGCCCGGTTGGCCGGGCAAGTCATGATCACCTACGAATCCCGAAAAAGCCCCTCGGCCTGGATAGAGGAATTGCAAGGACGCGGGTTGACACCCGACAGCCTTCAACACCCCCTCATGCTGTTTGAAGGCTCGGCTCGCGAAGCAGCCAAACGCTATCCTGCCAATCTCAACGTCGCCGCCACTCTGGCGATAGCCGGATGTGGATTTGACGAAACCCGCGTCAAAGTGATCGTCGACCCCGCTTTGCAAGGCAATAGCCACACGATCACTGTGACAAGCGATCACGGAAAGATGGAGATTTGTCTCGGCAATGCCCCCTCGCCCGCCAATCCAAAAAGCTCATGGATCGTTGGTAAAAGCGTGGTCGCTGCTGTGCAAAACTTCCTCTCGCCCTGTATGATGCTTTAGGTCCTGCCCGCTTGACAAAATCCAGTCTGCAATAATACTGACATACATGTCAGGATCAACGCTATCCCCATAGACCTTCCGCATCACAAGGAATCTTTCATGAAAAGACTGCATGGCAAAAAGGCCATCATCACCGGTGCTGCGACTGGCATCGGCAAAGCCATTGCGATTCAAATGGCCAGCGAAGGCTGTGATGTCGCCATGCTGGAACTGGATGTTGCGACTGCCCAGGACACGGCGGCAGCAGTGCGTTCTTTGGGACAAAATGCTTATGTTGCAGCCTGTGATGTCCGCAAGCCGGACCAGATCAAAAGCGCGTCGCAAACCGTGCTTCAACAGCTCGGTCATTGCGATATTCTGGTAAACAATGCTGGCATTTGCCGCTTCGGCTTCGTGCTGGAGATGGACGAAAACGATTGGTCCGAACAATTCCGCATCAATGTCGATGGCACTTTCCATGTCACACGCGCCATTGTGCCAATGATGGTCGCACGTCAATCGGGCAGTGTGATCAATCTCGCCTCATGGATGGGTAAAAATGCTGTGGCCAATTACAGCGGCTATTGCGCCACCAAATTTGCGGTGATTGCGCTGACCCAATCGCTGGCTTGCGAGGTGGGACCATCAGGCGTCAGAGTCAATGCGCTTGCACCGGGGCTGATTGTCAATACGGTGATGCGCGATGAAGCAGAAATCTATATGAAAGCACGCGGCCTGCCGACTGCTGCCGACCGCGAGGGCAATATTCCGCTTCGTCGGGCCGGCACGCCGGAAGAGATCGCCAAAGTCGCGGTCTTTCTGGCCTCCGACGAGGCGTCCTATATCACGGGCGAGGCGATCAATATCACTGGTGGATCGTGGAATTCCTGACGGTTTGACCTAAGCCTGCCCCTTAAGAGAAACCGACATGCCCGCCATAGCCGACAATCCTTTGCCGACATTGTTGCAACCGGCCCGATTGGGGCCGATCCAATTGCGCAACCGCGTCATCATGGCCCCCATGACCACCCGCCATGCGGATTCTGAAGGGTTTGTGACCCCCGAAACCATCGCCTATTTTCAGGCCCGTGCGCGCGGTGGCGTCGGCTTGGTGACAGTTGAAATGGCAGCACCAGAAAAAGTCGGCAAGCACCGCAACAACGAATTGGGACTTTATGACGACCGCTTCTTGCCGGGGCTGACCGAATTGGTATCGGCCATCCATGCGGAAGGAGCCAGGGCCTCGATCCAGATCGGTCACGGCGGCGGCCATACCCGCCTTGACATCTGCGGCGAGGAACCGATTGCACCCTCAGCCCTGCCCCATAGTGTCCATGAGGGATATACCGAAATCATCGTGCCGCAAGCCATGACCGAGGAGCGGATCAGGCGCACCCAGGCCAGCTTTGTTGAAGCCGCCTTGCGCGCGCGCAAAGCCGGATTTGACGCGGTGGAAATCCACGCAGCCCATGGCTATCTGATTTCACAATTTATGGCACCGGGCGAGAACATCCGTCAGGACAACTATGGTGGCTCGCTAGAAAATCGCGCCCGATTTGCGATTGAAATCATGGCAATGACCAAAGCCGCTGTGCCCGATATGGCCGTCACATTCCGCATGAACGGTGACGATTTTTTCCCCGGCGGTATTGGGATCGAGGACGCCGCAGACATTGCCGTTTGGGCAGCCCAGCAAGGGGCCGATGCCATTCATGTCACAGGCGGGCATTACCGCTCTCTGCCTACTGCCGCCATCATGATTCCGCCGATGGCGACGGACCCGATGCCGTTTCTGGCTTTTGCCCGAGCCATCAAACAACGTGTCAATGTGCCGGTGATCACAGTAGGCCGCTATGGCGATCCGAATGATGCCATTGCTGTCATCGACAACGGCTTTGCCGATTTTGTCGCCCTTGGCCGCCCTTTGCTGGCTGATGCCGATTGGGTGAACAAGGCAAGCCGAAAAGAGCAAGTGCGGCTGTGCTTAACCTGCAACTCCTGTGTGGACGGGATGCGCGATGGCAAAAAACTGCATTGCCTCGTCAATCCGGTTACCGGACGCGAACGAGATTTCGCACAACGCCAACCCGCCCGTAGCGGCCAATCGATTGCGGTCATTGGTGCAGGTCCTGCAGGGTTGAATTATGCGTTGCTGGCGGCGCAAACCAATGATGTGACCTTGTTCGAAAAAAACGAGCATGTGGGTGGCGGATTTCTTTGGGCCGGTCTGGCCTCCAAATTCCAGGCCGTTGAAGCCCGCCCAAAACCGCTATTGGACCATATCGAAGGGCTGAAAACCGCTGTGCTGGCCGCTGGTGTCACCATCAAAACCGGATGCGATCCTCTGGCTAAACCCGCTTGTTTACTCCCATTTGACCATGTGGTGATTGCCACTGGCGCACGCTACCGGCTCGGGTTTGGATGGATTATCGAATATGTCTTGAAAGCAGGCTGGCTCAAGCAGGGCTGGCTGAAGACATTGGCGGGCTCGGAGTGGATCAGACAGGCTTTCTATTATGATTGGCGTGAGGGACGCGGTGCCGATCATGATGCGCGGTTGGGCGCACACCCTTCGGTTGAAGTGCTGGGTGATGCCCGACAGGCCGGCAAAAGCGAACAAGCCATTCTGGCGGCCTATGATGCGGCTCTGAAAGCTTGAGGCCGAGCCGATGACATCCCCCCCATTTCCGGTCTACGTCACAATGCGGAACAAGATCAAGGATTTGACCACCCGTTTGCTGATCAAAAACGGTTATCAGGGCTTTCGGTTCCGCGATGTCGCTGAACCGCTGCAATCGACCCGTGCCAATATCCACTATTATTTCGGGAACAAGGAAAAGCTCGTCAACGAGGTGGTGTGCGAATATATGGCCAACACCATTGAGCGGATGGCCGAGGGCTGGAAAGATCCGAATAAAAGCCTTGAGGATAAAATCCGCTGGATGATGGAATCCAACCGCCAACGCTATTTGCAATCCAACCCGACCGGACAAACCGCCCATCCCTGGAGTCTGATTGCCCGGATGCGGCTGGAGCGCGACCATATCGGCGAGGACGCGCGCAAGGCCACATTGGGTTTCAGCGAAGACCTCGAACGGCTGGTGCGCAACGGCATTATGGCCGCCATTGCCAAAGGCGAATTGGTCACCGAAACACCGGTTGACGATGTCACATTACAGCTTGTCGCCATTGCCAACAGCGCCGATCCGATCACGCAGGATGATGGCAGCTTCGACCGTCTCGAAAAGCTTTATCTGGCTTTCGCCCGTATCATCGCCCATGCTTACGGGCACAAACACGCCATATAGAGAACATCATGAGCCTTGAATCAGTGCGCGCTTTCTTTGCCGAAAAAGCACCCGATATCCACATTATCGAACTGCCAGACAGCACAGCCACCGTCGAACTGGCCGCCAAGGGCCATGGTGTTGCCCCCGCCCAGATTGCCAAAACACTTTCGGTGCGGGTCGGCGAGCGGCGATTCCTGATTGTCACCTGCGGCATTGGCCGGCTCGACAACAAAAAGGCCAAAACGGTATTCGGCGGCAAGGTCAGCATGCTCGGTGCCGAGGAGGTGCTTGACATCACCAGCCACCCGGTTGGCGGTGTCTGCCCGTTTGGCCTGCCGCAGAATTTGCCGATCTATTGCGATGTGTCGCTAAAAGCCTTTGACGAGGTGGTGCCTGCCGCCGGCTCGACCCATTCTGCTGTCCGGATCTCGCCATTGCGGATGGCCGAACTGGTCGGGGCGGAATGGGTGGATGTCTGCCAGACACCTGAAACGGTTTGATCGCAGCACCCCACTGACAATGGGGATATGGCCTTGTTGTTTTTTCAGCTTTGCTGGCGGATGAGCCGCTTTACCGTCGGATATCTGTCCGGCTCGGTTTAGCTGTGCAGACCGGGGGCTTCCTGTCCGGTGCTGGCCACATATTCGGTATAACCCCCGCCATATTGATGAACGCCGTCGGCGGTCAGTTCCAGCACCCGATTGGACAGGGCTGCCAGAAAGTGCCGATCATGCGAGACAAACAGCATGGTGCCCTCATATTGGGATAAAGCCTCGATCAGCATTTCCTTGGTGGCCATGTCCAGATGGTTGGTCGGCTCGTCCAGAACCAGAAAATTGGGCGGATCATACAGCATTTTGGCCATCACAAGTCGGGCCTTCTCACCCCCCGACAGAACACGGCATTTCTTTTCGACATCATCGCCGGAAAAACCGAAACAGCCCGCCAAGGCACGCAACGAACCCTGTCCGGCTTGCGGAAAGGAGTCCTCCAACGATTCGAACACCGTGCGCTCGCCATCCAGCACTTCCATGGCATGCTGGGCAAAATAGCCCATCTTCACACTGCCACCCAAGGCCACTGAGCCGTCATCAGGCTCGGTGGCACCGGTGACGAGTTTCAGCAAGGTTGATTTGCCTGCGCCATTGATGCCCATCACGCACCACCGCTCTCTGCGCCGCACCTGAAAATCCAGCCCGTCATAAATGCTGCGCTGGCCATAGCGTTTGTGGACATTTTTGAGGCTGACCACATCTTCGCCCGAACGCGGGGCGGGCGGAAATTCGAATGACACGCTCTGTCGGCGTTTGGGAGGCTCGACGCGGTCGATTTTTTCGAGCTTTTTGACACGGCTTTGCACTTGCGCGGCATGGGAGGCGCGCGCCTTGAACCGTTCGATAAACTTGATTTCCTTGGCCAGCATCGCTTGCTGGCGTTCGAACTGCGCCTGCTGTTGCTTCTCATTCATGGCGCGTTGTTGCTCGTAGAACTCGTAATCACCCGAATAGGTGGTCAATTCACCACCATCGATTTCGATGATCTTGGTCACGATGCGGTTCATGAATTCGCGGTCATGCGAGGTCATCAACAAAGCGCCCTCATAGCCTTTCAGGAATTGTTCAAGCCAGATCAGGCTTTCGAGGTCCAGATGGTTGCTCGGTTCGTCCAACAGCATGGCATCGGGGCGCATGAGCAGAATCCGCGCCAGCGCGACCCGCATTTTCCAGCCGCCCGACAGAGCGCCGACATCGCCGTCCATCATCTCCTGGGAAAAGCTTAATCCTGCGAGCACTTCCCTTGCCCGTCCGTCCAGCGCATAACCGCCCAATTCCTCGAACCGTCCCTGAACCTCACCATAGCGTTCGATGATTTCATCCATCTTGTGGAGCTGGTCGGGATCAGCCATGGCCTCTTCGAGTGCCTTCAGCTCGGCGGCGACTTCGGCGACCGGTCCAGCGCCGTCCATCACCTCGGCAACGGCACTGCGACCCGACATTTCACCGACATCTTGCGAGAAATAACCGATGGTGATCCCGCGATCGGTTCCAACCAAGCCCTCATCGGGTAATTCCTGTCCGGTCATCATTCTGAACAAAGTGGTTTTGCCCGCACCATTGGGGCCGACAAGCCCGACCTTCTCGCCCTTCAAAAGCGCCGCCGAAGCCTCGATGAACAGAATCTGGTGGCCATTCTGTTTGCTGATATTTTCGAGTCGAATCATAGGAAAAACACACCCTCAATCATTATGCGCGTCCTTATGGCATGGGGCGGGCGATCAGGCCACAGCCTTTAGCTGACAAGATCCCAATATTGGCGGGGGCCGAACCGCTCGGCCAGAAAATCCACGAATGCCCGGACTTTGGGCGACAGGTGCCGCGAGGTCGGATAGACCGCATTGAGCGACAGGGTTTGGGGCATATAGGCATCGAGCACCGTCACCAGCATGCCGCTTTGCAAATCCGCCCCGACGATGAATGTCGGAAGGCTGGTCAGTCCCATCCCCTTCAAGGCGGCGACACGCAAGGCATCGCCGTTATTGGCGCTGATGCGTCCGCGCACCTCTATGGGCCATGGTTTTGCCGGACTTGAGGGGGTGGCCAAAGTCTGGAACTGCCATTCATTGGCCATCGCCATATTGCTGTTGAGCAGACAGTGATGGTGTTTGAGATCGGCAGGCGTTTCCGGGACGCCATAGTGCTGCAAATAGGCCGGACTGGCACAGATCACGCGCCGGATCGGCCCCAGTTTTTTGGCGATCAGCGACGAATCCACCATGCCGCCGATCCGCACCGCCACATCGAAACCCTCATCGACCAGATCGACAAACCGGTCATTCATCACCAGATCAACCGAGACATCGGGATGGCGGATCAGAAAATCGGGTAAGGCCTGCGCCAGATGCAGAAAGCCGAAACTCATGGGCGCATTGACCCGCAAGCGGCCCCTGGGGGATTCTTGCAACTGGGTGACCGCCAGATTGGCTTCCTCAAAATCAGCCAGAATACGGGATGTGCGTTCAAAATAGCTCAGTCCGGCCTCGGTCAGTGTCAAAGTGCGGGTGGAGCGGTGGAACAAGCGCGCCCCCAATTCTGTTTCAAGCGCACTGACATGCCGGCTCACCGCCGATTTCGACAGGCCAAGCCGTTCAGCAGCCTCTGTAAAGGACCTGGTTTCCGCGACTTTGACAAAGGCCTCGAGCGCCGACATCCGGTCCATCATTGCCTCCCTTATTGTTGCTATTTTAGCAACAGTATGATGATAAATGAATATATTGTTTCTATTTTTCAAACAACATAATTTCTCTCCACGAACAAGCGCAACTGTGCAGCCTGTTGACCCGTTTGATCAATTGAAGGATCGCAACCATGACCAATACCACGGTAACCAATGCTCATCTTGCCGATTCCAACCCTGCTTCTTTTCCATTGTCCTCGGGGCCAAAGCCGATCATTCCGGCGTTGCATGGGCTTGCCAATCTGTTCTCGCCGCTTGCCGAACCCTTGGTAAGAGTGACGGCGGGTTTACTGCTGGTTCCGCATGGCGCGCAAAAGCTGTTCGGCCTGTTCGGCGGCTATGGCCTGGAAGCCACCGGCCAGTTTTTTGCCAGCAAGCTTGGCCTGCCCGCGTCCTTTGCTCTGCTTGCCGGTCTGATTGAATGTGTTGGTGGTCTGATGCTGGCTCTCGGCCTTGCCACCCGTGCTGTCGCGGCTCTGGTGTTCGGTGTCATGGCCGTAGCTGTGGTGTTTGTGCATCTACCCAACGGCTTTTTCTGGACCAATGGCGGTTATGAATATCCATTGTTTTGGGCTGTTATCGCTTTGTCTTATGCCATCCGTGGCGGTGGTGCCTATTCACTGGACCGCCTGATCGGCTATGAATTCTGATCCGACATTTTGCGGCGGGAGCAGCCGGATATGGATCTCCAGCCGATTAAGCCCATCCTCCGACTGTTGACCAGCCTTCGACTGTTTTACTGAGAAAGGTCTGCCATGTCCCTCACCCTTCGCCCCTCTCAGGCACGCGGCCATGCCAATCACGGCTGGCTCGACAGCTATCACAGCTTCTCATTTGCCGGTTATCATGACCCCAACCACATGAATTTTGGCCCCTTGCGGGTTATCAACGAGGATCGAATCCAGCCCGGCATGGGATTTGGCACCCATGGCCACCGCGATATGGAAATCATCTCTTACGTCCTGGACGGAGAGTTGGAACATAAGGACGATATCGGAAACGGGTCAATCATTCGTCCCGGTGACATCCAGATCATGTCCGCAGGTCGGGGGATCAGGCACAGCGAATTCAATCCATCAAAGCTCAACCCCGCCCATTTCCTGCAAATCTGGCTGACGCCCGACCTTGAGGGCCATACACCGCGTTATGACCAGAAACATTTCACGGGACCGGAGAAAACCAATCATTTACGGCTGATTGCGTCCCCGGATGGGCGCAATGGATCAGGCACCATCCATCAAAATGCCTTGATTTACGCGACAATCCTCAACGAGGGTCAAGACCTGTCCCTCAGCATTGCGCAAGGGCGCGCCATCTGGTTGCAACTGATGCGGGGTCAACTGAAGGTCAACGGGACCGATCTGCGCAACGGAGATGCCATCGCTTTGGAGAACGAGACCCTTTTGTCCATGCTGTCTTTGGAAGACAACTCCGAATTTCTGATTTTCGATCTCCCCCAATAACTG
This sequence comes from Hyphomicrobiales bacterium, assembly GCA_947455995.1. GTDB lineage: Bacteria > Pseudomonadota > Alphaproteobacteria > Rhizobiales > Beijerinckiaceae > CAIYZJ01. The sequence continues at coordinate 7,773 of CANGQA010000055.1, read as the reverse complement.
CTTTGAACATTTGAGAGGAAACGTCCATGACAAAAGTTCTTGTTCTGTATTATTCAAGCTATGGTCATATTGAAACAATGGCCACTGCGGTGGCTGAAGGCATACGCGAGGCCGGAGCCGAAGCCGTGATCAAGCGCGTGCCGGAACTGGTGCCCGAAGACTTGGCCAAGAGCATCCATTTCAAGCTCGACCAGGCCGCCCCGATTGCAACCGTTGATGAATTGCCCGATTACGATGCCATCATCATCGGCGTGCCGACCCGTTTCGGCAATATGCCGGCCCAGATGAAGAACTTTCTCGATCAAACCGGTGGTTTGTGGTTTCGGGGCAAGCTGATCGGCAAAGTCGGCAGCGTGTTCACCTCAAGCGCCACCCAGCATGGCGGGCAGGAAAGCACCATCCTGTCCACCCACACCGTCTTGCTGCATCACGGCATGGTGATTGTGGGCCTGCCCTATTCCTTTGCCGGCCAGATGGACAATTCGGCTGTGACAGGCGGGAGCCCCTATGGCGCAACCACCATTGCTAATGGCGATGGCTCCCGCCAACCGTCCGACAACGAACTGGCAGGTGCGCGATTCCAGGGCAAGCATGTGGCCAGCATCGCCGCCAAGCTGAAAGCCTGAAGCACGACCCAAGGCACACAAGTCTGAACACAAGACCAGAACCGTGGCCCCAGCCACGGTTTTTTGATGTCTATAGCCCAGTCGATCCAGTCGGCAATGCCATATTGGTGCGTTGCAATATTTACATTATGCCCAGTCTTGTGTTTGTGAACACAGATCTTCAATAGACAAGCATGATATTTACCAGCATCCTACAGACACAAGAAAACGCGGCATCTTGACGTGCCGCCTCCCCTGATACCCGGACCCGAGGAACCTGTTTGATGTCTTCTTCCATTTTCAAGGGCGTTGTCCCTGCCTTGATGACCCCTTGCAAGGCCGACCGTACCCCCGACTTCGCCGCCCTCGTCAAAATGGGCAAAAAGATGATGGCAGACGGCATGAATGGTGTTGTCTATTGCGGTTCGATGGGGGACTGGCCGCTGTTGACCGACGAACAGCGCATGGAAGGGGTCGAACATCTGGTCACAGCAGGGGTTCCGGTCATCGTTGGCACTGGTGCCCAGAACCCGAAACGGGCCAGCGCTTTGGCCGCCCATGCCAAAAAAACGGGAGCCAGCGGGTTGATGGTCATTCCCCGCGTGCTGTCGCGCGGGTCATCGGTTGCCGCCCAGCGCGCCCATTTTGAAGGTGTGCTCGAAGCAGCGGTGGATCTGCCTTCGGTGATTTACAACAGCCCCTATTATGGCTTTGAAACCAAAGCCGATCTGTTCTTTGATCTGCGTCGCCGCTATCCGCATCTGATCGGTTTCAAGGAATTCGGTGGTGCGGCCTCGCTGCGTTATGCCGCCGAACATATCACAGGCCATGACAACACGGTCACGCTTATGGTTGGAGTCGATACGCAGGTGTTCCATGGCTACGTGAATTGTGGCGCGGTGGGTGCCATTACCGGCATCGGCAATGTGTTGCCCAAAGAGGTTTTGCATCTGGTGGCCTTGTGTGAAAAAGCCGCTACGGGCGATGCCGCCGCCCGCCGTCAAGCACTGGAGTTGGAACAGGCTCTGGCCATGCTGTCCTCGTTCGATGAAGGGGTCGATCTGGTGCTGTTCTACAAATATCTGATGGTGCTGGAAGGCCACCCCGAATACAGCCTGCATTTCAACAGTTCCGACCAGTTGACACCCAGCCAGCAGGCCTATGCCAGTGACCAGCTGACATTGTTCAAGAGCTGGTACCAGAGCTGGTCGGGCCACAAGGCCTGAAAAGCAAGATTGAAAGTCCAGACCGATGAAAGTGATCGATTCCCATACCGAGGGTGAACCCACCCGCCTGATCATCGAAGGGGGCCCGGATCTCGGGACCGGCCCGTTGTCGGAGCGTCTGCAACGCATGATGCGCGATCACGACCATGTGCGTTCATTCGCCGTCAACGAGCCACGCGGCTATGATGCGCTGGTGGGCGCCCTGTTGTGCGAGCCTTTCGACAAGACCTGTGCGGCGGGAGTGATTTTCTTCAACAATGGCGGCTATCTCGGCATGTGCGGGCATGGCACCATCGGTACAGCGGTCACGCTGGCGCATATGGGGCGGATCGGCCCGGGCATCCACCGGTTTGAAACACCGGTCGGCATTGTCTCGGTCGAGTTGATCGACCGCAACGAGGTGCTGATCGAGAATGTTGCCAGCTATCGTACGCAGAAGGACGTCACCGTCGATGTTCCCGGCCTCGGTCCCGTGACCGGCGATGTCGCCTATGGCGGCAACTGGTTCTTTCTGGTCCAGCGATCGCCCTTCGCGCTCGATATGGGCCACATCAATGCTTTGACCCATGCGGCACAAGCCGTGTCCGACGCCCTCGCCGCAAACGGCATTACCGGCACACATGGCGAACCGGTCGACCATATCGAGTTTTTCGGCCCGCCGGTCTCCTCCGAAGGCCATAGCCGCAATTATGTGCTGTGTTCGGGCGGAGCCTATGACCGCTCGCCCTGCGGCACCGGCACCAGTGCCAAACTGGCCTGTCTGGCCGCAGACGGCAAATTGCCGCCGGGTCAGGATTGGGTACAGGAAAGCATTATCGGCAGCCGTTTTATCGCCCGCTACCGGATGGAACAGGATCAGGTGATCCCCTCCATCCGGGGCCGTGCCTATGTGGTCGGCGAAGCCACCCTGCTGCGTGATCCGCTGGACCCGTTTGCGGACGGCTTGCGTTAACAGGCCTGCGTTAAAAGGATTGCGTTAAAAGCCTGTCAATCCACCGTGGCCATCAGATCGGCATTGCCTCCTGCTGCTGCGGTATTGATGGTGATGGTCTGTTCTGTGACAAAACGCATGAGATAATGCGGACCACCCGCCTTCGGCCCGGTCCCTGACAGGCCACAGCCCCCGAACGGTTGCGTGCCCACCACCGCGCCGATCATATTGCGGTTGATGTAGCAATTGCCGATCGGCAGGGTTTTGGTGACCTTCTCGATCACACTGTCGATGCGGGAATGGATGCCGAGGGTCAAGCCGTAGCCTAGCTCCGACAAAGCCTCCAGCACATCATCGAGCGCATCGGCCTTGAAGCGGACAATTTGCAACACAGGGCCGAAAATTTCCTCGGTTACCTGCCCGATACTGTCGACCTCGAACAGATGCGGGGCCACGAATGATCCCTGAAGCAGGGCATCACCGGCATGGACCAAACGGCCATGCTGCTTGAGCACGCCGATCTGGGCCATGATATTGGCCTTGGCCTCGGCATCGATCACCGGACCGATATGGGTGGATAAATGTTCAGGATCACCCAGATGCAGGGTTTCAACTGCCCCCGTGATCATCGTGATCAGGCTATCGGCAACATCCTCTTGAACGCATAACAGCCGCAAAGCCGAACAGCGCTGCCCCGCCGAACGGAATGCCGAGATCACCACATCATCGCAGACCTGCTCGTTCAAAGCCGTGCCGTCGACCAGCATGGCATTGATACCGCCGGTTTCGGCGATCAGCGGCACGATAGGGCCCGATTTGGCGGCAAGATTCTGGTTGATCAGGCGGGCTGTCTGCGTCGAACCGGTAAAGACCACTCCGGCAACGAATGGGTGCTGAACCAATGCAGCACCCACAGCGCCATCCCCGACAACAAGATGCAGGGCTGAAGGCTCGACGCCAGCTTCAATCAACAGGGTGGCCGCGGCAAAGGCAATCAACGGGGTCTGTTCGGCAGGCTTGGCCACAACCGCATTTCCTGCCATCAAGGCAGCGACCACCTGCCCTAAAAAGATCGCCAGCGGAAAATTCCAGGGACTGATCGCGACAAATATACCGCGCGGACGCAAGCGCAAACGGTTGCTCTCGCCTGTCGGGCCGGGCATCACTTGCTCACGGCCCAGACTGCGCTCGCCCTCCTCGGCATAATAGCGGCAGAAATCGACCGCCTCGCGCAGTTCCGCCAGGGCATCATCAAGCGTTTTGCCAGCCTCGCGTTGCAGCAAGGATAAAAACACTCCGCGCCTGCTCTCGAGCAAATCCGCCGCCCGCCGCATCACGCCGGCACGCTGGGCAACGGGTACACACTGCCAGTGCTTAAAGCCTTTTGCGGCCGCCTGCATGGCGTGACCCACCGTCTCCGCGCTGGCCTCTTGAACCTCGCCCAAGACAACACTGGCATCTTGCGGGCATGTCAGCACCAGCAACTGTCCATCCTGTTTGATCCCGTTAATGATCGAAGCTGCGGCTAGAGGAGCAAGAGTGCGTCCCCCTCTGATCTCGGCCAACAAGGCATTGAGACTGGCCTCATGGCCAAATTCGATACCCGAGGAATTGCGCCTTCCCGCCCCATAGAGATCGCCAGGTCGGGCCAGAGAGCGGTGGCGGGCCTGATCGGGCGAGCCGATCAGCGCTTGCGGCCGGCGCAAGAGGGTTTCGACCGGGACTGAGGCATCTGCAGAAATCGACACGAATGAGGAGTTGGCCCCGTTTTCGAGCAAGCGGCGAACCAGATAGGCCAACAAATCCCGATAACCGCCAACAGGCGCATAGGTGCGGCAGGCCACATTTGGATAGAGGGTCAACAGGCGCCGATACAATGTATCGCCCATGCCGTGCAGCCGTTGGAACTCATAACCGTCAACCCCTCCCGCATCGGTGAGGACGGTGGCGACAGTCAGAGCATTATGGGTCGCAAATTGCGGATAAATGCGCGGGCGTGCCGCGAGTAAACGCCGTGCACAGGTCTCATAGGCCAAATCCGTCATAGCCTTGCGGGTAAAAACCGGAAAATCCGTCAATCCACGCTCTTGCGCGCGTTTGATCTCGCTGTCCCAATAGGCTCCTTTGACCAGCCGCACCATCATTGTGCGATCAAGACCACGCGCCAGATTATCGCACCAGTCGATCACCTCCATCGCACGCTTCTGATAGGCCTGAATGGCAAGGCCAAATCCATTCCAACCTGCCAAAGATGGGTCCGAAAACACCGTGCCAATGACATCCAGCGACAATTCTAGCCGGTCGGCCTCCTCCGCATCCACTGTGAAATTCAAATCATAGGCCTTGGCCGCCCGAGCCAGATCGAGCACGATGGGACATAACTCCTTCATCACCTGCGCATGGGCCGTTGCCTCGTAGCGCGGATGCAAGGCCGACAATTTGACCGAGATACCGGGCCGATCAGGCAGCGGCTTGGTGCCTGCAGCCTTGCCAATGGCCTCGATGGCAGCATGATAAGACGCGCGATAATGGCGGGCATCCTCCAGGTTGCGTGCCCCTTCTCCCAGCATATCGTAGGAATAACGGAACAATCGCCCTTCGGGACTGTCGGCGCGATTCAGGGCCTCGTCGATGGATTGCCCCAGCACGAAATGCTGTCCGAGCAGGCGCATGGCCTGTCGCACCGCCATCCGCAAGGCAGGCAGGCCGATGCGCTTGCCCAGTTGCGATAACAGACCATCGGGCGTTTGCCCCGGCCTGATCACCCGTGCAGAGAGCCCCAAAGCCCAAGCCGAGGCCTGCACCATCAATGGCCCGACAGGGCTGTCATGATGCAAAAAGTCACCTTGGCCCAACTTGTCTTCAATCAGCTTTTCGGCTGTCAAATGGTCGGGCACCCGCAACAAGGCTTCGGCAAGCACCATCAGCGCCAGCCCTTCGGGTGTCGACAGCGCATAGGCATGCAGCAAATCTTCAACGCCGCCCACGCCATGCCCCGTATCGCGAATCGAGGCGATCAATTGTTTGCCGAGTGCGTCAATCTCCGCCTCGCTCTTGGAACTTCGCGCCGGAGCGGCCAGCCATCGGGCAGCAAACTGCGTGTCATCGTCTGCATAGGCGGCGCGAAAGGGGGCGGGAGCATGGGATGACATTGCACACCTCTTTTATTGAACAGATGATCCACAATTTAATCAAAAATTTAGAGATTATATGCGCTTATTTTTATGTAATTAAGTGGTAATCACTAAAATAACTAAATTTTATAGTGAAAAACACAATAAAGGCAGGCGACCAATGACAAGCGATGATCCGATAGACCGTCTCGACCGCCGTATACTCGACCTGTTGCAGCGTGACGGGCGATTGAGCCATGTCGAACTGGCCGAACGGATTGGCCTATCGCCCACTGCAGCCTCGGAGCGGGTCAAAAGGTTAACGCGCGACGGCTATCTGACCGGATACCGCGCCATGCTCGATCCGCACCGGCTCGGGCGCGGGCTGTTGGTCTTTGTCGAAGTTCTGCTGGATCGTACCACGCCGGATGTGTTCGATCTGTTTGCCACCGCAGCCCAGAAATCGCCCGAAGTGCTCGAATGCCACATGGTGGCGGGCGGCTTTGATTATCTGCTCAAAACAAGGGTGGCGGATATGGCGGCCTATCGCGGTTTTCTGGGCGAGGTCGTGGCACAGTTCCCCGGTGTGCGCGAAACTCGGACCTATGTCGTCATGGAAGAGGTTAAAAGCAACGGCTTTTTGGCAATTTGACCCTTTATGCGGCTTGGGAAGTCAATGCTGCCAATGAAGTCCCGAACAAGCGCGCCAGCAAATTGACCAGGATTCCGGCCGTACGCCCCTGCTCGTCAAGATCGGGGTTGAATTCGACCAGATCGAGGCTGGATACCAGTCCGCTTATACTCAACAGATCCATCATCTTTCGGGCATCATCAAGGGACAGGCCATCCGGCACCGGAGTGCCGACGGCAGGTGCAATGACAGGGTCGAGGCAATCGACATCGAAGCTGACATGCAACAGGCCGTTGGCCTGCCTTACCTGATCAAGAAAGGGCTTGATCAAGCAAGCAATTCCATTGATTTTCACGTTGTCCATCCCATACATCCTGACAGCGCAGCGCGCCAGCAACCGGCGCTCGGCAGCATCGACACTGCGAAGACCCAGCATGCAAATATTGGCCGGATCAATCGGATAATCCAATGCGGGATAATAGTCCGCAAAACCCGGTTGCCCGGTCGCGTAAGCCAGCGGTACGCCGTGCAAATTGCCGCTTCTTGTTGTGTCCAGAGTATGGAAATCGGGATGCGCATCAAGCCAGAGCACAAAAAGCGGTCTGCAAAGCGTCTGAGCATGTCGCGCCATCGCAGGTAATGTGCCTGCCGCAATTGCATGATCCCCGCCGACAAACACCGGACGCGCCTCAGCGCTGATCTCATAAGCCCGCTGGCAGATCATTGTCGTTGCGGAGCGCACCTGCGACAGTGCTTTCAGTGCCGGATTAGGATGATCGAGCCTTTGCACCGGCTGATCGCATGGCAAAGCCAGTGTTTCAACACAGCTGGCTTGTGCATCCAGTGCCGCGCACAGCCCCGCCGCAAACAGCGCTTCCGGCCCCTTGGCACAGCCTTGCCGTCCAGCCCCATGCCCGAATGGCAAAGCCAGCACATGCGTGCGCTGCCGCACAGCGGCTCCCAGTTCCGTCCTGCACTGATTGAACATCCCCAGACCCTTTCCGCACTGAACCAGAAAGGGGCATTAAATCGGCAATGACTGGCAGAATATAGAAGCCAAAATGAATAGAATGATGTTATAATTATTCACTATGGGAGCTATTTTTATCATATCGGACAGATCATGGATGCACTCGATACACGATTGATCACTTTGCTCAGGCACGATTCCCGTCGCTCGCTCTCGGATCTGGCGGTTGATTTGGGCACATCACGAGCCACCGTGCGCAGCCGCATCGAGCGATTGAAACATTCGGGTGACATCATC
>CANGQA010000054.1 GCA_947455995.1 Hyphomicrobiales bacterium | reverse complement strand
TATCGATCCTTAAGGGAGCTGTCACTGGTTGAGTCCGTGGACTCGGTCATCACGGCGCCCACCTACAAAGTAGGTTTCCTGGGGGTCGACCGTCCCACGGCTTTGATGGCTCCGCACTTTTCTCACCATTTTATCCTTTCCAGCCCATGCCTGACCTTCAGCGGTTGCATTGAGCGGAGCCGGACCCCACACTGCCCTTATGAACACCGACCCGACGAGCACCGACCCGACGAGCACCGACCCGACTCTTGTAGATCAAAAATCGCGTCTGCGTCGCCTCGCTCTGGCCCGCCGTGCGAATCTGTCGGATCAGGAACGCGTTGTTGCCAGCCAACGCATCGCACAAGCGGTTTCAAGTTTGTTTTCATCAGAATTTGCCCATAGCCCAAAAACCATTGTGGCAGGCTATTGGCCGATCCGTGGTGAGGTCGATCCGCGCTTTGCCATGCTGGCTCTGGAACAAGCCGGCTTCTCGCTTGCTTTGCCGGCAATTGCGGGTGAGAGCCTGCGGTTTCACCGCTACCTTACAGGTGACACCCTCGTTGCGGGGCGCTTCAACACCTATGAGCCAGCCGAGGATTCTCCGGTGGTCATCCCCGCTTTTGTACTGGTTCCGTTGGTGGCGTTTGACGGGCAATGCCAGCGGCTCGGTTATGGCGCAGGATTCTACGACCGGATGCTGGCGGGGTTTGGTGCAACACGTCCTGTCACTGTTGGGCTGGCTTACGAATGCCAGCTCGTGTCCGAAGTGCCAGTTGATGATCATGATCAGCCGCTTGACCTTGTGCTCACCGAGAGCGATCAAAGACGCCGAACAGTTTGAAATGCCCGCTGGTCGAATTTCAGGATCAGTCAAGCGAGGATAGTGACGATGCGTTTGTTGTTTCTGGGTGATGTGGTCGGCAAGCCGGGCCGTCAGGCCGTGCTCAACCATCTGCCCGATTTGCGGGCGCGATGGGCGCTCGATTGCGTCATCGTCAATGGCGAGAATGCTGCCGGCGGTTTTGGCATCACCGAGAGCATCTGCGCGGAAATTCTCGGTGCGGGTGCGGATGTGGTGACGCTCGGCAACCATTCCTTCGACCAACGTGAAGCGCTTGTGTTTATCGAGCGCGAACCGCGTCTGTTGCGCCCCGCCAATCTGCCGCAAGGCACGCCAGGGCGCGGTGCAACCGTGATCCAGACGGCCAAAGGCCAGCTGGTGATGGTCATCAATGCGATGGGTCGGATCTATATGGATCCGCTTGATTGCCCATTCAACGCGGTGGAGCGCGAATTGGCGGTATGCCCTCTGGGCAGCGGCTGTGATGCCGTCATCATCGACATGCATGCCGAAGCCACCAGCGAAAAACAGGCGATGGGCCATTTTATCGATGGTCGCGCCTCGCTTGTGGTTGGCACCCATACCCATGTTCCGACCGCCGACGAGCGGATTTTGCCCCTCGGCACCGCCTATATGTCGGATGCGGGCATGTGCGGGGATTACGATTCGATTCTGGGCATGCAGAAAGAGGAGCCGATCCGGCGTTTCCTGCAGAAAACTCCCGGCGCACGGCTCGAAGCGGCCGCGGGGGATGGCACTTTATCCGGTGTGGCGGTTGAAACCGACGATCGGACGGGTCTGGCCATCAGGGTCAAAGCCTTGCGGATAGGACCCCATCTCACCCCGAGCCTACCCGAATTCTGGGAGAATTGAGGGACAGCGCGACAGATCGCACTGCGGCAGGCTTCAAATTTACGATCAAGCGTCCTATAAGGCGTGCATCATCGGTTCCAAATCTATTCGGCAGGGCATTCACATGGCAGGTCATTCCAAATTCAAGAACATCATGCACCGCAAGGGGCGTCAGGACGCCATGCGCTCCAAATTGTTCTCGAAACTCGCACGCGAAATCACGGTTGCTGCCAAAATGGGTCTGCCCGATCCTGCAATGAACCCACGCCTGCGGGCCGCCATCATTGCGGCCCGCGCCGAAAACATGCCCAAGGACAATATCGAGCGCGCCGTCAAAAAGGCTTCCATGGGGGATGCCGAGAATTACGAGGAAATCCGCTACGAGGGCTATGCCCCCGGCGGTGTGGCCGTGATCATCGAAGCCCTGACCGACAACCGCAACCGCACTGCGTCCGAAGTGCGCTCATACTTCACCAAATCGGGTGGCTCGCTGGCTGAAACGGGCGCGGTGTCCTTCATGTTCGACCATGTCGGCGCGATCGAATTCGACGCCAAATGCGCCTCCGCCGATGCCATGCTCGAAGCCGCCATCGATGCGGGTGCCGATGATGTGTCATCTGACGACGAGGACGGTCACGAGGTCATCACCGCGCTGGAAGCCCTGCGCGATGTGGCGACCGCGCTGGAAGCCAAATTCGGCGAACCGCGCAAATCAAAGCTGATCTGGAAGGCGCAGAACATGATCGCGGTCGATGACGAAGCCGGCGAAAAAATCATGAAATTGCTCGATAATCTGGAAGAAAACGACGACGTGCAGAACGTCTATTCCAACGCCGAATTCTCGGACGCGCTGATGACAAAGCTAGGCGGGTAAAGGACTGTAAAAGTCAGGAATTGCCATCATTGGCAGACGGGCGCGTTACAACGCTCAGCAATCTGTCGATGAATGGCAAAACCTCGTCAACGCCACATTTTCCGGCCAAAACGAGCACAAGAACAAATTCCAAACACCCGACGATGAGCGGCCCTCCGAAATTCTGGGCCGACATCATGAAGTGACAATCCGCAAAAATAATCAGAATGAGGATCCAGATAAAGCGCTCCTCTTTTTGATTGTCTTTCGCTCTCTCGCTTGTATTCATTAGCGCGTTGAGTGCTTCCTCATGACTTTTTTGGGCATGCCCGACAGAGCCATCATCTTCGCTTAACGCTTGCAGTGCATCGAAATCATCACTTTTGTCTGGCTTCTTTCCACCCATGATATTCTTCCAAAATGGATTGATCTGAAATCACGACGCCACGCTTGCCTACAGAATATGCTTTGCTCCAAGCACTGCCCTCACGGTGGGTAAAGCCAACCAAATGACTGGCTTTTGCGTTTTTCAACGCATCGACCGTCCGCTTCAAATAATCGGACTCCCTACTATTTTGATCAGGCAAAGCAACAGAGTGGAAAACATTTTTGACGGGATTTGCCCCAAAGCCTTTAACATGCTGATAGAGCTCGGGAATAACCGGACCGTAATCCCATGCCTCGAAAGACTCTATGATCAGCGGCTCATTCTCGTTACCCAAATAAATCATATGGGCTATATAAAGGATTTTCTGAAGCTCGAGATTTGTGGCTTTCCAGTCTTTTAATTCGCAAATAAGCCTTGCTGCTGACAAACCAGAGACAGACATATTCTCCTCCTATAATTTAGGACAGATAATCATAAGCGCAGAATCGTGTAAAGATACTCTATCAGATTACATCCACCCTATCTTAAAGGCATGATAAAATTATGGCCGCTGTCCGCATTCTTGGCATTGATCCCGGCCTTCGCAATATGGGCTGGGGGGTGATCGAGAGTGAGGGATCGAAGCTGAGTTTCGTGGCCTGCGGCACCGTCAAATCAAACGACAAACTGACACTGGCCGACCGGTTGTGCCAGCTGTTCGACGGTCTGTCGGAAGTGGTGCATCTGTATCAGCCGCACGAGGCCTCGGTCGAAGAAACCTTTGTCAACAAGGATGCCCGCGCCACGCTGAAACTCGGGCAGGCGCGTGGCATTGCCATGCTGGTTCCGGCACGCGCCGGGTTGCTGGTCGCCGAATATGCCCCCAATCTCGTCAAAAAGTCGATTGTCGGCACGGGCCATGCGGAAAAACAGCAGATCCACATGATGGTCAAAATGCTATTGCCCAAAGCCGACCCGAAAACGCCGGATGCGGCAGATGCCTTGGCCCTCGCCCTCACCCATGCCCAACACCGGACAAGACCGAGACTGGTGCAGGCTTTGGGCTAGAAGCAGGACGCTGCATGCGGGATCGAAATGGCCTAAAGTAACAGAATTCCGAATCATTCCCCAGAGCCATACCATGTACCAGCCGCCCCATTTCCAAGATCACGATGTAGACCATCATCACGAATTGATCCGCGCCTATCCGCTGGGTCTTTTGATCTCGGCGGGCGGCGGCGGGTTGATGGCCAATCCGATTCCGTTTGTGCTGGATCCTCAAGCCAATGTCCTGCGCTGCCATCTGGCCCGTCCTAACGGGCAGTGGAAAGAGTTTCTGGAACCGCGGGAGGTGCTGGTGGTGTTCCAGGGCGGGGATCATTATATCCATCCCGGCTGGTATCCGACCAAGCGCGAGAACGGCAAGGTGGTGCCAACCTGGAATTATGCCATGGTCCAGGTGCACGGGCAGGCCCGCGTGATGGATGATCCGGTCTGGCTGGGCCGTCAAATCCGTGATCTGACCGTGATGATGGAAGGCGGCATGCCGCAGCCTTGGGCCGTCGATGACGCGCCAGAAACCTTTATCACCGCGCAAATGCGCGGCATTGTCGGCGTTGAAATTGCCATCACCTCCATGCACGGCAAATGGAAAGCCAGCCAGAACCGCAATCAGGCCGATGCACAAGGTGTTGTGGAGGGTCTTAACGCGATCGAAACGGATCGTGCCGCAGACATGGCTGCAATGGTCTCACAAAGGATAAAGACACCCTCATGATCGGCAAGCTCAAAGGCACCATCGATAGCTATAATGAGGAAACGGTGATCCTCGACGTGCATGGAGTCGGCTATGTCGTTTTTTGCTCGGCTAAAACGCTGACAGCCCTGCCCGCCATTGGTGAAGCCGCCAGTCTGATCATCGACACCTATGTGCGCGAAGACATGATCCGGCTGTTCGGGTTCCGCTCGGAGGCCGAACGCGACTGGTTCCGTCTGCTGCAATCGGTGCAGGGCGTGGGGGCCAAAGTCGCGCTGGCGATTCTGTCGGTGCTCGATCTGGGTGCCTTGGCCACCGCCATCGGCACGCTCGATAAAGCGATGGTCGCCCGTGCGCCCGGCGTCGGCCCAAAACTCGCCGCACGCATTGTTTCGGAATTGAAAGACAAGGCGCCAGCCTTTGGCGGAGTTGATCCGATGGTGGCGCGCCTTGCCGGTGGGATGGAGGAAGGGCGCGGCGTGCCGCAGCCTGTGGCCGATGCCATTTCCGCCTTGACCAATCTGGGCTATGCGCAGGCGCAAGCCTCTGCCGCCATTGCCGCCGTTTTGCAGCGTGAAGGACCGGATGTGGCCACACCGCAACTGATCCGGCTCGGATTGAAGGAAATGGCCAAATGAGCGAGACCTCCCGCCTCGTCTCCGGTGACAAGCGCATGGATGACATCGACCAGTCGATCCGTCCGGTCTCGCTGGAAGATTTTACCGGACAGGCCGCCGCGCGCGCCAATCTGCGGGTGTTTATCGAAGCCGCCAAAACCCGCAAGCATGCGCTGGATCATGTGCTGTTTGTCGGCCCGCCTGGCTTGGGCAAAACCACACTGGCGCAGATTGTCGCGCGCGAGATGGGTGTCAATTTTCGCTCCACCTCCGGACCGGTAATTGCCAAAGCCGGTGATTTGGCCGCGCAACTGACCAATCTGGAAGAAAACGATGTGCTGTTCATCGATGAAATCCACCGGCTCAATCCGGCCGTCGAGGAAATCCTCTATCCGGCGATGGAGGATTACCAGCTTGATCTGATTATCGGCGAAGGGCCAGCCGCACGCTCTGTCAAGATCGACCTGCCCAAATTTACCCTTGTCGGGGCGACCACACGGGCGGGCTTGCTGACCACCCCGTTGCGCGACCGTTTCGGCATCCCGATCCGGCTCAATTTCTATACGATCGAGGAACTGGAATCCATTGTCACACGCGGCGCACGGGTGCTGGGAATTCCAATGACACCCGATGGGGCCAACGAGATTGCACGGCGCGCGCGTGGCACACCGCGCATTGCCGGACGCCTGCTGAGACGGGTGCGGGATTTTGCCATTGTCGACAAAGTAGACGCAGTCACCCGCGAAGTGGCTGACCGCTCGCTCACTTTACTGGATGTCGACCGGATCGGGCTGGATCTGATGGATCGTCGCTATCTCGATATGGTTGCCCTCAATTTCGGCGGCGGGCCTGTCGGCATCGAAACGATTGCAGCCGCACTATCGGAGCCGCGCGATGCCATCGAGGATATTATCGAGCCTTTCTTGCTGCAGCAGGGCTTTTTGCAACGCACCCCGCGCGGCAGATTGTTGACGCCACTGGCCTTTCGCCATCTCGGACTGGCCGAGCCCAAGCGGGAAGCCGGACAATTCGCGCTGTTTGATGACGACAAGGCTGATTGAGCGCCTCTGTCCCGAGAGCCTTCAGCGTCCTTGCGTGAACAAGAGCTTGAGCGCGAAGGCGCTCATAATGGCTGCGAAACTATAATCGAACCGTCGCATCAAGATCGGCGAAGACCGCAAAAAGGCTGAAAAACGTTCGGCTGTCATGATAATGAACACCGACACAGGCACGCCGACCACCAGAAAAAACAGGCCGAGAAAAACGATCTTGTCGGCGGCATGCGGGTCGGCCGGATCAACAAATTGCGGCAGGAACGTCACAAAAAACATCACCACTTTGGGATTGGTGAGATTGATCCCCAAGCCTGTCAGCCATGTCCTGAAAAAGCTCTGCCTCTCCACCTGTTGCGGATCGGCTGTCAAGCCCGAGCCATGGCGGATCGCCTGATAGGCCAGAAACACCAGATAGAGTGCACCCACCACTTTCACAATGGTGAAGGCCGTGATCGAGGCGGCCAGCAGAGCAGACAGGCCGAGCCCCGCCAAAAGCGCGTGGCACATCATCCCCGTGGAGGCACCCAGCATGGCGGCAAATCCTGCCTGCTTGCCACCTGCCACTGTGCGCGCCAGAAACAGTGCCATATCCGGCCCCGGCGTGATCGCCAGAACAAAAGCCGCCAGCGTATATCCTGCCAGTGTTGGCAAGTCGGGAACAAAAGTCAGCTCGGACAGCGAAAGCCATAGCGGCAATTCAGGCATGGATGATCTCCCTCATCCATTCCATGCCATTAAACCAGCCTTGATGACCACCCTCAAATAAGCCGAAGGACACAAGATCAGACGATCCCTTTGTCTTTCAGGGCTATGGCAATCTCATCGAGGACAGCCGGATCATCAATGGTTGCAGGCATGGTCCACGGATCATGATCGGCGATCTTTTTCATGGTCCCGCGCAAAATTTTACCTGATCGGGTTTTGGGAAGGCGATTGACAGTGATGGCGATTTTGAAAGCCGCCACAGGGCCTATCTTGTCGCGCACCAGTTTGACAATGTCCTTTTCGATATCGGCATTTGAGCGGGTTACACCCGCTTTCAGAACGACGAAACCGCAGGGCTGTTCGCCTTTCAGGGAATCCTTGATGCCGATCACGGCGCATTCGGCAACATCGGGATGCGAGGACAAGACTTCTTCCATTCCGCCGGTCGAGAGCCTGTGTCCAGCGACATTGATAATGTCATCGGTGCGGCCCATGATGAACAGGTAGCCGTCCTCGTCGACATAGCCTGCATCAGACGTGTTGTAATGGCCGGGGAAGGCTTCCAGATACCCTTCGCGGAACCGGTCATCCGCATGCCACAGCGTCGGCAGGCAACCCGGTGGCAACGGCAACTTGATAACAATCGAGCCCATCTTGCCCGCAGGCACGGGATGGCCCGCCTCATCGACGATTTCGACATTGTAGCCGGGCATCGGCACGGTCGGCGAACCATGTTTGACAGGCAACTGGCCCAGTCCCAGCGGATTGCCGGCAATCGCCCAGCCGGTTTCTGTCTGCCACCAATGGTCGATCACCGGCACTTTCAGAATATCCTCGGCCCAACCAACCGTATCGGGGTCAGCCCGCTCGCCTGCCAGGAACAGGGCGCGAAAATGGCTCATATCGTATTTTTTGAGGTAAGCCGCTGTCGGATCTTCCTTCTTGATGGCGCGGAAGGCAGTCGGCGCGGTAAACAGGGCCTTGACCTTATATTCCGAAATCATCCGCCAGAATGCGCCCGGGTCTGGCGTACCCACCGGCTTGCCCTCATAGACAACCGTGGTTGCACCTGCAATCAGCGGGCCGTAGACGATATAGCTATGACCGACAACCCAGCCGACATCGGATGCCGTCCAGAACACTTCACCGGGCTGGATATTGTACAGATTGGCGACAGACCATGACAACGCAACCATATGGCCGCCATTGTCGCGCACCACGCCTTTAGGTTTGCCTGTTGTCCCCGATGTATAGAGCACATAAAGCGGATCAGTTGCCTTCACCGGGACACAATCGGCCCGTTTACCGGCTGCAAGTGCGGCCCCGACCGCCTGTGTCCAATCGATATCGCGGCCGGCAATCATGCTGGCCTCGGACTGCGGACGCTGGAACAGGATCACATGTTCAGGCTTGAAAGACGAGAGGCTGATGGCTTCATCAAGCAAAGGCTTATAGGCGACAATGCGGTTAGGCTCGATCCCGCAAGAAGCGGCAATGATCAGCTTGGGTTGGGCATCCTCGATACGGGTCGCAAGTTCCTTGGAGGCAAAGCCCCCGAAAACCACCGAATGGACAGCCCCCAAACGGGCACAGGCCAGCATCGCCATCAGTGCCTCGGGGATCATCGGCATATAGATCAGAACGCGATCACCCTTCTCCACACCCTGGTCCTGGATCACGGCGGCCAGACTGGCCACCTGATCGCGCATCTCGCGATAGGTCAATTGCCGTTTGGATTGGGCGACAGGACTGTCATAGATCACGGCAACCTGATCACCGCGGCTGGCGATGTGCCGATCAAGCGCATTGTAGCAGGTATTGACCACAGCATCGGGGAACCAACGGCCATAAACGCCTTGATCGGCATCGAAGGCACGGGTTGGGGCAGAGACCCAATCAATACTGTTGGCAGCCTCGAGCCAGAAGGCCTCCGGATTGTCTTTCGCCAAAGCATAGGTTTGCGCGTAACGACTGGCCTGTACTGCCATAATGCTCTCCCTCACCTTTGATTTGCCCCGCACCTGGTTTAGCCCCGCACGCAAGCATCATCTTATCCCGTTCCTAGCACTGCTGCGGACAAAGGTCAGGACAGACTTTGGATGCAAGACGAAGTATGGGGCTGAACCAAGTAGGGGACTGAACAAATTAGGGGACTGAACAAATTACGGGACTGGCCTTCTGGACCTCCGGTTCAGCAGCCTGCATTCCTGCACGGCACTTATGCAGCATTGGCAGACGGAGAAGATAATTCGTTGTTGCGGGTCCGGGGCAACAATGCTTTGTCATTTTATCCTGCTTCCTACTCGCTTGCGAGGTCTTGGCCGTGTTGCTTGTCTATACCGATCCGTCTTTTTATGCCGCCGCTTTGACGGCCGTGATCATCCTGGGACTGGCCAAAGGCGGCTTTAACGGGCTGGGTCTGATGGCCGTGCCGCTGCTTGCGCTGGTGATTTCTCCGGTGCAAGCCGCCGCCATCCTGCTGCCGGTCATGCTGGTGCAGGATGTGGTCAGCGTCTGGGCCTATCGCAAGGATTTCGACCTGCGCAATTTGATGGTCATGCTGCCTGGCTCGCTGATCGGCATTGGTATCGGCTGGTATATGGCGGCATCGATTACCGAACAAATGGTCCGCCTGATGGTCGGTCTGATCGCGGTCGGCTTTGTGGTCTATCATTACGGTCGGCAATTGCTGAAACTCACACCTTCGACCTCGAAAAGCATCGGTGCCGGCGTGTTTTGGGGTGGTGTGTCTGGCTATACCAGTTTTGTTGCGCATGCAGGCTCGCCACCCTATCAGGTCTATATGATGCCGCAAAGACTGGCACCGCAGCTTTATGCCGGCACCGCCACGATGTTTTTCGCAGTCACCAATTTTATCAAGGCGATCAGCTATTTTTCACTCGGGCAGTTCACAACCGACAATCTGCAAACATCCTTTATTCTGATGCCTTTGGCCATTGCCGCCACCTTCGGCGGCGTCTGGCTGGTGCGCCGGTTCGACAAGGAAAAATTCTACACGCTGGTTTATGCCATGACATTCCTGATCGGCAGCAAGCTGATTGCCGATAGTCTGATGTGATTCCTATCAGCCAAACAGATCATTGATACAGATCCGATTGCCCGCTAGCCTAGACCGATTATGGACGCAACAAGGTCCATTGGCAGTCTCGGGAAACGCGCATGACTCAGAATTCGATCTTCAATGCCGGTCTGGATAAAAATCCGGCCAATTTCCAGCCTTTGACCCCGCTGACCTTTCTGGAACGGGCCGCAAGCGTCTATCCCGACCGCACCGCGATCATCCATGGCAGTTTGCGCCGAAGCTATCGTGATTTTGCCGCGCGCACCCGTCGTCTGGCCTCAGCCCTAGCCAGGCGGGGGATCGGCCAGGGAGATACGGTTGCCGTATTGCTGGCCAATACGCCCGCGATGCTCGAATGCCATTACGGCGTTCCGATGAGCGGCGCGGTGCTGAATACGCTCAACACCCGGTTGGATGCGGCGATCATCGCCTTCTCGCTAGATCATGGCGAAGCCAAGGTGGTGATCACCGATCGTGAATTCTCTAAAATCATGAAACCCGCGCTGGCACTGGCCAAGGTCAAGCCAATGGTGATCGATTATGACGATCCCGAATTTACCGGCGAGGGCGAATTGATCGGCTCCCTCGATTATGAGGCTTTGATTGCCGAAGGCAGTGAGGATTATCAGCGCACAACCCCGCATGACGAGTGGGACGCGATTGCTCTTAATTATACATCCGGCACCACTGGCAATCCCAAAGGCGTGGTCTATCACCATCGCGGCGCCTATTTGCTCGCCCAAGGCAATATTGTCACCTGCGGCATGGGCAAGCATCCGGTCTATCTGTGGACCTTGCCGATGTTCCACTGCAATGGCTGGTGTTTCCCGTGGTCGATTTCGGTGGTCGCCGGCACCCATGTCTGTTTGCGCTATGTGCGGGCCAAAGCCATGTTCGATGCCATTGCCGATTATGGTGTGACCCATCTGTGCGGCGCACCGATTGTGATGTCTACGCTGATCAATGCACCCGAACACGAGAAGCGCCCGTTGCCGCATCGTGTCGAGTTTTTCACAGCCGCCGCACCACCGCCAGAAGCGGTACTGGCGGGAATGCGCGATGCCGGTTTCAACGTCACCCATATTTACGGGTTGACCGAAACCTATGGCCCTTCAGTCGTCAATGACTGGCATCAGGAATGGGATTTGCTTGATGGGGCGGCACAGGCCAGCAAAAAAGCCCGACAGGGCGTCCGCTATCTCCCGCTTGAACATGTGGATGTCATGGATCCCGAGACCATGGTGCCGGTCGCCCGTGATGGCGAAATGCTCGGCGAGGTGATGTTTCGCGGCAATGTGGTGATGAAGGGCTATCTCAAAAACCAGACCGCGACCGATGAGGCTTTTGCTGGCGGCTGGTTCCATTCGGGCGATCTCGGCGTCATCTATCCCGACGGATATATCCAGCTCAAAGACCGTTCGAAAGATATTATTATCTCGGGGGGAGAAAACATCTCGTCCATCGAGGTTGAAGATGCCCTGTTCAAACATCCTGCTGTGCAATCGGCCGCTGTTGTGGCGCGGCCGGACGAGAAGTGGGGCGAAACGCCTTGCGCCTTTGTCGAGCTTAAACCGGAAGCCAACGCCACCGAAGCAGATATCATTGCCTGGTGCCGTAGCCAGCTCGCCGGTTATAAAGTCCCGCGCATGGTGGTGTTTATTGAAATCCCCAAAACCTCGACCGGCAAAATCCAGAAATTCAAATTGCGTGATCTGGCTAAAACACTCTGATCATTTTGTATGAGCCAACGAAAAACCGCCGGATCGCTCCGGCGGTTTTTTGATTGCGAGGCGGGTAGAGCACCCGCCTTGTCAGCACATGATTACGAGGCCAGTTGGCGCAGGACGTAATGCAAGATACCACCGTTTTTGAAATATTCGAGCTCATCCAAGGTCTGGATGCGGCACAGCACCGGCACGGTTTTGACCTTGCCTTTGGCGTCCTTGATCTCGATTTCCATTTTCTGGCGTGGCTTTAAGCCTGCACTCAAGCCCTTGATTGTGACCGTTTCGTCACCCTTCAGGCCCAGAGAGTCCCAGCTTGTGCCGTCCTCGAAGGTGAGTGGCAACACGCCCATACCGACAAGGTTGGAACGGTGGATGCGTTCGAACGATTGGGCAATCACCGCGCGAACACCCAGAAGATTGGTGCCTTTGGCAGCCCAGTCACGCGAAGAGCCGTTACCATATTCAGCGCCGGCAAAGACCACCAACGGAACATGCTCGGCCTGATAACGCATCGCGGCATCATAGATCGACATCGGCTCTTTCGATGGATAGTGGATCGTGTTTCCACCTTCAGGCACCGAACCGGCCTTGTCCTTCAGAATAAAGTTCTTGATGCGGATATTGGCAAAGGTGCCGCGCATCATCACTTCATGGTTTCCACGGCGTGTGCCGTACTGATTGAAGTCGGCAGGTGAAACCTGACGTTCCATCAGGAATTTACCGGCAGGCGACGCAGCCTTGATCGAACCTGCTGGCGAGATGTGATCGGTCGTGATCTTGTCGCCGAACAGGCTCAGAATACGGGCATTGGCGATGTCGGATACCGGCTTGGGCTCTTTGGTCATCCCTTCGAAGTAGGGGGGGTTCTGCACATAGGTCGAACCCATATCCCACTTGTAGGTTTCACCAACCGGAGCCTTGACCTTTTTCCAGTTATTGTCACCTGCAAAGACATCCGCATAACGTTCTTTGAAAATCTTCTTGGTGACGAATTTATGGATATAGTCGTGGATCTCTTTCGAGGTCGGCCAGATGTCCTTCAGATAGACAGGCTTGCCGTCTTTGCCCTTGCCGAGCGGCTCGGTCGACAGATCCATTTGTACAGATCCGGCCAACGCATAGGCCACAACCAGCGGCGGGGAAGCCAGATAGTTGGCCTGGACATCCGGTGATACGCGTCCTTCAAAGTTGCGGTTACCCGACAACACAGCCGCGGCCACAATGCCATTGTCATTGATGGTTTTGGAAATCTCGACCGGCAAAGGCCCCGAATTGCCGATGCAGGTCGTGCAACCGAAACCAACAAGGTTGAAACCGATCTTGTCGAGATCCTTTTGCAGACCGGAATTGGCCAGATACTCCGCCACAACCTGCGAGCCAGGAGCCAGCGAGGTTTTCACCCATGGCTTGGAGGTCAGCCCCTTGGCAGCCGCATTGCGGGCCAACAGACCTGCACCGATCAGCACCGAAGGATTCGATGTGTTGGTGCATGAGGTAATCGCGGCAATCACGACATCGCCATGGCCGATATCGAAATTCTTGCCTTCGACCTTGGAGCGCTTGCCCATTTCGGTGGCTTTTTTGTATTCGGTTTCCATCGCACCGGCAAAGCCCTTGCTGACATCACTCAAGGCGACACGGCCTTCAGGACGCTTCGGACCCGCCATCGATGGGACGACCGAACCAAGATCCAGTTCCAGCGTGTCGGAGAATACAGGATCGGGTGTTGCCTTGGTGCGGAACAGACCTTGCGCCTTGGTGTATTTCTCGACCAGATCGACACGGGCCGTCTTACGGCTTGATGTGGTGAGATAGCCCAGCGTTTCGCTATCGACGGGGAAGAACCCGCAAGTGGCACCATATTCCGGTGCCATATTGGCAATGGTCGCGCGATCGGCAAGGGTCATGGTGTTAAGGCCGGGGCCAAAAAATTCCACGAATTTATTAACAACACCCTTTTTGCGCAGCATCTGCGTCACCGTCAGGACAAGATCGGTGGCGGTGATGCCTTCCTTGAGCTTGCCCGTCAGCTTGAAGCCGATGACTTCAGGCAGCAGCATGGATTGAGGCTGGCCAAGCATCGCAGCTTCCGCTTCAATTCCACCAACGCCCCAACCGAGTACGGCCAGACCGTTGACCATCGTGGTATGCGAATCGGTGCCGACCAAAGAATCGGGATAGGCGACTTCCACAGTCTCGGTTTTGCCTTTGGCGTTTTTGATCTTCTCTTTCTTGGTCCAGACAGTCTGGGACAGATATTCGAGATTGACCTGATGGCAGATACCCGTTCCCGGTGGCACAACGCGGAAGTTGTCGAACGAATCCTGCCCCCATTTGAGGAAACGGTAACGCTCGCCATTGCGGCTATATTCGAGATCGACGTTTTTCTTGAAGGCCTTGGCCGAACCGAATTCGTCAACGATGACCGAATGGTCGATCACAAGATCGACAGGCACAAGCGGGTTAATCTTTTGCGGGTTGCCGCCAAGCTTGGTCATGGCATCGCGCATCGCGGCCAGATCAACCACGGCAGGCACACCGGTAAAATCCTGCATCAGCACACGGGCAGGACGGAATGCGATTTCACGTTCGGTCTTGCCTTTGTTGGACAGCCACTTGCTGACAGCCATGATGTCGTCTTTGGTAACAGTGCGGCCATCTTCAAAACGCAGCAGGTTTTCAAGGAGCACTTTCAGAGAGAACGGCAGGTTTGAAATGCCTTTCAGGCCATTGGCCTCGGCTTCTTTCAAAGAATAGTAATAATAGGTCTTTGTGCCGACTTTGAGCTTCTTGCGGCATTTAAAGCTGTCCAATGACTGGGTCACGGCGGAATCCTTTCGGGTTTAGCGTCCACTGGCCTAAGTGCATCTTACACGCGCCGCCTCGGGAGTGCCCGAAACCCCACGTTGATTAAACGTATCGGCGCAGCCAGTGCTTCTATAGAAAATTTATTGCCAAGCCGCTACAGGGACAAAAGTATTCCTTTAATTTTTTTTGTATTTTTATGCCCCCCCTCATTGTGCAGCGCAAACATAATAGCCCCCATGGAAGTCGGCATCAGGATCGGTTAAGTTAGCTGGCGTCATGAAGGAGTAATACTGTCAATGCTGTTGAGAGCGCGGGCTCTGGCCTGTATCCGGGCAGAAAAGCTGCTGTTTTCTGGTTTGTCTTTTGCCAGCGAACCCGGCTATGCCATGGCACTAACAGGCCCTAACGGCATTGGAAAATCGAGCCTTTTGCGGCTGATCGCCGGATTACTGCCTGTGCATGCCGGTACGGTCGAACTCGTCAAGACGCAAGGGGCCCGGGTTCTGGCGGGCACCGGTTGCGACATGCCGCTCGGCCAGTATTGCCATTACCTTGGCCATCGGGATGCTCTCAAACCCAGTATGAGTGTGATCGAGACCTTGGACTTCTGGTCCGCTTTTCTTGGCCCCCTGCCGGCCTCCGATCACGGCAAAACACAATCTGACATTTCTGAAAACGCCGAAAAGGGAGCCGCCAGCCCCGAATCACCACCACTTCAACCGTTATCTTTGGGCGACACACCCCCGGCCACTCCTGTATCAGCCGATGCCGCTCTTGAACGCGTTGGGCTGTCGCACCTGGCCGATCTGCCATGCCAGCTTCTATCGGCTGGACAACGCCGTCGCCTGACATTGGCTCGTCTGCTGGTGGTAGCGCGTCCCTTGTGGTTACTGGATGAGCCGACAACGGCGCTCGACAGTGCCGGGCAAGACATCTTGTGGCACCTTTGTGCCAGCCATCTCGACAATGGCGGGGTGGTTATGGTGGCCACCCATGCCCCTCTGCCTGTGCCCAACAGGATCGTCGCACTGGATCGGGTCCTGTCATGAATGCCTGGTTTGCCCTGCTAAAACGCGATGTGATGCTCGCCAGCCGTCTGGGTGGAGGAGGCTTTGTCGGCGTTATTTTCTTTCTGTCTCTGGTCGTGCTAGCCCCCTTCGCGCTTGGGCCGGATCTCAATCTGTTGGCACGGGTCGGCCCCGCTTTGCTGTGGATTGCCGCTTTGCTGGCCACGCTTATCGGTCTCGACAGGCTGTTTCAGGCCGATGAAGAAGATGGCTCGCTCGATCTGATGCGGATGGGCGACATGCCGATGCTTCTGGTCGTATTGGCCAAAGGGATCGCCCATTGGTTGACCACTGGCCTGCCCCTGACACTCGCCGCCCCGATTTTAGGCCTATTGCTGGCGATCGAACCCAAAGTGCTGGGCGTCGTCATGCTGTCGCTGGTAATGGGCACGCCGGCTTTGACCTTTATCGGCGCCGTCGGGGCCGCCTTGACGGTGTCGGTCAGGCGTGGAGGGCTTTTGCTGGCGGTGATCGTGATGCCGATGATGATCCCTGTCATGATTTTCGGTGTCGCCACCGCCAGCGCCGCCGCCTCTGATATGATGGATTTCATAACACCGTTGACGGTACTGGCGGGCCTGTCACTTGGCTCTGTTGTCGTCGCAAGCGGAGTGGCCGCAATGGCACTGTCCGAGGTGTCGTGAACATTTTAGGGATTGATATTAGTCTTTAGTCTTGCATGAGAGATAAAATTCCCTCACATTGCTTGGAAAGCGAGCATAGGTTAAACAGATGGTATGGCGTGAGGGTGCGTTTGCTGTGCCCAAGGCCGTGACACATGTTTGACACATAGGGATAGAGACAATGGCAAGCAACAAAGAAGCCGCTCACGCAGCACCTGCCTCCGGCATGGATTACCCTGAGCATGAGCGCACCTATAACGGTTTTGTGCATCTGGTCACCTACGGCACCATCGTTGTGGTGGGTATTGTTGTGTTTATGGCTGTTTTTCTGGTCTGATCAGCTTAATTGGACAGTGATTGAGGCCTTACGGCCTCATTCCACCTTCTCCGGTTAAGCCAACAGCTTGTGTGCCGTTGCCCCGTTTTTTCCCTAGCTTTTCAACCCGATCCTATAACCAGATCCTGCAATCATTGAAGACGAGACGATTGTTGCGCCGATCTTGCCGGAGAGTGCCATGAAAATTGCCGTGATTACCGAAACGGATTCACACGAAACACGGGTGGCAGCTTCTGCGGAAACCGTAAAGAAGCTCAGCGCTCTCGGAGCGACTTTCACCATTGAGAGCGGCGCAGGCCAGCGGTCGGGTATTACGGATGCTGATTATGAATCAGCCGGTGCCAGCATTGCGAAAACAGCCAAAGCCGCACTCAAAGAGGCTGATATCGTGCTGAAAGTCCGCCGCCCGAACAAAGCGGAACTCGGCAACATCAAAAAGGGCGCGGTTGTGCTCGCCATCATGGACCCCTATGGGCATGATGACGCTCTTAAAGCCATGGCCGAAGCCGGCATTGCCTCCTTTGCGATGGAATTGATGCCACGCATCACCCGTGCGCAGGTGATGGATGTATTGTCCTCGCAGGCTAATCTGGCGGGATACCGGGCTGTCATTGAATCAGCCGAACAGTTCGGTCGCGCTTTTCCGATGATGATGACCGCGGCCGGAACCGTGCCAGCTGCCCGCGTCTTTGTGATGGGTGCAGGTGTGGCAGGGTTGCAGGCCATTGCAACGGCTCGACGCCTTGGTGCTGTGGTCACTGCGACCGATGTCCGTCCTGCCTCCAAGGAACAGGTCGAATCACTGGGCGCAAAATTCATCGCGGTCGAGGATGACGAATTCAAACAGGCCGAAACCTCCGGTGGCTATGCCAAGGAAATGTCGAAAGACTATCAGGCCAAGCAAGCCGCTCTGGTTGCAGCCCATATTGCCAAGCAGGACATTGTGATCACCACCGCGCTGATCCCTGGACGTCCAGCTCCGCGCCTGATTTCAGCCGATATGGTGGCCAGCATGCGACCGGGATCGGTGATTGTCGATCTGGCTGTTGAGCGCGGCGGCAATGTCGAGGGCGTGAAACCTGGCGAAGTGGCAATTTCGGCTCATGATGTCAAAATTGTCGGACATCTGAATGTGCCAGGCCGGCTGGCAGCATCATCATCTCAGCTTTATTCCAAAAATCTGTTCTCGTTCCTAGAGACCATGATCGACAAAACCAACAAGACCCTGGCCATCAACTGGGATGACGAGTTGGTCAAGGCAACCAATCTGACGCGTGATGGGCATGTGGTTCATCCGCAATTCCAGCCCAAAGAGGCAGCGGCTTCGGCCTAATGGAGGTTTTTATGGCGAGTGATTCACCACAACAGATCCTCGAAAAGGCACAAGCTGCCGCAACTGCTGCCAAGCAGGCTGCAGCGGCTGCCCAAGCCTATGCCGATCAGCTGGCTCAGACTGCAGGAGCTGCAGCCCATGCGGCGACGGGGGGAGCGATTGATCCTTTCGTATTCCAGCTGGCCATTTTCGTCCTCGCGGTGTTTGTCGGATATTACGTCGTATGGTCCGTGACCCCGGCCTTGCACACCCCGCTGATGTCGGTGACCAATGCTATTTCCTCGGTGATTGTGGTCGGCGCCTTGCTGGCTGTGGGTGTTGATGCCGCAAAAGCGGGATCGGAAGCACCGCTTTTTGCGCAAGGCTTCGGCTTTGTCGCTCTGGTACTGGCTAGCGTAAATATTTTCGGCGGGTTCCTCGTCACCCAGCGGATGCTGGCCATGTACAAGAAGAAGGGCTGACGCCATGAACGCCAATATTGCGGCACTGCTCTATCTGGTCTCTGGCGCTCTGTTCATCATGGCGCTGCGCGGCCTCTCGTCACCGGCCACATCGCGTCAGGGTAATTTATTCGGCATGATCGGCATGGGTATTGCCATGCTGACCACCCTGGCGGTCGCCGCACCCACGACCCTTTCGGGCTGGAGCCTGCTGGTTCTGGGCCTGGCCATTGGCGGCGGCGCAGGCGCGTTGGTGGCCCAACGCATTGCCATGACGGCGATGCCGCAACTGGTGGCTTTCTTCCACTCGCTGGTTGGTCTGGCCGCCGTGATGGTGGCGGCAGGCGCGCTTTATGCGCCGCAAGCCTTCGGCATCGGGGCATCGGGCGCAATCAAGGCGGCAAGCCTTGTTGAAATGTCGCTTGGGGTGGCGATTGGCGCAATCACCTTTACCGGCTCAATCATCGCCTTTTTGAAACTGGACGGCCGCATGTCAGGCCGCCCGATCATGTTACCCCAACGCCATGTGATCAATCTGGCTCTGGCGGGTGGCCTTATCTTGCTCATCGTGCTGTTTGTCATGACCGAAAGCAAACTGCTGTTCTGGGCAATCACCCTGGCCAGCTTCGTTCTGGGCGTGCTGATCATCATCCCGATCGGTGGCGCCGACATGCCGGTGGTTGTTTCAATGCTCAATTCCTATTCGGGTTGGGCAGCGGCCGGCATCGGGTTCACCCTCGGCAATATGGCGCTGATCATCACCGGTGCGCTGGTGGGATCGTCGGGTGCTATCCTGTCCTACATCATGTGCAAGGCGATGAACCGCTCGTTCATCTCGGTTATTCTGGGTGGTTTTGGCGGAGAAACTGCAACGGCAGGCAGTGGCGAAGTCGAACAGCGTCCGGTCAAACAAGGCTCGGCTGACGACGCTGCCTTCATGATGATGAATGCATCGAAAGTCATCATCGTGCCAGGTTACGGCATGGCGGTTGCACAGGCCCAGCACGCTTTGCGTGAAATGGCCGACACCCTCAAAAAGAACGGCGTTGAGGTCAAATACGCCATTCATCCGGTCGCTGGCCGTATGCCCGGGCACATGAATGTGCTGCTGGCCGAAGCCAATGTTCCTTATGATGAGGTGTTCGAGCTGGAAGACATCAATTCCGAATTCGCCCAAGCCGATGTGGCTTTCGTGATCGGGGCCAATGATGTGACCAATCCCTCGGCCAAGACCGACCCGCAGTCACCGATTTTCGGCATGCCTGTTCTCGATGTCGAAAAAGCGAAAACTGTGCTGTTCATCAAACGCGGGATGGGTTCGGGCTATGCTGGCGTTGAAAACGAACTGTTCTTCCGCGACAACACGCTGATGCTGTTTGCCGATGCGAAGAAGATGGTCGATGACATCGTTAAAGCGATGGCGCATTAACCCCAAATATCTGCCACATTCTCATGATGCCCGCTGTTAAGCGGGCATTTTTTGTCAGCCTTGCGTCCCAATAGCTTGGATCTCCGCACCATGGCAAGGCACTGGCAGGCTGGTTACCATGCTCTGCCAAATAATCCGCTGAACTGACCGGAGCGGGTGGAGGAAGAGCAAGTCAGAGTTGCCGCACAGTGTGGCCGGAAATCATTTAACCCGTGTCAGGCCGGCGCGTGCGATCGACTGACTTCCATCAATCCCGATGGCGGTCTGGTAGGCTTCAACGGCTTTGGGCTTATTGCCCATCCGTTCATGCACCAGCCCTAACCCCGCCCAAGCATCGGCATTGCGGTTATTGAGGTTAAGGGCGGCGTTGAAATCTTCCAGTGCCAGTTCCAGCTTGTTGAGCTGTGTCAGGCATTGCCCGCGCGCCAGATAGGGAGCAGCAACAAAAGGATTGCGGTCGATCGCCGCATCGAAATCATTGATAGCGGTCTGCCACTGACCCTGCCTCTGATAGATCAGTCCACGCGCATGCACCAGCTGTGCCGATTCGGGCTTCAGGCGAATCGCATAGTTGAGATCGGCCAGCGCCTCATCAAAACGGTTGAGCGAACGGTAGAGATTGGCACGACCAAGATAGGCCGGATCATAATTGGCATTGGCTGCAATGGCGTTGTTAAAATCGGTCATCGCCTGGTCATTGCGGTTGGTTTGCCGCAAAGCGAGCGCACGGTTGGTATAGGCTTCTGCGAAATTAGGATTAAGCGCAATGGCTTGCGAGAAGTCGGCAATCGCCTCTTTGTATTGGCCCGTCCGGGCATAGACCGAGCCACGCGTATTATAGGCAACAGGATTGGTAGGGCTTTTTGCCACGACTTCGGTCAGCGAGGCAATGTTGGCGGCATTGACCTCGGGATTGTCATTCTGGACCTCGGCAATACCGGATGATGCTGTGACGCCACGCGTTAACGAGCCAATATTGACACAGCCCGAGACCAGCAGCGCAGCCGCAGCTGTGCTGATCCACAATGGCGCACGTGCCCATGAACGACGATCCTGCGAACTTTTAACGGAAGGGCCCTGATGCAATCCGACAGCCATGCCTCTCTCCTGTTCCATCAGCATAAAAGCGCCCTGCGGCCTGTGAAAGACCGGGGCGCCAGAACGTCTTTATAACACCGACTGGCCATAAACGAGCCAGCCGTCAGGCAAAGCCCTATCCCAAACCGATATGGTTTAGCGAACAGGCTTTGGCTTGGGCGGAGGAAGGAGACCTTCGCGCTGCATCTTTTTACGCGCAAGCTTGCGGGACCGACGAACGGCCTCTGCCTTTTCACGGGCACGCTTTTCCGATGGCTTTTCGTAATGGCCACGGAGCTTCATTTCGCGGAAGATGCCTTCACGTTGCATCTTCTTCTTCAAAGCCTTCAACGCCTGATCGACGTTGTTATCACGGACGAGAACCTGCACGTCGTTGTCCCAAATTCGTTGTTAACAAAAGGAAAGCCTTCGAACCGT
>CANGQA010000053.1 GCA_947455995.1 Hyphomicrobiales bacterium | reverse complement strand
GCTCACGCTCCAGCTTGCGCCAGCGGCTGACGCTGGCGGCGCTCACGCCAAAACGATCCGCAGCCTCGCGATGCGTCGCGCCTGCTGACACAGCTCCCAGAACACGAACCCGAAGATCGACAGAAAGCGCTCGCGACATGCCTGCCGGCCCCCATCCGGCAGACAGTATGAATCACTTCCAGCCTGATTTGGGAATCCCCTACGATTCAATCAGCTCGGGTTCCGCTCTAGTCTCCGACAGTCCGGCTCCAAAAGGGTGTGGTTGTCATTGAGGCGTCAGGAGCGATTCAAGATCAGCACGCACAAAACAGACCGCTTGAGGAATTGCTTAAGAATTTTGCTTTATCGTAAGATCAACTTTTAGAGTATGATACCAAGCTGTGTGATCAGGACTGGTCGGGATAGATCAATCCCACCCTCAGCCCCTGTGAGAGCCCGGCCTATTAAGGAATTGCGTGTGATGAGTGTTGATGTCCTCGTTCCCAGCCTGATTGTCGCCCTTGTAGGCGGGGCTTTGTTGTTCATGGTGTGGAAACTGCTGCAGCTTATGCAGGCCAGCCGCCGCATCGAGGATAATCTCAAAATACTTGCCGACCGCTTTGTCGATCTCGACCGCAAATTCCTGCATGCCCGCGTCGCTCAGGAAGCCTCGATGGCCGATACGCTGCGCATGATGCAGGCCGAAGTCAAATCCTTGGAAATGCAACTGCGCGACACAGGGATGACCAACCGCGAAAACCCCGAAACCGTCGAAGCCGCCATCCGCCTCGTCCACAAAGGCATGCCGTCGGACCAGATCGTCGCGAGAACCGGCCTGCCACCGGAAGTCGTGGAGTCGATAATGCTGTTCCATGGAACGCGTTAAAAACGTTGAAATTATTGAATTAAATCTACAATCCGGGGGCCGACAATATATTCGGAAACATATTGACTGGCCTCCAAACCTAAATGCCCATAATCGAATGTTACCAATTTGATAGCATGATTACGGGTTACATATCTCAAACATTGTTTTCCATCACAAAATTGATCTATAATTGAGGCGTAATTCAAACCCAAGCCCTGCATATCGTTTTTGTATTTGGTTTCCATTTGAAACATTTTTGGATGCAGCCCTGAAGCAGAGTATTGAGAAAATTTCAGATAGTTTTTAATATCAAGTTCAATAGCTTCTTTATAAATAACTTGATCAAGACCATTGGACCAAACAACAAATTGCCCAACAACAAGTATTTTGTTTTTTTCTGAAATCAATTTAATTTTCTTCATGAAATCAGAATAATAATTTTGATAACTCCAGCTCCAATCTTCTGTAAATCCCCATTGAAGCATATAGGCTGACACGACGATTAAATCATAGTGATTGGATTCAATGTTTTTAACAACCTGACTGTTAATATCTTCACATCTCTTATTCGCCGACTTGTTTTTTATCGAGTGGAAATTGTCAACCAAAGGCAAACAAAAAGCAGATGTCATCATGACAACATCGACATGATGCAATTTCAAATACTCCTTCAAGCCAGGATATAACGATGCTGCATGTGAATCTCCGATGAGCAGAATTTTCTTCTTCTCGGAATGACTATCCGTACAAGGTTCTAGATCAAATACAACAGAGCTTTTATTCAGCAAGAAACAACGGTCCACTTGCTGTAAAGCGTATGAATTTTGCGTCATCATCGGTGATATATTCGGAAATCTGCTTGAATATCCGCCTGTTTTTATGCCAATAGAGCCAAATGCAATAATAAATAAAGACAACATAGACATGCAAAATATAAATTTATTTAATTTGATGAAATCAAAATTTCTGAATGGGATTTCGATATATTTGCGGGTTAAATGCGAAATAATGATGATAAAGAAAATCAAACCTATTGCATTTTCTTTTACAGCAACACCACCTGATATAATTCTTGAAAACACAAATAATGGCTGATGCCAAAGGTACATGCCATAGCTAATCAAACCGAAGTAAACAATAATTTTTCTTGATAATAAAAAACCACAAATATTATTTTTATCAGCAAATAAAATAATGAGAGACGCGCCTATAACAGGTAACAACGTATAATGGCTGGGCACAGGTGTGCTATAATCAAAATATATAACACTAGCTAATATTAAAATTATTCCGAATAAAGCAATAATGCCACGCTTTAATTGTGAAAAGCGTTCTAAAAATAAAGCATGGCATGTTAAAAATCTGGCTATCGAGGCTCCGATCAGAAGCTCCCAGGCTCGCGTCAAAAGCATATAAAACGAAAAGGTTGGTTTGAAGTGAGTTAAAACGATTGCAGAAATAAAACTGGCTATAATCAAGCAGATAAAAATAATATTAATTTTATTGATGTGTTTTTTCCATAAATAAATCATAAAAAATGGAAACAAAAAATAATATTGCTCTTCTACAGAGAGACTCCATGTATGCAACAACGTGCTCATTTCTGATGATAAATCAAAATAATTACTACTATTTAAAAATAAAAAATTTGATATATATGTTGTTACATAAATCAGATTTTTAGAAAAATAGATCATTTCATGGGGCGTAAAAAAATACCATGCAAATGGTATGCATGCACAAACGACAACCAAC
Source organism: Hyphomicrobiales bacterium (assembly GCA_947455995.1). Classification (GTDB taxonomy): domain Bacteria; phylum Pseudomonadota; class Alphaproteobacteria; order Rhizobiales; family Beijerinckiaceae; genus CAIYZJ01. Next base: position 19,070 of record CANGQA010000053.1, on the reverse strand, counting down.
AATGCTGGCAATATTCTGCGAGCTCGCCGCTCATAGAAATGAATCAAACTAAAATTATTATTTTGAAGACCTTCAATAATGATATTCGTTATGAGGTAGCCGCTTATCACGAAAAAAACGTCAACTCCGACATAGCCGCCACTGAAAAAGTCAAAGCCGGCATGGAAGAAAATGACTGGAAACACCGCTATTGCGCGCAATCCATCAATTTCGGCTCTATAGGTCATTGCGCAATTTCCAGACAGTTTTATCAGCTAGTCAGATATGATCCTGAATGCAAGCCGCTATCACTCCTCTGCCAACTTGTTTTCTTCGGCTTCCTCGTACATTTTTTTGGTCATCAGCTCCAGGCGATCCACGTCGCTTTCTTTCAGCAAGCCGATCTTGCCCATATAGATATAACCCTGTTTGAAAGCCGCATCGCGGAGCAGAGCGACGCCGCCAAAGGCCGACAGGATGACGGTGGTCAGGTAAGTCAAAGCCAGCACAAGCGGGCCGAGCACAAAGCCGATGGCGTAGAGCATCACCACAGCCACAAACAGGTTCCAGAGCCGGTAGCGGGCAAACACCAACAGCGGAAAAACCGACCAGGCGGCGTTGATGTCGTTGGGGACGATGAAAATGCCACTGTCGGCTGCCAGATTGTATTCATACTGGATCCAGGCCTTGTCATCGGGCAGACCGGTGATCTCGGCGGGGACCGGCGCGGGAGTGCAGTGGCAACCTTCCATATTGCCGCCGGTGACCAGCTTCATCAGCAAGCCCTTGCGATAAACCAGCAACCAGTCATCGCGGCCGACTTCACGCAACAAATAGGGCGTGGCCAGTACTTCGGCGGCGGAATATTTGCCAAACTGGAAAATCAGATCACCCGGCATCAACCCGATTTTTCCGGCGGGTGTGCCTCGGTCCGTATAAGCCACTTCAGCAGCCTGCCCCGATGCAGGATCAAAAATAGCCATATCCTGCTCCCTTGTTTGGTGTGAAGAACCGACCTGTCAGCTGAAATCCTTTACGGATAACGGATGCCGCTGTCCATACTGTCGCGCGCCTTGGCCCGATTGCGGGCTGCAGCAGCGGGTGCTTCTGGTTTAGGCATCTTGTTGTTGATTGCCTTCTGGGCATCGATCAGATTGTCGAGCTTATGGGTTACTTCAGCCGCATTGAAAGCGTTCATCTGGGCTTTAACGGAATCAACGATCTGGGCATTGGCAGCGCTCGATTGCTTGGCTGCCTCGTCAAGCGCCTGCTTGACCTGACCGGGGATCTTGTCATTTGACATGGTAAGGCCGTCAATTTTTGTCGTCAGCACGGTTTGGGAGTCAGAGACGACTTTGATGGCCTTGCGCAATTCTTCCTCGCGGCCTGTCACGGCAATCAGGCTTTGTCCGGTGGCAGCCGTAGCCTCCTCCAGATTATGGGCGACCTCACCCATGGTCTTGATTTGACCGGCTATCGCCAACAAGGCATCACGATTGACGCTGGTGATCGCCTCGAACCGTGACAAAGAGCGTTGGTAGAACAGGATCGACCCCACAAGAATAATGCCGGCAATCACCAACACGATAATTCCGCTATACAGCAAGACCATGCCGGAGCGCTTGGATCCCTCGATCAGACTGGTGACCTGCAATCGCAACCGCTGCAGTTCCTGTGCGGCATCGGTGGCAGTGCCTGCCGCCGATAATGCGATCTGGATGGATTCATCCACCGCTGCAAGGCTTTTGGCGACATCTTCATGGGCCTTTGGGGTATCATGTCCGCTCATCTTATCCCTCCTTGGGCATCCTGCCGCCGGGTCTGTATTCCCTCACGTCGCGTACAGGCCTGACCTGAACTGGCGACGACCTCGAGTGCCGGAAGGCGTTTGGTCCGAAAACCGAAGGCCTGACAGCTGTAAGGGTGTCTAATATTGTGGTTGATAACAAAATAACGGCACCCAAAGCAGGATACAGTGCGGATCGGAGGCATTATTTAGTCCCTCCCATTTTCTTTCCTGCTGTATCGAAATGGAGCTCTTCGGGCACTTCAATATCGGGTTGCTGGGCATCGGCACCGGCTTGGAAAACAAAGCTCAAGACGGTAGCAACGGCCCTATAGAGTTCGGTATGGATTTCCTGCCCGATTGCGCTTGTATAATAAATCGCACGCGTCAGCAGCGGATAAGACAACATCGGCAGACCAAGCTCGGTGGCACGCTCGCGGATCTGGTCGGCAATCATATCCGACCCCTTGGCAACCACGCGCGGGGCGGTGCCGTCTTCAAAGTCATAGCGCAGGGCCACGGCAAAATGTGTCGGGTTGGTCAGCACCACTTGTGCCTCGTCGAGATTGACGACAGAGCCACGTTCGGCTGACTCGCGCTGCATCTGGCGGATTTTTGCCCGAACCTCGGGAGAGCCTTCCGATTGCTTGTGCTCGTCCTTGGCTTCCTGCTTGGTCATCATCATCTGGTTTTTGTGCCGGCGCCATTGGTAAAAGGCATCGACAAAAGCAACCACACCCGCCCCTGCCACCAGAACGATAAAGGTTTTGATGATCAGCGAACCCGTAGCCACCAGGGCCGCCTCGAAAGAGACCTGCGTGATATTCACAATCAAAGGCAGCTGATCGACAATATAAAAAACGCCAACGCCACCAACCAGCGCGATCTTGAGAATGGATTTGAAGGCCTCCATCAGGGCTTGTGTGCCCAACATGCGGGCCAGCCCGGTTCCCGGATTGATCTTGTTCAATTTCAACGAGGCGTTGCCCATGACAAAGTGGATGCCGCCATAGGCTGCCTGCGTGGCAATCAGCATGATGGAAATGGGAACGGCAAACATCAGAAACGGCACCAACACACCCGAAAAAGCTTCAACCATGGCATCAGGCAGCTGTATTCCGCGCATCATCGGCTCGGAAAACACAAGATCATGGCGAAATATTGCAACGAGCTCGTTGAAATAGTAATTGCCATTCATCATCAACTGCATGCCGCCTGTCAGCAACACCACCAAAATCATCAAATCCTTCGAAACAAGAATCTGCCCTTCCGAAATGGCATCTTCCTGCCGCCTGGCACTGGGGTCTTCTGTTTTTTCCTGGCCACCATCTTCTTCAGCCATGGCTTATCCCTCTTGGCTGATGAGCATGAAATCACGCATTTTAAGGCCTATTTCATTGATATAGGCGGAAATGGCATGCGCAATAGACGGGATCAGGACCATCATCAAGACAAGTCCGGCGAGAATGGTAATCGGAAAACCGACCGAGAAGATATTCAACTGCGGTGCCACGCGCGTGACCACGCCAATCACGATATTGATCAGCAGCATTGCGACCACAATCGGCAGGCTGATCAACAAAGCCATCGAAAAAATCAGCCCGCCGGACTGGAAAATGGTCATGAACATTTTCGGCTTCAGCATCATCTCGCCAATCGGCACAATTTTATAGCTATCAGCGACAGCACGGATCAGCAAATGGTGGCCATCAAGGGATAGGAAGATCAAAATCAGCAAAATCGACAAAAACTGCGCGATCACCGGCGAGGAAGCACCCGTCTGCGGATCGACCATCGCGGCATAGCTCAACCCCATCGCCGATGAGATCTGTTCACCGGCAAAAGTCACCGTGGCGAAAGCGAACTGCATGAAAAAGCCGATCATCGTGCCGATAATCACTTCCTGGGCCAGCACAACAAATCCTTGGGCCGAAAAATAATCAATTTGCGGGGGCTTCACGGCACTAAACACCGCAACCGTCATGCCCATGGTCAAAGCCGTGCGCTGCGGCAAATTAACGGCGGCAGCTGAAAACAGGGGTGCAGCGAGAAACATGGAACCCATGCGGATTGAAATCACCAGAAAAGCGACCATCCCGTCAAACAGGGTCGGAGCGTCCAGAACAATCATCGGGCCACTCTCCCGATCTCGGTAAAGACGGTCTGGAAAAAGCCGGTGACGGTTGACATCATGAACGGACCGGCAATGACGAACACGCCAATCACCACCAACAATTTCGGCACGAAAGCCAAAGTCTGCTCGTTGATCGAGGTGGCAGCCTGAATGATCCCCATGAATACGCCAACCGCCAAAGCGGCCACCAGCACGGGACCGGTCGCCAACACGATCACCAGAACCGTTTCACGCCCAACGATGATGAATTGATCCAGACCCATCAGGGTATCCTCACAAAACTCTCGACGAGCGACGTCACGGTCAGGGCCCAGCCATTCACCAGCACAAACAGCATCAGTTTGAAGGGCAGTGAAATCAGCATCGGCGACAGCATCATCATCCCCAAAGCCATCAGCACGCTGGACACCACGATATCGATCACCAGAAACGGCAAAAACAGCAAAAAGCCGATCGTGAAAGCGGTGCGTAATTCGGAAATGATAAAAGCCGGCACAGCCACAGCAAACGGCACGGCATCGGTGCCATCATAGCCGCTATCCCCTCGCAACTCCGCCATGGTCAAAATGTCTGATTGCCGGGTCTGGCGCAGCATGAAGGATTTCAGATGGTTGGCTGCCCGCAAACCCGCTTCCTGCACCCCGATCTGTCCCTGTGAATAGGGCGCAAAAGCGGTATCATTGATCAGGTTGAAAGTGGGGGTCATTATGAACAGTGTCAAAAACAGCGCGAGACCAACCAAAACCTGGTTGGGAGGAGTTTGCTGCGTGCCAAGTGCCTGACGCAAAATCGACAATGTGATGATGATACGGGTAAAACTGGTCGTGACCAGCAGCAAAGACGGCAAAACCGTCAGCAAAGTCATCAAAATCAGAGCCTGAAGCGACAAAGACAGGTTTTGTCCACCGCCCGGCAAATTTTCCAGTTTCAGAACAGGCATGTCAAATTGCGAGCTCTGCGCCAAAGCAGGCTCGATCGAGCCTGCCAGCATCAAAGCCATCACAACGAGCCCCATAACACGGGTCATGAAACACCCCCATGAGCAGGAGGGGTAACAGGTACAGCCTCGGCAGGGGCAGTTTCAGGCTCCGGCGACAGGCCAATCACCTGCAGCACCGGCTGACCATTGCGGCCATACGCGCACAAAACGCGCATGCCCTCGACATCCACCACGCAAAGTTTGATGCCGTCCCCGATATGGCGGGTGCTGTGCACCGTCATGATATCCTGAACGAAACGTTTGTTCAGCCGGTCGCGATAGCGAATGAGCACCACCATAAGCGGAACACATACACCGACCATCAACACAACAAGGGCTGCATCCTGCCAATTCATTATTCAGAGATTCCTGAGCCTTTGTTCCGGCGAGATAATCTCGCTGACACGAATACCGAGCCTTTCTCCGACCAGCACGATTTCACCGCGCGCAATGAGCGTACCATTGACCGAGATATCGAGCAGTTCGCCAGCCAGACGCTCCAATTCCACCACCGAGCCTTCACTGAGCTTCAGCAGATCGCGAATTGAAATCTTGGTGCCGCCAACTTCGACGATCAGTTTGACTTCAACGCTTTCAAGCAGTTTCAGATTTTGTGCTGAAGCGAATGGAGCATCGCCGCCGTCTACACCTTGATCACTCATGAACGAACCTCATATTGCTGACTTTTTGATGCGAACAGCCATTTTGGTATCCTGTTCGCCAATAGTTCCGACAAAGAGCTCACGACCTTCAACATAGCAGTGAACATCTTCGAAAGCAGGAATTTCGATCACCATGCCCTTATGCAAACGCAGCAATTCAGGCAAAGAGATGGTTGGCTCGGCCAGACGCGGGATAAAGCTGATCGGCACAGCCATCAAGGCTTCGCGCAAGCGACGCTCCCATTCCTCGTCGGTCCCTTCGCCGGTACGCTGGATTTTGGAGCGCAGCAAAGGGGCAATCTGTTTGAAAGACTGCAAAGGATAGACAATATCAATCGAAACCGGCTTGGAGAACGGCAGTTGCAGCACAAAGGTGCAGACAACAACCAGATCATGCGTTTCCACGAAGGAAGCAAAGGCCGGATTGGTCTCATTGTTGATCAGCTCGAATTCGCATGGATAGATTTCTTTCCATGAATCCTCGAGAGCCTTCAAAATTCCGTCACCGATGATCTGGATAATCCGTTCTTCGGTGGGGGTAAATTCGTTCTGGCGCGTGGCCTGAGCGTCGCCCTTACCACCAAAGAAGCTTTGCACCAGTATCGAGATCAGCCGTGCGGGCATGGTGATCAGAATGGAGCCTTTGAGCGCATCGACGCGTGCCGTTGTGAGGCTCAGAAACGAATCGAGTTTCTTGAAATAGGTCTCATAGGTCACGGTTTCAGGCGGCATGGCATTGATGCGCGGCTCAAAGCGGAGCATCGGCATCAAAACATTCCGCATCTGGCGACCGAGGCGGGCATTAATCAGCCGAAGAGTCGACAAGTCACCCAGCAATTCGAGGTTGGATCCCCCGAATTGATAGGCTTCATATTCGACCTTGGATGACTTGGGCGCCTCGAAAGCTCCGCTCTGGAGACCTTCGAGAAGAGCCGTCACCTCTTCATTGCTGAGTTTTCTGGTATTGGCCATCTGATTACTGCAACACTAGGGCTGTAATAAAAACACTCTCAATCCCGCCAAAGCCTGCACGTTCGGCCAGCACCTTGTTGATGGTGTCCTTGAACATCTCCTGAAGCTTTTTGCGATTGGCAATACCAACCATATCGGCTTCGGTCTGATCGGCGAGCATTGCAAGGATTTCACCACGGATAGCCACTTCATGCTTCTGGGCGTTTTCGATCACGGCCTTGTCATATTGGGTCGACAGACCGAGACTCAACTGCACAAAGCGTTTGGAACCGCGCAAATTGGTCGTGAAGTTACCGGGAAATTCGAAATAGGTTGTTGCGAACTGCTCGGTGGAAGGCACAGATTTACCGGGCGGACCCGCATCCTTCTTGTCACCGCCGCCGTGGCCATCCCCTGCAGGCTTGCCGTGGGCATCAGCGGCAGCAGCCGGTTTGCCGTGGGCATCAGCGGCAGGAGCAGCCGCCGCACTCTTGTCGATGACAATCGCCAACGGATTTTCTTCGACAGGAGGCGCCGTCATTTTAACGTAGAACAAGCCTGCTCCAGCCCCTAGGCCGACAAGCAACAGACCGCCCACAACGAACAAGATGATCTTGACGATGGGGGGTTTTTTCTTTGGTTCTTCTGCAGCTGCTTCAGCCATTGTATCCTCGCATCACGCTATCAGGTCGATCGAAAATGCTTCGCCATCGGTTGATTGAGCGACCGTAGTCCCCTCCGACTCCGCCTTGGGAGCCCGACGCCGGTCTTCATCATGGGAAACATCAAACTCGTTCAGAATAAAACCTTGAGCCAGCAAAGAGGTTTTCAACTCCTCCTCGCCCGATTTCAAGGCATCATCTGTCATTTTGCTTTCGGTCTTGGCACTGATGCGGACTTTTGAACCGTCCACATTCAATTTCAAAATCACCTGCCCCAATTGCGATGGGTTCAGGGTGAGTTCAATATCCTGGGCATTGTTGCGCAAAGCCGTCAGAACTTGCTGGCCGAGCGACTGGAAACGCATTTCAGCGGCTGTTGCCGGCCCAGTGCGGCCTGCCGATGATCCGCTCAGAGCATATTGCACTGTCAGAATTGCCTTGGACGTCAGCGACCCCGATACCAGGCTACCCGACTGCACGCCCGTCATCCCTGACATATCTTCAGCGACAAAACCACCAGCGCTTATACCGCCGGATGCGTCGTGGGCCAATCCCTGCCCCTGATCCGCTTTGCCTTGCGAGCCCTGATTGGCTGACTGGTCGGACTGGCTGAATCCGTTCTCGCTGCCTGTAGAGACATCGGCAGATTTTGCTTTGACAGCCTGCGCCTCGTCATTGCGCTGCTCGACCACTTGACGCTCAACCTGACGATGACCCGCCTGTTGCTCGGAGGCATCGCGGTTATCGGCATCACGTTGCTGGATTTGCTGGATATTGTGCTGGTCCGAAGCCATAGCGGCAGCATTGCCTTCACCCGTCGCACCATCACGCGGCAAGGGACCCGGCATGCCCGGGGCTTTGCGGGTTTCACCTGTGCCAGACACCTGGGCAAGGCCTGTCTCACGGGTCATGGCAGCAGGAGCATTTTGGTTTGCACCTGCCTGATGGATAACGGTTTGGACCTGCGTTTGGGCGGCCATAACAGCCTGTTGTTGCACCATAGCAGCTTCAGTAACCGCAGCCTGGACAATGGGTGCGGTTTGATTGACCGGATCCTGGGCTTTCACAGACTCATCTTTGCCCTTCGATGTCTCCACACTTTGTTTCGCAGTGAGATGGGGGGCCGATAAGCCCTCTCCTTCAGGACCACGCACAGTTTCAGAAGACAATAACGTTGCAGAAGGCATGGATGGTTGCAGGCCTGCTGACTGAACCATCGCCGAAATTTGGGACGTCATAGCCGTCACATGCGAGGCATTTTCAGTCGAAACGACACCCTTCAGGTCGTCAGCGAGTGCCGCCAGAACCGATTTGTCTTGAGTGCCTGTTGCATTCGTTTCATCCGGCTGGATGACCAACACACCAAGACCAGCGTTATCCGTCAGCACTTTGCCCACAGGATCAAGCGTTTGGACCTGATCGGGCTGGGGCAGAACCATTTTGAAACCGCCGGCTAACCCATTGTCAGCATGCACAATAACGCGCGATTCAAGCGGGGCTTCATTCACCGGAGCCTGCAAAGCCAGATCAGGCACTGAAACCACAGGCATCTCGGTGATCGGCGCCGCCTCAATCGCAACAGACGATCCATGAGAGTCCACAACGGGAAGTGCCGCCTCACCCTCAACGGGTTGCAGCATCACAGGAGTGACACTGTTCTGATCAAGGGTTGCAGCGTGTATCGACGCTTCGGCTTCAGTGTTCACAGGATCAGCCGAAACAGCCACGGTTTGTGTGACCGTTGCATCAACCGTGGTTGCAACCGAAGCTGTGTCACCCTCAACATTGGCAATGGCAACCGGATCAGCTGCCTGGCCATCCAACGGTGCAGAAGCAGCGGGCAAGGCAAAAGACGCGCTGTCGTCGGAAACCGTTAAAGCGGCGGCATCAACTGATGTCACCAACGGAACCATTTCAGGAGCTTGAGTGTTGAATTTGAGGGTCAGCGAAATATTGGCCAGATCAGCGGCGGGACCAGAGGTCGGCAATTTGGCTTCGGCACTGGCGACCAAGCCTTTGGAAACGGTCTGGTTGAGCATCAGCAAAGAGGCCAGCCCGGCATCGACCGATGATAAAGACGTGACATCCAGAGGTTTGGAGACAGCGGCGGCGATCATGGAAGGATTGGCCCTGAGCGCAGCCAAAGCCAGCGCAGCAGGCGGTGCGTCAGTGGCTGGCACGCCGGACAACTCGACATTGGCCGAAACAGTGTCAAGCAAACCAGTCAGATTGAAAAGCGAACCAGCTCCGGAGGGTGATTGTGCAGACGCGGAATCGCCCACGGTCGTATCCACCGCAGCTGCAGCCACTGACTGTCCTATTACGCTTTGAACCACGATACACCTCATAACACGAAACACAAACAATTCACAAATATATTGCAATTTTTGTGCCACATCCGATACGTATTACGGCAGGCGATTTGCTGCCGTAATTTCAATGCACTGCCCTCGTTTCCCCGTTAACGGGGACGTGGTGCCGGCATCATTCTGTCTGCTAATTCCTGCTTTTCCTCACGTTCCTGAACCGCCATGGCTTTGGCCTGATCTTCGAGTTTTTCAACCTCACGTTTTTTACTGATCACGATACCGGTCAGGCGCGAGCGTTCGGTTTCCAGCATGTCATAACGGGCTTGATCAAGCCGTCTGCGTTCCGACAAACGATGGAAAATATCGATGATCGTCATATATTCGGTCGCACTCATTTCCGGCATGGCCAGTTGCTGCTTGTAGCCGGCTTCCAGTTCTGCGACTTGCTCGATACGCTTATTCAAACGATCAAGTTCGCTTTTAAGCTGATCTGCCTCGCGGCGATAGCCAAGCAATTCGATGTTTTTCTTGATAGAATATAATTTGACACGGCGAGAATTCATTGAGCCCTCCTCATGGGAACAGGGCTTGCAGGCGCGCTTCACTTTCGACAAGCCCGCTGCGTTCATGCATGGATTGGGTAATAAAACTCAGCAATTGCGGATAGAGCGCAAAGGCCTGATCAAGTTCAGGATCTTGTCCGGTCTGGTAGCCACCCAGCAGCACGAGATCGCGGTTTTGCTCCCAAAGACTGAGCAAACGGCGGAATTTTCGGGCCCGTGTCATCTGTCCCGGGGAGACGCAATCAGTCATGGTGCGGCTGATGGAAGCGCCCAGATCAATCGCAGGATAGATGCCCTGCTCGGCCTGGCGGCGCGACAATACGATATGCCCGTCCAGAATAGCGCGCGAGGTATCGACAACCGGATCATTGGTCGTGTCATCGCCATCAGCCAGAACAGTGTAAATGGCTGTCACGCTGCCGCCTGTATCACCATCCAGACCTGCCCGCTCGAGCAGGCTCCCGATCAAAGAAATGACGGAGGGTGGATAGCCCTTGGCCGTCGGATGTTCGCCCAAAGCCAGCCCCAATTCGCGCTGGGCATGGGCCACGCGGGTCAGACTGTCGATCATCAACAAGGTGTTCTTGCCACGTGCGCGGAAATACTCGGCATAGGCCGTCGCACGATAGACGCCGCGAATACGCAGCACCGGTGATTGATCGGCAGGCACCGCAACCATGATCGTGTGAGCGAAAGAAGGCGATTGCTGCAATTCCTCAACAAAACCGGATACTTCCCGTCCCCGTTCGCCGATCAAGCCGATCACCACCACTTCGGCGGTGGTGTAACGGGCAATGGTCGACAACAGCGACGATTTACCAACGCCTGAGCCCGCGATAATGCCGATACGCTGGCCGACACCGACAGTCAGCAAGGCATTCATCGCCCGCACACCGGTATCAAGAGCCTGTTTGACCGGACGACGACGCAGAGGATTGACCCTCTCGCCACGCAACGGCCATTTCTCGCGCAGAACCGGCGGCTCCATACCATCAAGAACATTGCCGGCACCATCAAACACCCTGCCCAGCAAGGCATCACCGCATGGCACCAAATCAACCCGCTTGACCGTCTCGACCCGTGCTCCGGCAACAATAGCGCCTTTGCCACCCGTCAAAACCAGAACGGTATATTCATCAAGAAAACCAATGACTTCAGCCTCTGCCCAGGAACCGTCATCCAGATAGATCCGGCATTCCTGTCCCACCGAGGCCGGAAAGGCGCTTGCATGGATAATTTGTCCGTCAAAGCGTTTGACACGACCGACAGCATGGATCACCCGCTCGGATCTGATCGCCGAGAGTGAACGCTCCAGATGCTTGATAGCCTCGGTCATGCCTTATTCCTCTTCCCCGCCATCGATAAGCGGCGTGTCCTCGACTTCGAGATCACGGGAAGACAAGCGGAAGGCTCCGCGCATCATATCGGGGTCCGCGACCACACGGATCGAGGAAAACACCTCGTCGCCGGCCAAGGCATCGGTCAAAGCTTTGGAATCATGGCGGGAAATCGAAATGGTAAATTCAGTATTGGCGCGGATGAACAGATCGGCAGCGCGGCGGATCCGTTCGATGAATTCTTGCGGAATTTCTGCAAACACTGTGCCTGCCAGATCTTGTGCAATACGCCGCACATGCTGGGCCATCATATTAGCAGCCTGCTGGCGGGCTTCATCGGCCTGGAATACCAGTTCGGATTCCATGGAGCGCAAAGACAACACAGCTTCGCTCAATTCCTGACGGGCGGCAGCAAGGCCTTGGGCATAACCATTGGCCCGGCCCTCTTCGCGTGCAGCCTCAATGGCTGCCAAAATCTCGTCAGCGGAAGGGGGTGGATCTTGTTCGACTGGCGGTGGCGGAGGCGGCGGCGGGGGAGCGGCGGCCTGAGCTGCAGCTTCTGCAGCAGCAAGGGCTGCAGCCTCTTGCGTCGCAGCGTTCTGGGCTTGTGCTTCCTCGGATTGGTGTTCGGCCTCGCCTGATGGCTCGGGCTGGGCAGGCGGTGGCAATTCGGGGACAACTTCGCGGAAATTGGCGCGACCCCAGGCCACGAAATTGCCGTCTTTCTGGCGACCGCCATGGCTTGTTTCGACAAAGGCACCGTCCCGTTTGAACAGGCCAGAGACTTCGTCGATACGAACCCGGCGTGTCGACTGATCAGACATAATCGTCGCCTCTGCCCGCTAGGACCATCTGACCCGCATCCGACAGACGGCGGGCCACTGCGATGATCTGCTTTTGGGATTCCTGCACTTCGGTCACACGCATCGGGCCTTTAGCCTCGATTTCGTCAACGATCGCAGCTGCCGCACGCGCAGACATGGAGCCGAGAATCTTGTCGCGCAGACGCTCATCGGCACCTTTGAGGGCCACAGCCAGATTTTCAGGATCAACGTTACGCATGAGCACGCCGAGGTTCTTCTCGTCGACCATGATGAGGTTTTCGAACACGAACATGCTGTCCTGAATGCTGGTCATCAGGTTCTTGTCGACCTTCAACAGAGCCTTCATGATGCGTTGTTCAACGGGTGTCTGGGTAAAGTTCATGATCTTGGCGGCTGCCTTGATGCCGCCCACCTTCGAGGCACGCAACGAGGTCGACGCCTGGAAGCGCATCTGCATCACACGTTCGAGCTGGGCAATGGCTTCCGGCTGCACCGAATCCAGTGTTGCAACGCGTTGAATCACCTCGTGTTGCAAGGCTTCGGGCAATTGCACAAGCACGTCGGCGGCAACTGCAAAATCGAGATGGGCGACAATTAGACCGATGATCTGAGGATGCTCGCCCTCGATCATTTCGGCGATCGAGCGGGCATCCATCCAGTCGAGAATTTCAATGCCCTTCGAGCCGCTTGATGGCGCAATGCGGGTGATGATACTACCGGCTTTATCCTCGCCAAGCGCCTTGGTCAGCACGCGGCGAATATAGGCATCGGCCCCAAGACCGATGCTGGTCTGGGCTTTCATGATGTCGAGGAATTCATCCAACACAAGATTGACAGTACGCTGGTCGAGATCGGCCACCGAATACATGGCGCTCCCGAGCTGCTGCACTTCGCGCGGGGACAGGTTTTTGAGAATTTCGGCAGCTTCATCCTCACCGAGCAACAGCATGACGATGGCGCACTTTTGCGTGCCGCTCAACAACTGATAGGCACTGTCTTCGTGGAGTTCGACTTCTGCCGCTGACTCAGCCATGGTTATGCCCTTTATCCATCTTCATCATCATGCCGTAGTGATGGTCATGATCAAAAAATGCCTCTTCCTACCACACACATATCAGGCCCGCCTAAGCGGGCCGGACACACTCAGGATCAGTTCAAGTCCCTCTGGATCATCTGCTTGAGCACCGCCGTCACACGGCTGGAGTCATCGCCCACCAGAATTCTGATAACAGCCACCTTGTCATCATAAGAATTGGCCGTATCCAGCATTTCGGCGGTGATCGCCGTTTTCTTGGGCTTGAGGCGAGCCTTGATGTCTTCAAGGCTTTCCCCTTCCTGCACTTCGATGGTCTCGCCTTCACCCATCACTGTTTCGCTCTGCAGTGCGGCATAATCGGCACGCGACATCAAACGGACCAGCAGCGGACGCAGCGCACCCAGAACAATCACAGCCAGCACCAGGAGAATGCCGCCCTGACGGATCGCATCTTCAACCCAAGGCGCATCATACCACGAACGCGAGATCATTGGTTGTTCATCGGCAAAGCTGGTCGAAAGGATCGACACGCGGTCACCACGGTCCTGATCGAAACCGACAGCCTGCTGCAACAGTGTTGTCAAACGGGTGCTTTCGGCTTCCGTCATGGCTTTTTCGACATTTTTGCCGGTCTTGGGATCAACGGTCGTCGAGGAACGCAGCAGCACCGCCACAGACAAACGCTTCACTTCGCCAAGGGCAGCCTTGCTGGAGCGCACCTCACGGCTCACTTCAAAATTCTGAAGCGAGCTGGCTGCATGGTTTTTCGGGCCATCAGGAGCTGCAGTAGGCGTTGACGCAGCCTGTGCCAATTGCGGAGTTGTTGGCGGCTGGTTCGAGGTCGCACCTGGAACACCACGGGCCGTACCCTCGGAAGAATCGTTGACCGTTTCCTGCTTGGAGCGAACCGCGCGTGATTCAGGATCATAGATTTCACGGGTCTGCTCGGAGCGGGTGAAGTCCATTTCGACATTCACTTCGGTCGTCACATTGCCATAGCCGACAATCGGGGTCATCAGATTGACAACACGCTCGCGGAGCAGTTTCTCAACGCGGATCTTGTGTTCGAGTTGTTGGGCGGTCAGACCCATATCAGCATCTCGCTGCGGATTGGACAGCAGATTGCCATATTGATCCACCAGCGTCACGCTGGCTACACTCATGAACGGCACCGAGGAGCTGACCAGATGCAGGATCGACTGGACCTGCCCGGGACCGAGGCTGCGACCGGCAGCCAGTTTCACGAAAACCGAAGCTGACGGCGGCTGCTGGTCACGCACGAAGGCCGAACGCTCCGGAACGGCCAAATGCACGCGTGCCCCCTCGATATCACGGATTTCCATGATCGAGCGGGACAGTTCGCTTTCTTGTGCCTGACGCAGTTTGACCGCTTCAACCGAGCGGCTCGTGCCCATGGGCATTTGCGTCAACAAATCATAACCGGAGGTCGATGCTTTGGGCAGACCATTGGCCGCGAGAGCCATTTTCGCACGGTAGAAATCGGGACGCTGTACCGTGACCTGACCTGTCAGATTGTCGAGCTGTCCCTTGATGCCCTGATTGGTCAGGATCTGCATCACTTGCGCTTTGTCTTCTTCGGCCAGTTTGGGGAACAGGACCACCATCGGCGGTTCGCGCATCATGATGATCAGGGCGATACCAACCACCACCACAAAGCCGACAAGGATCATCGGCATCGAGCGGATGACCGCAGGCTGCTTCATATAGTCCTGCAAGGACGAGAAGGCTTGCAACGCGCGTCCACCGGGAGAAACGTCCCCGCCTGGCGGCATATAGGTCATATTATTTTCGGCCATAGCCTAATCCCCGAACCCGTTCAGTCTCAGCATTCAATCCGGAATGGGTACCCATTCCGGATTAGTAAAAAATGGTATTAGACAGGCATCGAAATGACGTCTTTGTAGGCGCTCAGCAATTTGTTGCGCACCTGCAAAGTCGCTTCAAACGACAGCGAGGCCTTTTCACGGGCCAGCATGACCTTGGTCACGTCCACTTCGTCACCGGCCTGAAACGATTTCACGATATCGGCAGCTTTGTTCTGGGACTCGGACACCTGGTTCAAGGCCTTGCTCATCACGTCTGCGAAATTTGCAGTGCCCTTGCCTTGTGGCTGGAGCTTGGATGACGCTTGCGAGAGGATTTCAGTGGCTAACCCAGTTGAGTTAATAATGGCCATGATCATATTCCCTAACTAATCGTTTGAACCGGATTAAGCGCTGACAGCCTGCAAACGCGGACGTTTGTCATCCATGTCATCGGCTCGGAACACATCATTGGGGTCGATCATCAGATGATCGGTCTCAATCATGCCGTCTCCCGCCAGAACCAGAGCGCGTTGGACCACGTTTTCCAACTCGCGCACATTGCCGGGCCAACTATGTGCTTCCAGCTTCTCGATTGCCGCATTGGAAATCGAAGGAATTTTGGCAAATCCGCCAACATGCTTGGCAAGCAATGCAATGGTGATCGGCAGAATGTCGCCCGTGCGTTCGTTCAGAGATTGGGTCGCCAGGGGGAACACATTCAAGCGGTAGTAAAGATCCTCGCGGAAGCGGCCGACCTTCACTTCGTCCAGCATGTGGCGGTTGGATGTCGCAATCACGCGAATATCAACCGGAACCGGCTTGGAACCGCCCAGCGGGGTGACTTCCTTCTCCTGCAACACACGCAGGAACTTGGCTTGCAGATGCAAAGCCATTTCCGATACTTCATCGAGCAACAAGGTGCCGCCATCTGCTGCGCGGAAAATTCCCTTGTTCGGATGATGCGCGCCAGTAAACGCACCGCGCTCATAACCGAACAACACAGCTTCCAGCATGGTATCTGGCACAGCCGCACAGTTGACGGCGATAAATGGTTCTTTGGAGCGTTTCGAGCAGTTGTGCAGGAAGCGCGAGAACACTTCCTTGCCTGTGCCGGTTGGTCCCACCAGCATCACGGTGACATCCGACATGGCAACGCGGCGAGCCAGACGAAGAAGATTGTAGGTCTGCGGGTCTCCAGCAGCCACATTCTGCTCGTCATCGACGAATCGGGCCACCACCTCAGAGGCAAAACGCCAGCCGTCTTCCGCGGGAGTGATCTTCAACACCGCACCATTAAACTCGCCCTTGATGGCAAAGTGAGGGGCTGGTGGATCTATCAGGACAATCCTGTCGGCCTTCAGGGCCCGGCACTTGGCCGCGAATGCAGCATTATCGGACGCAAACTGCTTGACACTTGCATTCGCGATGACCAAGGCGCAACGCGACCACTGGTCACCTTTCATGCTGGCAAGAGTTTTTAGATCAACTGCCTGCGCATCATGGCCACGCATATAAAGATGGGTCACCCAAGCTTCGCTATCGGGCAAGCCATCTGTCACACACAATACAACACTCATTCTCTACTCCAACGCCGGTTTGAGGACCGCGACAGATGGAATGCAAAGACCTTGCCAACCGCAATGTGTGAAACTTGACTGTTATGATTAAAATCCGACACCTTGGATCTAAGTTACTGTTTGTTAACATTAATTTTTTGTAAATTTAATTTGAAACAAAATTTTTCCCAGATAATTTCATTTTGCAACCATAAGGATTGTTGACACCTTCGCCTCATATCGTCAAAACCAGCATTGAGGATGTCAAAAGTTTGACAGGGCTGTGGACCGTTTCGAGGACCGCCTGCCCTTACACCTCTTAAGACTTGGGTGTTGTATTGAATAGAGTGGGTTTAAAGCGTGAGATTGTGGATAGCTACTTGGATCTTCCAAGTGCTGTGATGCGTCATGTTGTCGACCTTGTGACCCGTGTCGCCCCCCTGGATACAACTGTAAGTATTTTCGGCCCCTCCGGTAGCGGCAAGGAATTTATCGCACGTGCCGTGCATGCCTATTCAAACCGCTCGCATGGTCCTTTTATTCCGGTCAATTGCGGGGCCATTCCGCGCGATCTTCTGGAAAGCGAGTTATTCGGCTCTGAGCGTGGAGCCTATACGGGCGCCGTTAAGCTCCGCCAGGGTTATATGGAAGCAGCAATTGGTGGCACTTTGTTTCTCGACGAAATCGGTGAAATGCCGATGGAGATGCAGGTTAAACTTCTGCGCGTGCTCGAAGAGCGGTCATTCACCCGCATTGGCGGCAACGAACCCATTTATGCGGATGTGCGGTTTGTTTGCGCCACCCATCGCAACCTGGACCAGCTGGTTGATATGGGCCATTTCCGTGAAGATTTGCTGTATCGCCTGAACGTCTTTCCCATTTCGATCTCGGGGCTGGATGAACGGGTCGAAGATATTCCCAAATTGATCGAGCTGACGCTTGTGCGTTTTCAGGAACAAGGCTTCCCGCATCTTCCCGATTTGTCGAGTTCAGGCGTTGCGGCCCTTCAAGCCATGCGGTTTCCCGGCAACATCAGGCAATTACGCAATGTGCTTGAACGTCTGGCGATCCTCTATCCAAACAAGCAAATCGATGCCGCAATGGTGCAAAGCATTTTCCGTTCTGCGGTAAAGCCGTCCCCCGTCAATGAAACGGAAAGCCTGCGCAGATCGGTGCAAGGCCTGGCGCAGGTCAATCTGGCAGCGCATGAGCGCAATCAGGCCGCCTATCGCACGCCGATGGGCGGGATGTTCGATCCTCTGCCCTCAGGAACCCCTATCCCATCAGCGATGAGCAGCGCGCTGGCTTCTATCGAAGCCTCGATGAGCGACCAGAACGAAACGCCTTTTACAAATCAGTCTTTCAATACGCCACACCGTCCGGTCGATCCACGCCAGGTGATCGGAATGAGCGACGCTTTCGATTTGCGCGAATATCTGATGGATGTGGAAGGCACATTTATCCGTTATGCGCTTGATGATGCCAAAGGGTCGGTCAGCAAAGCCGCACGCACTCTGGGCCTGCACCGTACAACACTGATCGAGAAGATGAAAAAGCTTTCGCTCGATGATTCCGACCGCTGAATTGCTGGCCTCTTGCGCCAAAAACTGAACGTTTGCTCACTCTGGCGTTAAACAACAAAAAACCGGCCTTTTTAGGCCGGTTTTTGATAGAGAGAATTTGCGGAGTTCTCTCTCGCTTCCAATCAGGAAAGCGTAACCTCAAGCAGCGGCTTGCGACGAAATCTGGTCCCAAGCATCAGCAATTTCAAAGATGGCGTTGCGGATACCGCGGCAACGCTCGATCGAGTTATCCTGGGTCAGAGCCAGCAACTGGCCACGCACCCAAGCATAGAAGGCTGACAGCGATTGTGCCACTTCGCCACCGCGCTCGAAATCGAGGCTGGTCGAAAGCACATACACGATTGTCAATGCCTTGGAAGAAGCAGCAGACTTGCCTGCAAGATCATTGGCTTCCAGCGAAAGGGCTGTCCGGTCCATCGAAGCGAGCAGTTCGGTGAACAGGATCTGGACCAGACGATAGGGATCGGAACCATCAACGAGAAACTCCTGCTCAGCTTGCTGGTAGGCGCGCACAGCGTTCATGTTCAACATTATCGTCTCTCCGCATTCATTCGACATCCTGTAAGACGGTCGTTCGCGGAATTCCTTTAAGGGGCAAAGCGGGCTTTTTCCTAAATTTTCAGATTTTTTTGCGCGTCCATCAAAAACTCTAGACAATCCCTCGCATTTTCGGCATCAACACAAACATATCCTTTCAAACAAATTGTTTTCTTCGACTTGTTTACCCCTTGCGCCAGAGTTGGCACGGGACTTGCTGAGGTAGGTCATCGAATAACTCTACCAATGGGGTAAGCCATGTCTCTCTCAGTTACCATGTCGGGTATGAAGGTCGCCCAAAAGGACCTCGACGTGATTGGCAACAACATCGCCAACGCCGGGACCG
>CANGQA010000052.1 GCA_947455995.1 Hyphomicrobiales bacterium | reverse complement strand
GGAAAATGCCGGATCTCGCCTGCCTTGAAACGCTCTTTGTCGCGCATGTAATGGCTGGCAAAATGCGGTGCGGCATAGACATCCTCGGCATCTTTGACCGTGTAACCGGCTTCACCGCGACTCGTCGGCACACCGTCTCTGGCATAGGTGATGGCCTGGGCGAGAATATCGCGCAGGGGCAATTTACCGCCGATGGCCTTGGACAGTTCCAAGGCTGCCTTCCAGCCTCCGACTGCACCAGGAACCGTCAAGGCTGAATAGGTACCGCGCAAGGGAACACTCTCGAACCCCAAAGCCCGATAGGCAGCAATTGTTGCCCCCGATCCCGCATAACCCGAGGCATCGAGCGCATGAATTTTTCCGTTGGGTTCCCGAATCAGCCAGAAGCCGTCGCCGCCAATACCCGTCATATGCGGATAGACCACCGCAATTGCCGCCCCCATCGCCACCATGGCTTCGACGGCATTGCCCCCGGCCTCCAATACCGCCTGCCCGGCCTGAGCCGCCAGAACATGGGGTGCAACCGCCGCAGCACGGCGAAAACGCGGAGAGTCCTTCATGGATTGTGACATTGTTGGTTCCCTGGTTTCTTTCCTGCCCCATTCGAGATATGCAATCACGATTGTTGCCCATCTCGACGCGGAATAGAGCACTCGTCAAGTGTGATTGCTGCACGGCAGTTGCGCAGGTGGTGAAGTTGTGATTCTTGTGCTACTGAAACAGATCAACACGATGATCATCGGAGAGACACCCGTGAGCGGCAAAAACGGCATCAATATTCGCAATCTGACCACAGTGATCAGCCTCACCATTCTGGTCGGCTCCGAAATTTTCGGTGTTGCTCTAGCAGCCGCATGGGCCATTGCCGGTTGGTGGAACCTCGGCATTGTGGTCGAACGCGGCTTGATGGGCCTGTTTTCGCTGATCGGTCTTTACGGACTTGTTCTGTTTTTGCGCAAAGCCGTCAGTGTCGAGCCGCTCACCCGCTGATTGAGCGCTCTGGTTTTTCCATTTTGTAACACTATTACATTTCACTTGGACTGCCCTTCCTGAACTGATATGCTTCCGGCATGAGCCAACATCATCATGCCCCGCACCACCATAGTCACCATCACGCGCACCACCACGATCATGGTCCACGTGCCGATGACATTGCGCGCGCCATGATCGGCGCACCCTCGCTGATGCGGCTGTCTGCCATGCAGCGGTTGGGCGGGGCCTTTTTGTTGAGCGGTTTGCTCTTTGCCCTGCTAATCTGGTGCCTGAATACGGCGGGGGTATAAGCATGACACGCACCGCCATCCGCTTTCATGATCTGACACTGGGCTATGACCGCCATCCGGCAGTCCACCATCTGGATGGAGAGATCGAAATAGGGTCTATGACGGCAATTGTCGGCCCCAATGGTGGCGGCAAATCGACATTGCTCAAGGCCATTGCCGGAGCCTTGAAGCCCCTCGATGGCCGGATCTATATTGATCAACGCATGGCATGGCTGCCCCAATCGGCCGATATAGACCGGTCTTTTCCCATCACTGTTTTCGATCTGGTCGCCATGGGGTTAATTCCCACGCGCGGACTGTTGGGGCGCATTGGCCGCAAGGATAGCGCAGCCATCGAACAGGCCCTGGACGCGGTCGGCATGAACGGGTTCGAGGACAGGATCATCGGAACGCTGTCGGGCGGGCAGATGCAGCGCATCCTTTTTGCCCGTCTGCTGCTGCAAGATGCGCCCATCCTGTTGCTGGATGAACCACTGACCGCGCTCGACAGTGCAACAGCCACCGATCTGGTGGCATTGATCAGCCAATGGCATGCCCAGGGCCGCACCATCCTTGCAGTCCTGCATGATATGGACCTGGTGACACGGATTTTTCCACAAACCTTGCTGCTGGCCCGCGAGCCGATTGCCTGGGGCAAGACCGCCGACGTTCTGACGCCGGCACATCTGCAAGCGGCCAGGCAGATGGTGGAAGCGTATGATCCATTTGCGGATTATTGCGCCAGAGTGGCATGAGGAACGCTATGATGCTCTATGATCTGATGATTGCGCCCTTTGCCGATTTCAGTTTCATGCGTCGCGCTTTGGTAGGGGTGATCGCTCTGGCGCTCGGTGCTGGTCCGATCGGCATTTTCCTGATGCTCAGGCGTATGAGCCTGATGGGTGATGCCATGGCCCATGCGATTTTGCCGGGCGCGGCAATTGGCTATCTGCTGGGCGGCCTGTCGCTTGGCTTTATGACAGCGGGTGGGTTGGTGGCGGGGTTTGCGGTCGCGCTTCTGGCCGGCGCGCTGGCCCGGGTCACTGTGTTGCGCGAGGATGCGACGCTGGCCTCTTTTTATCTGCTTTCACTGGCGGGTGGCGTGGTCCTGCTCTCGCTTAAAGGTTCCAATCTCGATTTGCTGCATGTCTTGTTCGGCTCGGTACTGGCGCTTGACGATGCCACTTTGATACTGCTGGTTTCAGCCTCCAGTCTCAGCCTGATGGTGCTGGCTTTGATCTTCAGGCCTCTGGTGCTCGAATGTGTCGATCCGGTATTTCTGGCCAGTGTCAACGGCCATGGCGGACGGGTGCATCTGTTGTTTCTAGGCCTACTGACCCTCAATTTGGTGGCCGGTTTCCATGCGTTGGGCACCTTGCTGGCAGTAGGGCTGATGATGTTGCCGGCAGTGGCGGCGCGATTCTGGTGTCGCGGCATCGGCATGCTGATGATGACCGCCACAAGCATCGGGATGGTGTCGGGCCTGATTGGTATTCTGCTATCCTATCACTCCGGCCTGCCAACCGGACCGTCGATTATCCTGACAACCGGGATGTTTTACGTGGTCTCGATCCTGTTCGGCTCGCAAGGCGGCCTTATGCTGTCTCTCATCCGCCGCCCGCATCTGAGGGGATAAGCCATGAGGGCTTTGTTGCATTTTCTGTGTCTGCTGATCTCCCTTTGCCCCATGGCAGCCGCCAATGCGCAAAGCAGGATCGAAGTTGTGGCAAGCTTTTCTATCCTTGCCGATATCACCCAGCAAATCGGCGGGGAGCGTTTGCATGTCAGCACACTTGTGGCGCGCGAAGCGGATGCGCATGTCTTTCAGCCTGCCCCGCAAGATGCCAAACGCATTGCACAAGCCAATGCCGTGATCATCAATGGCCTTGGATTTGAAGGCTGGATGGAGCGGTTGATCAAAGCGGCAGGTGGCAAGCCACGCATCATTCTGGCCAGCAAGACCATGCAACCGCTCAAAAGCTCGGATCCCCACCTGAAAGGCCTTGATCCTCATGCCTGGCATGATGTGGCCATTGTCAAATCCTATGTCACCACCATCCGGGACGGCCTGATCGAGATTGATCCGGACGGGCAGGCCCACTACAACCAACGCGCCCAGGCCTATCTGCTCCAGCTTGACCAACTCGATGCCGAGATCAGAGCCAGCCTTGCCGTTATTCCAGCCGCCCGGCGGATGATTGTGACCAGCCATGACGCTTTCGGCTATTTCGCCCGTGCCTATGCAATCAGGATGCTGGCCCCGCAAGGTGTGTCGACTGAAACGGAGGCCTCGGCCAGGGATATTGCCAAGGTGATCAAGCAAATCCGCGCCCAATCCATTCCGGCGGTCATATTGGAAAATGTCAGCGACCCCCGACTTCTCGAGCAAATTGCCAAGGAGACCGGCGCAAAGATTGGCGGAAAACTCTATTCCGACAGCTTATCACTTGAAACAGGCCCCGCATCCACTTACATCGACCTGATGCGCCACAATACCAAAACGTTAAAAGATGCCATGATGCCTTGAAATGCTGCTTTTGATAGGCTGGATGTCACTTCCGACCCTGCTAAACAGATCCATGCGAGTGCTTGACCCATGACCGAGAAAATTCCTGTAACAGTTCTGACCGGTTATCTCGGCGCAGGCAAGACAACCCTTCTCAACCGGATTCTGACTGAACCGCATGGCAAGAAATTCGCCGTTGTTGTCAATGAATTCGGCGAAGTCGGGATCGACAATGACCTGGTTGTCGGCGCGGATGAAGAAGTGTTCGAAATGAACAATGGCTGCATCTGCTGCACGGTCCGGGGGGATCTGATCCGCATCATCGAAGGGCTGATGCGCCGTAAGGGCCGTTTCGACGGGATCATCGTTGAAACCACCGGCCTTGCGGATCCCGCGCCGGTCGCACAAACCTTTTTTGTTGACCAGGATGTGGCAGAAAAAACCCGACTTGATGCGGTCGTCACCGTGGTTGATGCCAAATGGCTGGGCGAACGTCTCAAGGATGCGCCGGAAGCACGCAATCAGATTGCCTTTGCCGACGTGATCATCCTCAACAAGATCGATCTTGTCAGCGCCATAGAATTGGCTGCGGTGGAAGCGCAAATCCGCGCCATCAACCCCTATGCCAGCCTGCACAAGACGGAGCGGTCCGCCGTAAGCCTGGAAGCGGTGTTGGGCCGCAATGCCTTCGATCTCGATCGCATTCTCGATATCGAGCCGGATTTTCTGGAGCCTGGCCATCACCATCACCACTCCGCCGAAATTGGCTCGATCGCCATCACTGTGCCCGGCGACATCAATCCCGATAAATTTATGCCCTGGATCAACGAATTTACCCAGACCCATGGCCCCGATATCCTGCGCTGCAAGGGAATACTCTCCTTCAAGAACGAGCCAAGACGGTTTGTGTTTCAAGGCGTCCATATGATTTTGGACGGGGACCTTCAACGCGACTGGAAGCCGGACGAATTGCGCCAATCCAAAATGGTGTTTATCGGGCGCAAGCTTGATCGTGCGATGATCGAGAAGGCGGTGGAGGCGACACGCGCGTGAGCACCGCCCCTCATACCAGCCTGACCGCCCATGTGATGCCGATCGATATCGGCGATCATATCCTGCGTTGTGGCTTTATCGCACAGCAGCCCGTCTTGGCTCTGGCTGACGGGCAAGTCGTGCATGTGAAAGACGACGGCCTGACCCGCACACATCCGCATGGCGATGCTGCGATTTTGGTCGCCCATATCCAGCATGATCTTGTTCTGACAGGTGGCGAGGACGGCAAAGTGATCCGTTCGTTGCCGGATGGCAGCACAAGCCTGCTGGGCGACGAAAAAGGACGCTGGATCGACGCCTTGACCGCCTCGCCAACCGGCGCGATGGCATGGTCGACCGGCAAATTGATCACCGCCCGCGACAGCAAAGGCGAGATACGCAAACGCGAAGCCCCCTCGACGGTGCAGGGACTGGCCTTTTTACCAAAAGGTTACAGGCTGGCCTATTCTCATTATAATGGCGCGAGCCTGTGGTTCCCCAATTCCGAAGCCAATCCTGACAGTCTGGAATGGAAAGGCTCGCATATCGATATTTCCACCTCTCCGGACGGACGGTTTGTTGTCACCTCGATGCAGGAAAATACCCTGCATGGCTGGCGGCTGTCAGATAAAAAAGACATGCGGATGTCAGGCTATCCCGCCAAAATCCGCTCGCTGTCATGGTCGCATGACGGGGATTGGCTTGCCACATCAGGCGCGGAAGCGGCTGTGATCTGGCCTTTCAAAGATAAAGATGGCCCGATGGGCAAGCCACCGCGCGAATGTGGCGTGCGTCCCGCCAAAATCACGCAAGTGGCGTTTCATCCGAATGCGCTGGTGCTGGCCATCGGCTATGAAGACAACTGCATCTTGCTGTGCCGCCTCACCGATGCCGCTGAATTGCTGGTCCGCGTGCCGGTCAAAGGCCAGGGCAGCATCACAGCGATGGCTTGGGATAAAATAGGCAAAAAGCTGATTTTCGGAACATCCGAAGGCGCGGCAGGCTTGCTGACTCTGCCCTGAGCAACAAAAGCTATCCATTCAAGCCTTATGCAACAATATCCAATGAAAAAGGCGGGGGACCGAAGTCCACCGCCTGAATCAGTCCCTTGATGGCTCTCGGTATCCTATTCAACGCACCAGGACGTTGCGGAACTGCCATGGATCAGCCGTGTCGATATCGTCGGGGAACAGACCCGGACGACCGGCAAGCGGGGTCCAATCGGTATAGACGCCGACCACAGGCCCCAGATAGGGCATCTGGACCTCAAGGCACCGCTTGAAATCAATATCATCGGCTTCGACGATACCGGCCTTGGGGTTTTCCAACGCCCAGACCATGCCTGCCAGAACAGCAGATGTAACCTGTAATCCGGTTGCGTTCTGATAGGGCGCGATCCGACGGGTTTCCTCGATCGACAGTTGCGACCCGTACCAGTAGGCGTTTTTACCATGGCCGTAGAGCAGCACGCCCAATTCGTCGATGCCATCGACAATCTCTGTCTCGTCAAGAATTTTCCATTCCGGCTGGCGTTCGCCCGCCTGACCGAACATTTCGTGCAAGGACAGCACCGCATCATCACAAGGATGATAGGCATAATGGCAGGTCGGACGATAGACCGCATGGCCTGCACTGTCTTTGACCGTCAGATAATCGGCAATGGAGATGGATTCATTATGGGTGACCAGAAACCCATATTGCGATTGCGCAGTCGGCGTCCATGAGCGAACGCGGGTGTTTGCACCGGGCTGCAACAGGTAGATGGCCGCGCCGCAACCATCCGCATGGGTACGGGCATTGTCGGGCATCCATTGTTCATGCGTTCCCCAACCGAGTTCGGCCGGCTGCAAACCTTCTGAAATAAAGCCTTCAACAGACCATGTATTCACAAATTTCTGGCGCGGCTTGGGTGAATTGGCGCGCTGGGTGTCGCGCTCGGCAATATGAATCCCTTTCACGCCAAGAGCCTGTGCCAACTGGGCCCACTCTTCGCGGTTTGAAGGCTCGGCACCCGCATGGTTCAAATCCGCTTTCAGGTTCAACAACGCCTGTTTGACAAACCATGAGACCATGCCCGGATTGGCACCGCAGCATGAAACAGCAGTCGTACCGCCCGGATTGGCACGACGTTCAGCAAGGACGGTTTCGCGCAAGGCATAATTCGAGCGGCTTTCCGGCCCTTTGCTGCTGTCGAAATAAAAGCCCAGCCAAGGTTCGACCACCGTGTCGATGTAGAGCACATCCAGCTCCCGACAATAGCGCATCAAATCCAGCGAGGAGGTATCCACCGAGAGATTGACGCAAAAGCCTTGCCCCTTGCCCTCTTTCAGCAAAGGTCCGAGGAGGCTCTGGTAATTGTCCTTGGTGACCGCCTGCTGGATAAAGCGCACACCGGCTTTGTCGAGCAAGGCGCGGTCGGCATCAGACGGGTCGATCACCACCAGACGCGAGCGATCAAATTTGAAATGACGTTCGATCAGCGGCAAAGTGCCGCGTCCGATCGAGCCAAAGCCGATCATGACAATTGGCCCGTCAATGGTGGCGTAAACAGGATGTGCAGTCATCATCAAGTCCTCTTCAAACGAAAAAGCAAAGAAAGGGGCAATCAGCCGCCCAGAATTTCTGCGACATAGGGGTTACTGGCACGTTCTGCACCGATGGTGCTGGTCGGACCATGACCGCAAATGAAGGCAAAGCTGTCATCGAGCGGCAACAACTGATCGCGGATCGACGCCATCAGTGTGGCATGATCACCACCTTCAAGATCAGTGCGTCCGACCGAGCCCCGGAACAACACATCGCCGACCAGCCCGAACCCTTCATCGCGGTTAATAAAGGCAACGGAACCGGGGGAATGGCCCGGGCAATGCAGAATGTCGAAGGTCAGCTGTCCGACATGCACCTGATCACCCTGATCGAGCCAACGATCGGGCGTCAGAACACGGGCATCGAGAATGCCGAATTGCACGCCGCGTTCAGGCAATTGCTGCAGCAAAAATTCATCGGCCTTGTGCGGTCCTTCAACCGGCACGCCCAGTTCTTGAGCCAGTTGCGCCGCGCCTGCCGCATGGTCAATATGGCCGTGGGTGATCAGAATTTTTTCAACACTCACGCCCATTTTTGCAATCGCATCGCGGATGACCGGCAAATCTCCACCCGGATCGACCACTGCCGCTTTCATGGTAGCCGAGCACCATAACAGGGTGCAATTCTGCTGGAACGGCGTGACGGGAATGATTGCCGCACGGGCTTTGGGCTCGCTCATCGTCACTTCCTTCTCTTGCCTTACCGTGTTGTGTCACCGCATTACGTCATTCATGCGACAAAGCCTAACAGCAAATCGGCCCCGCAAGTCGGAGCCGATTTACCCTGTTCGGTTGGCTTGCGCTCAAATGATGTAGGATTTCAACGGCGGAAAGCCGTTAAATGCCACCGCCGAATAGGTCGTGGTATAGGCTCCCGTCCCTTCGATCAGCAGCTTGTCACCGATCTCGATGCTGAAAGGCAGCAGATAAGGCTCTTTTTCATAAAGCACATCTACGGAGTCGCAGGTCGGCCCGGCCAGCACGCACGGAACAAGTTCATCCCCATCCCGCTCGGAACGGATCGGATAGCGAATAGCCTCGTCCATGGTTTCTGCCAAACCGTTGAACTTGCCGATATCCAGATAGACCCAGCGAACCTCGTCGTCCTCGGCCTTTTTGGAGACCAGCACCACTTCTGTTTCGATCACACCGGCATTGCCGACCATGCCACGGCCCGGTTCGATGATGGTTTCGGGAATACGGTTGCCGAAATGCTTGGAGAGTGCGCAGAAAATAGCATCACCAAAGCTTTGAACCCCTGGAACCTCTTTTAGGTAACGGGTCGGGAAACCACCGCCCAGATTGACCATGGAGAGGTGGATGCCACGCTCGGCACATTGACGGAAAATATCCGCCGAGGATGCCAGAGCTTGATCCCATGCTTGGGTATTAGCCTGTTGAGAACCGACATGGAACGACACACCGTAAGCATGCAATCCAAGCCGATGGGCTGCTTCCAGAACATCGGGAGCCATTTCGGGCACACAGCCAAATTTACGCGACAAAGGCCATTCGGCACCCGCACCGTCACACAGGATCCGGCAGAATACTTTGGCACCGGTTGCAACGCGGGCGACTTTTTCGACCTCGGCCACGCAATCAACGGCAAACAGCTCGACCCCCATTTCAAAAGCACGTGCGATATCACGCTCTTTCTTGATGGTATTGCCGTAGGAGATGCGGTCGGCAGTGGCTCCGGCAGCCAGCACCATTTCCATTTCCTGCACCGAAGCGGTGTCAAAGCAAGAGCCCATCCGTGTGAGCAAACGC
Organism: Hyphomicrobiales bacterium; assembly: GCA_947455995.1. Taxonomy (GTDB): domain Bacteria; phylum Pseudomonadota; class Alphaproteobacteria; order Rhizobiales; family Beijerinckiaceae; genus CAIYZJ01. The sequence goes on along the minus strand of CANGQA010000052.1, from coordinate 12,527 downwards.
AAGATTTCAGGAGCCGGATTCGCCTTCACCGCATAAAAAACACGGGTATCAGGCAAAGCGCGGGCGAAGCGTTGATAGTTTTTCTGGATCACATCCAGATCAACAACAACACAGGGACCGTCTTCACGACGGTTACGCAGAAATTCATGGATACGTGCTGTCATGGCACGAACTCCCCTAAAACAGTGGACGCCTCAAGCGTCCAAATCCAGAGCCCCGGCTGACGGTCCCGCAACTCCGCGCGTTGGAAACGCAGAATCGGGTCAGGTCACCCGCGTGTGCTGCCTTGGATTGGAAGGGAGTAATCCCGTCCGCACGCCTGGCAAGATGGACAAGCCTCTTCGGTGAACCTGCCTTTGGAGGGCAGATCGAGACCAAAAAAGCCCGCTCCGTCGTTGCTTTAAGTCGCGTCCCCCGGGGAAAACGGGGTGCGCCGGTTTTCGCCTCCGGCTGCCAGTTGATTATCGCCTCATCTCAGAAGTCCGAGATTTCGACGGGCGGCTGTCCGGCCTCTTGTCCGGATGCCCACCAACTGACACACGACCACAGGCACGTGCGAAATTGGGCAGGGCGATAACTAAGACCAAAGCCCACCCCGATCAAGCATTTTTTTCGATTCTTTTTGAAAGATTTTTATTTTGTGACAACTCCATGAAAAACAATCAAAAAATCAGGAATTTACCGCCCCGTTTTTGATGGGGTTTTCCACCGCCTTTCGCCTGGCAAATGAACCGCCACCCTCTGGCGATGCCAAATGTCGACCAGCCAACAGCCTTCACCCGAGCCGACAAAGCTGGATTTGCCCTGATCAATCTGGCAAACAACAGATAATCGGTTATAAGGATAAGAAAGTGACCTCTATCGTTGCGGCAAATGCACGTAACGCTCCGGTTCGGAAAGCCATGATGATGATTCTCTCGCGTCGCACCCTGATTGAATACTTTGGCTCGCTGGCAACGGCCGTTCTGGCCGCGCCGATGGCCCATGCCCAGCAAACCATTGCGGCAGAGCCGGTGACCAATGCCAAATTCGGTTATAGCGATGTGGTCCGCAAAGCCCGGGATCTCGGGATGGCAGGGTTTGACAACAACCCGCCGGCTTTGCCCGACGCTCTCGCCAGACTGGATGCTGAAGCCTATCGCGATATCCGTTTCCGGCCTGAGAAGGCCTTGCTGAACACACCTTCCACCACGTTCCGTGCGCAAATGATCCACATGGGACCAGCCTACAAACGTCCCGTCACTGTCAATGTCATCCGGGATGGCGTGCCGACATCGGTGCCCTATGCTCCGGCCTTGTTCGATTACGGCAAAACCAAATTCGAACGGCCTTTGCCCGTCAATCTAGGCTTTGCTGGCTTTCGTCTGTCTTATCCGCTCAATGATCCGAGGTCGCAAGACGAACTGGTTTATTTTATGGGCGGCAATGCGTTCCGGATGCTTGGACGCAACCAGCGGCTTGGCCTGACAGCACGCGGTCTCAGCCTGGGCGAGGGTGGCACAGCACCGGAAGAAACCCCGCATTTTCGTGAATTCTGGATCGAGCAACCCAATAATACCGATCGCGTCACTCTATTTGCCTTGCTCGACAGTCCATCCGCAACAGCGGCCTATCAATTTGTTGTCTATCCCGCGACAGAAACTGTGATCGAGGTCACTGTTACTCTGTTTCCGCGCAAAGTCCTGACCCGTGTCGGGATTGCGCCATTGTCCTCGATGTTCATTTCAGGTGAAAACGACCAGCGGATCAACGGCGATTTCCGACCCGAACTGCATGATTCAGATGGCTTGTTGATGCAAACGGGTTCAGGTGAATGGATCTGGCGGCCGCTACGCAATCCGGCACAATCGAACACATCCAGCTTTCTCGACACCAATCCTCGCGGTTTCGGCCTGATGCAGCGCGATCGCAATTTCGATCATTTTCAGGATCTTGATCAGGGCTACGAGAATCGGCCGAGCTATTGGATCGAACCGCGCGGTGATTGGGGCGATGGCCGCATCGATCTGGTCGAGCGTCCGGCCAGCGACGAGAACGGCACCAATATCATGGCCTTCTGGACGCCGCGCAATCCGCTGGAAGCCGGTCAGAACCAGACATGGAGCTATCGTATTCGCACCACCAGTGCCGAGAGCAAGCTGCATCCGGCCGGGCGCGTGCTGAACACATTTGTTGCCAATGCCGCCGCAGGTAACGGACGCGAGACACCCCCTCCCGGCACCAAGCGGTTGATTGTCGATTTTACCGGCGGCAATCTCGCCTATTTCTACTCCGCTCCCGATCAGATCAAACTCGTGGCCACCGCTTCTGTTGGCAAAATCGTGCAGTCAACCCTGACCCCGAACCCCCGTATTGACGGCTTCCGCGCCACGATTGATGTCGCATTGCTGCCCGGGCAAAGCACTGATTTGCAAATCCATCTCAAAGCCGGTAGCCGCACGGTCACCGAGACCTGGGCCTATCCCATCGGCACCAATTAAACACCCTTATATGGTGAAGCCCCGATCATTGCCCGAGAAGCTGTGATCAAACCGCAACCGTGCTGCGCTTATCATCCTCTAACGCTTTGTCTGCAAACGGGTTAGAGACAGCAGGCACGGGGTGTCCCGTTGCATTCGACATAGGCGGAACGATGCACGGGAAACAGACTGATCGCAAAGCCATGTCCACGCAGTTGCGTGAAACCGACAGCGACCGGCTGATCGGAATCGGTTTGATTTGCGTGACGCTTTTGAGCTTTGCCTTTCTGGACAGCATCGCCAAATTACTGTCGCCGACCCTGCCTGCCCTGCAAATTATCTGGGCGCGTTATGCAGGCAATGTGTTGGTGGTTGCCGTATTCATCAATTACCGCACCTATCCCGGCGTCTTGCGCACCAAAAAACCGAAGATCCAGTGGACCCGTTCGGTGCTGCTTCTGTTGTCGACCAGTATGAATTTTATTGCCTTGCGCTATCTGCAACTGGCTGAAACCTCTTCGATTGCCTTTACCATTCCTTTATGGGTAGCCCTATTGTCGGGCCCGTTATTGGGCGAAACGGTTGGTGCAAGACGGTTATCTGCTATTGCCGTCGGTTTTTTCGGTGTGCTGGTCATCACCCGTCCGGGGCTGGGCATGATGCATCCCGCGGTTTTGTTGTCGGTCTTCGGGACGATATGCTACGCGCTCTATGCCATCGCCACCCGCCATCTGGCTGTTTATGACCCACCACAGACAACTATGGTGTTTTCAGGTTTGGCAGGTGTCGTCCTGCTTACACCCGTCCTGCCCTTTGTCTGGCAAACACCGCAAACCGCAATGGAATGGGCTGGCCTGTTCGGCATGGGGCTGTTTGCCAGTTTCGGTCATTATTGCCTGATTTTGGCCCATCAACGTGCTCCCGCCTCTATCCTTTCGCCCTTTACCTATACCCAGCTCGTCTGGATGATCGGCCTGGGCTATCTGCTGTTCGGCGATCTGCCCGACATCTGGACACTGGCAGGGGTGAGCATCGTGATCTGTTCAGGCTTGTATCTCTTGTCGCTGGAACGCAACCACTCTGCTCCTTTGCCTGCCGAGCCCCTTGCAAAGCATGAGTGACAACCAGCGCAAGCGATAAACAATTGACCTGGTCGGCCTGTCGCTCCATCTTGGCGCACCTGTCTATACCCCACTTCGGAGCACTGCCTGATGTCTTCTCTTCTTGCTGCCACGGAAGCCCTGTTGCGCCACGCCCCTGTTATTCCAGTTCTGACCGTCGAAGGGGCAGATGATGCAGTACCCTTAGCCTCGGCTCTTGTGGAGGGCGGCTTGCCCTTGCTGGAAGTGACATTGCGGACAGAAGGCGCCTTGAAAGCCATTGCTGCGATGGCCAAACAAGTGCCAGGGGCGATCTTGGGCGCAGGCACCATCCGAACTGCCGATCAGGCCAAAGCAGCGGTCGATGCCGGTGCGACGTTTCTGGTAAGCCCGGGTGCCACCCCGCAATTAATCGCGGCCGTACAAAAACTCGGCGTGCCCTTCCTGCCCGGTTGCGCCACCGCCAGCGAGGCGATGCGATTGGCCGAGGAAGGTTTCCGTTTCCTGAAATTCTTTCCGGCAGAAGCCGCAGGCGGATTGAATTACCTCAAATCGCTGGCCGCGCCTTTGGCTGATTTGCGCTTCTGCCCGACTGGCGGCATTGACGCCGAAAAGGCCAAAGCTTATCTGGCTTTGCCCAATGTGGTCTGCGTCGGCGGTTCATGGATTACGCCTGCCACGGCCCTTAAAGCGGGCGACTGGGCCACCGTCACTCGCCTGTCGCTGGAAGCCAGCAAACTGCGTTCAAACGATTAACGCCCCGCTAGCGGGGCGTTAACAGGACAATCGGGCGTCTGATCAGTCCGGCTTGCGCGTCACCAGAAAATCATTCATCCGCACCAAGGCCTTCTGGATATTTTCAGCCGAATTGGCATAGGACAGACGGATATAGCCTTCGCCATGCACGCCGAAATCAGGTCCGCCAATGGTGGCAACGCCGGCTTCTTCAAGCAAGGCCGAAGCCAGCGGCTTGGCTTTCCAGCCGGTCGCAGCAATATTCGGGAAGGCGTAGAACGCGCCCTTTGGCGTTGCTGCGCGCACACCGGGCAGGGCATTCAAGCCCTCAACCACGATCTTTCGGCGCCGGTCGAATTCAGCCACCATCGCATGGACGGCATCTTGTGGACCGGTCAGCGCGGCAAGACCGGCAAATTGCGCCGAGGCATTCACACAGGAATAGGAATTAACCGCAAGCTTGCGGGCGGCGTCATAGAGCTTTTGCGGCCAGATCGCATAGCCCATCCGCCAACCTGTCATCGCATAGGTCTTAGACCAGCCGTCGAGCAGGATCAGACGATCCCGAATTTCGGGGTAAGCCAGCAGTGTCTGGTGCTGCAAACCGTCATAGGTCATCTGCCCGTAAATTTCATCAGACATGATGGCAACATCGGGGAAGGCTGCCAGACCTTTGACCAACTTGTCGATTTCCGATTTCGGGGTCACGCCACCGGTCGGATTGGCGGGAGAATTAATAATCAGCAAACGGGTTTTCGGTGTGATCAGCGACAGGGTCTCTTCTGCTGAAAAGGCGAAGCCGTTTTCTTCACGGATCGGCACGGGAATCGGATTGGCGCCGGTGAATTCGATCATCGAACGATAGATCGGAAAACCCGGATCTGGATAAAGAATATCGACACCTGGCTCGCCGAACATCAGAATGGCCATGTGCATGGTGACTTTTCCACCGGGGACAATCATCACCAGATCGGGAGAGACCTCGACGTTGAAACGCTTGTGCAAATCAGCGGCTACTGCTTCGCGCAGAGGCAGAATTCCGGTGGCGGGTGTATAGCCGTGATGGCCGTCACGCAGCGCCTTGATCGCAGCTTCCACAATGTGCTCAGGGGTTTGGAAGTCCGGCTGGCCGATTCCGAGATTGATGATATCCTTGCCCTGACGCTGCAATTCCGTTGCGCGGGCCAGTACAGCAAAGGCGTTTTCTTCGCCCATCCGACCAAAAGAATTAACGATGTGCAGCATAAGCAGACCTCCCATTGCCTGAACGCGTGACGTTCCAGATTGATTTATCCTACCATTTAGGGCGATGGTATAGATGAAATCAAATCAGTTCGCCTAGAATTAAAATCAATGCGGTGTTTATAAGGGAGACGGTCATGGTCAGCAAAGTCAAAGATAACAAGAAAGCGAAAGCGAGATTGCGGTCACAATTGTGGTTCGACAATCCTGAAAACCCCGGCATGACCGCGCTCTATATCGAACGCTATCTGAATTTCGGTTTGACCCGCGAAGAACTGATGTCCGGCAAACCGATCATCGGCATCGCCCAGACAGGCTCCGATCTGTCGCCTTGCAACCGCCATCATATCGAACTCGCCAAGCGAGTGCGCGAAGGCATTACTGCCATGGGCGGGGTCGCCTTTGAATTTCCGGTGCATCCGATTCAGGAAACCGGCAAACGCCCAACCGCCTCGCTGGATCGCAATCTGGCCTATCTTGGCCTTGTAGAAATCCTGTATGGCTATCCGCTTGACGGGGTCGTGCTGACGACAGGCTGCGACAAAACCACACCGGCCTGCATCATGGCCGCTGCCACCGTCAACATTCCGGCGATTGTTCTGTCGGGCGGACCAATGCTGAACGGCTGGCACCACGGCGAACGCACCGGCTCGGGCACCATCGTCTGGAAGGGCCGCGAACAGCTGGCATCCGGCGAGATCAGCTATGACGAGTTTATGGATCTGGTGACATCCTCGGCCCCATCGGTCGGCCATTGCAACACCATGGGCACGGCCTCGACCATGAATTCACTGGCTGAAGCATTGGGAATGTCTTTGCCAGGTTGTGCCGCCATTCCCGCCCCATACCGCGAGCGCGGACAAATCGCTTATGAAACCGGCAAACGCGCGGTGGAAATGGTCTGGGAGGATTTAAAGCCGTCCGATATCCTGACCCGCGAGGCGTTTGAAAACTGCATCGTTGTCAATTCAGCGATTGGTGGTTCAACCAATGCCCCCATTCATGTCAATGCGATCGCTCGCCATATCGGGGTCAAGCTGAGTGTCGATGACTGGGAAAAATACGGCCACAAAGTGCCGTTGCTCGTCAATCTGCAACCCGCTGGCGAATATCTCGGCGAGGAGTACCACCGCGCCGGTGGCGTACCTGCCGTGGTCGCGCAGTTGATGAAGAAAAAACTGATCCATGAAAAGGCCCTGACCGTGAACGGCAAGTCCATGGGTGCCAATTGCCGCAAGGCCAAGATCATGGATGATCGCGTGATCTTCACCGCCGACAAGCCCATGCGCAAGGATGCTGGCTTTATCGTATTGAAGGGCAATCTGTTCGACAATGCGATCATGAAAACCAGCGTGATCTCGGAAGAATTCCGCAACCGCTACCTCTCCAACCCCAATGATCCAGAAGCGTTTGAAGGTCGCGCCATCGTGTTCGACGGACCGGAAGATTATCATCACCGCATCGAAGATCCAAAGCTGAAGATCGACGAACATTGCATGCTGTTCATGCGCGGAGCAGGCCCGATCGGATATCCGGGCGGTGCGGAAGTAGTCAATATGCAGCCGCCGGCCTATCTGCTCAAACGGGGTGTAACGGCCCTTCCATGTATCGGCGACGGCCGCCAATCGGGCACCTCAGGGTCACCTTCAATTCTCAACGCCTCACCGGAAGCAGCCGCCAATGGCGGATTGGCCATTTTGAAGACCGGCGACAAAGTGCGTATTGACTTGAAAAAAGGGACAGCCAATATCCTGATTTCGAACGAGGAGCTGGCCAAGCGCCACGCTGCCCTGATGAAAAAGGGCGGCTTCCCCTTCCCCGCCCACCAGACCCCTTGGCAGGAAATCCAGCGTTCGATGGTTGACCAGTTCGACGGCGGCATGGTGCTCAAGCCAGCGGTCAAATATCAGCGGGTCGCCCAGAAAATGGGTGTCCCAAGAGACAACCACTAATTGACGACCACTGATTGGCAACCACTTATTATTGATCATCGCCCAGTGCGATGATCACAGACAAGGGAACAGGCCATGCCTTTTTCTCATCCCCATCCGGCATCCCCCCCGCAAAGGGTCACGCTGGAGGGTCGCTTCGTCCGGATCGAGCCCCTCGATCCGGAACGTCATGGCCGCCACCTCTGGCAAGAGGTGGAAGGGCATGATGCGTTATGGGATTACATGGCCTATGGGCCTTTTGGCGATCAGGCTGCATTTCAGGCATGGTTGAACCAGCGGGCCAAGCTGTCTGATCCATTGGCTTTCGCGATTATAGAAATCAGCTCAGGCCGCGCTTTGGGAGTGGCCACCTTGATGGAAATCAGGCCGGACCACGGCGTGATCGAAATTGGCCATATCCTGTTTTCACCCGCGATGCAGAGGACTGCCTGTTCGACCGAGGCGGTTTATCAGCTGATGCAATATGCTTTCGAGACACTGGGAAACCGGCGGTTCGAATGGAAATGCAATTCCCAAAATGCTCCGTCATGGCGGGCGGCACTCAGGTTCGGCTTTACCCATGAAGGCGTATTTCGAAATCATATGATCACCAAGGGCCGCAACCGCGATACGGCATGGTTCTCGATCACAGACAGCGAATGGCCAGTTCGCCAACAGGCTTTTCAGCGCTGGCTATCACCAGACAATTTCACAGAGGATGGACAGCAGAAAACCAGCCTCTCCGCTTTGAACAATGCAGGTTGAGCCCAAGCTTTCGGAGCTGGCCTCACCATCGCATGCCACAAGACAATAACAGGGAGAATACAAAATGGCGAAACGCTTACAGGGTAAAATAGCTGTCGTCACAGCGGCAGGTCAGGGCATCGGGCGCGCGATCGCCGAGGCTTTCGTGGCTGAAGGTGCCACTGTTTGGGCGACCGACCGCGATGTCGACAAGCTCGATGGCCTGGCACGGGCCAAACGCCGCAAACTCGATGTTCTGTCGGATCGCGCCGTTGCCGCCTTTGCCGAAAAAATCGGTCCGGTCGATATTCTGGTCAATGCTGCAGGCTTCGTCCATCACGGCACTGTCATGGAATGCGACAATGCAGCATGGGATTTTTCGTTTGATCTCAATGTCAAATCCATGCACCGCATGTTGCGCGCTTTCATTCCGGGCATGCTGGCGAAGGGCCACGGTTCTGTCGTCAATATTGCCTCGGGCGCGGGCTCTGTGCGCGGAATTCCAAACCGCTACGTTTACGGCGCGACCAAGGCTGCGGTGATTGGACTGACCAAAGCTGTTGCGGCCGATTACATCAAAAAGGGCATCCGCGCCAATGCGATCTGCCCGGGCACGATCCAGTCGCCCTCGCTGGATCAGCGTATTGAAGATCTGGCCAAGCTCAACAAGACCAGCATCGAGGCAGCGCGTCAGGCGTTTATCGATAGACAACCAATGGGCCGTCTCGGCACTGCCGAAGAAATCGCCATGCTGGCCGTCTATCTGGCTTCCGATGAATCAAGCTACACCACCGGCCAGATCCATCTTGCCGATGGTGGCTTTGCGCTCTGAATTTTGACCCTCAGGAGTTTATGACAATGCACGTTCTTATTATCGGCGCGGCAGGCATGGTTGGGCGCAAACTGGCCGAACGTCTGGCCAAGCAAGGCCAAATCAATGGCAAGACCATCAGCAAAGCCACTTTGCACGATGTTGTGGAACCGTCAGCCCCTGCAGGTTGCCCTTTCCCCTGCACCACCATGGCATCGGATTACTCGTTGCCAGGCGAAGCGGAAAAGCTGTTGGCTGGCCATCCCGATGTCATCTTTCATCTGGCGGCAATTGTGTCGGGTGAGGCTGAACAGAATTTCGATCTCGGCTACCGCATCAATTGCGATGGCACATGGCAGTTGTTCGAAGCGATCCGTGCGATCAACACCGAAACCAAGGGAGCCTATCATCCCCGCTTGGTGTTCACCTCCTCGATCGCCGTGTTCGGTGCGCCGTTCCCGGCCGCCATTGGCGACGAATTTTTTACAACGCCTCTGACCTCCTACGGCACGCAAAAGGCTATCGGGGAATTGCTCCTTGCGGATTACACGCGCAAGGGCTTTTTTGACGGGATTGGCATTCGCCTCCCGACCATCTGTGTCCGTCCGGGCAAGCCTAACAAGGCTGCTTCCGGCTTCTTCTCCAACATCCTGCGTGAACCGCTGGCCGGTCATGAAGCCGTGCTGCCGGTCGAGGATACGGTTCGCCATTGGCATGCCTCGCCACGTTCGGCGGTCGGATTCCTGGTCCATGCTGCAGAAATCGATGGTGAAAAGGTCGGCACGCGCCGCAACCTGTCGATGCCGGGCCTAAGCGCAACTGTCGGCGAGCAGATCGACGCTTTGCGACGCGTTGCCGGGGACAAGGTTGTTGCCCGCATCAAGCGCGTGCCTGATCCGGCGATTATCAAGATCGTCTCCGGTTGGGCCGAGCGTTGCGATCCGCAGCGCGCCATCGCATTGGGTTTTGTTGCCGAAAAGAACTTTGATGAAATCATCCGCGCCCATATCGAGGATGAGCTGAACGGCCAGATCGCCTGATCTGTTCTGGATCCAAATGAAAAGCCGCAAGGAGATGATCCCTGCGGCTTTTTTATTGATTGGAAAACACGTTAGCCCTTATAGGGCGTCTCCGCCACAGGCGAGATCGGGCCCTTGCCGGAGAACCAATTGGTCATATTATCGACCACCAGCTGCCCCATCAGACCACGGGTATAATGCGTACCCGATCCGATATGCGGCAGCAAAACGATATTCTCCATCGCGATCAATTCGGCTGGCACGCTTGGTTCGTTTTCGAACACATCAAGCCCTACCGACCATATGGTCTTGTTTTGCAATGCGGCAATCATCGCCTTTTCATCAACCGCACTGCCACGGCCGATATTGATGAAGATCCCTTTCGGGCCCAAGGCCTTGAAAATGTCGGCGTTGATAATGTGGTGTGTTTCTGGGCCGCCCGGCGCAACCGAAATCAAGATATCGACGGCAGCGGCAAGACTGGCCAGAGTCTCATGATAGGCATAGGCGACATCTTCGGCACGACGACGGTTGTGGTAGGAAATTTCCAGTCCGAATGCCTCGAGCCGCCGCGCAATCGCTTTGCCAATCCGACCCAAGCCGAAAATACCGATCTTTTTGCCCCGCAATGTTGTGTGGGTCAACGGATAGGCGCCCTTGGACACCCATTCTCCATCACGCAACCAGCGTTCGGACTGCGGCATTTCCTTGACCGTCATCAGCAACAGACCAAGGCAGGTATCGGCAACTTCCTCGGTCAGCACATCGGGTGTATTGGTGACAACCAACCCGTGCTGGCCCGCCCATTTGGCGTCGACAGAATCATACCCAACACCAAAATTGGTAATAATTTCAAGATGCGGGAACTGCCCGAGAAAGGCAGAATCACATTTGACATGCCCGCCTGTGGCCAGACCGCGTATTTTATGGGCATTGGCTTTGATAAAGCCTTCTTTATCATCCATCTCCCACAAACGATGCAGTGTGAACTGTTCAGCCAATTTTTCGAGCACCATCGGCATCATCGGGCCGGGAGCGAGGATATCCACAGTCTTCACGTTAAACCTCCAACGCCCCAGCCATCGGAAAGGGCTTCATTTTATTTGATATGATATGACACCTATCACCGTCAGGACGAGCGAAATGCTTGATTTCCTTTTCCCTCATGCAATGATGAACAATGATAGCCTTTTGGACAAGTCTCGTTTATGACTTTCTGGTAAGACTATTTTGCAGGTGAGGAAAAAAACCGGTAAAAACGAGCTGTTGGGCCGTAACCGGAGTTTAAGGAGATACTATGGCGTCCGTAGAAATTCGCGGCGTAAAGAAGGCTTATGGAGCCACTCAGGTCATCCATGGCGTCGACATCGAGATCAATGATGGTGAATTTGTGATCCTCGTCGGCCCATCTGGCTGCGGAAAATCCACTTTGTTGCGCATGATCGCTGGGCTTGAAAATATCACTGGCGGCGAAATCGCCATCGGTGATCGTGTTGTCAATGACGTCCCGCCCAAAGAGCGCGACATCGCTATGGTGTTCCAGAACTACGCGCTCTATCCGCACATGACAGTGGCCGATAATATGGCCTTCTCCATGAAGTTGCGGAATGCGCCTAAAGAAGAAATCGCCGAGCGCGTCAACAAGGCAGCCGGCATTCTGGGACTAGATAACCTGCTTGATCGCTATCCCCGCCAGCTTTCGGGTGGCCAGCGCCAGCGCGTTGCCATGGGCCGCGCCATTGTCCGCGATCCGCAGGTGTTCTTGTTTGACGAACCGCTGTCCAACCTGGATGCCAAACTTCGCGTGCAGATGCGCACCGAAATCAAGGAATTGCACCAGCGCCTCAAAACAACCACCGTCTATGTGACCCATGACCAGATCGAAGCGATGACCATGGCCGACAAGATTGTGGTGATGCATGACGGCATCGTCGAGCAAATGGGGGCGCCGCTTGATCTGTATGATCGCCCGGCCAACCTGTTTGTCGCAGGTTTTATCGGCTCGCCCTCGATGAACTTTGTCCACGGCACAGTTGATTCCTCGGGCAAGCTCAGCGCAACCAGCAAAAAAGGCGCGACTTTGCCGCTCGGCAAGCTCGGCTCGGCAAAGCCAGGTCAGGCCATCGTTTACGGAATTCGTCCCGAGCATATCCACCTGTCCGATCAGGGCGTGGAAGCCGAAGTGGTTGTAGTAGAACCAACCGGCTCGGAAACCCAGGTCGTTGTCCGGCTGAAGGGCGAGGAAATGGTTTGTGTGTTCCGTGAACGCATTACCGCCAAGCCCGGTGAAACCATCAAAATTTTGCCCGATCCCGATCTGGTTCATCTGTTCGATGCGGCCAGCGGCAAGCGCATCGACTGATTACGGGGCGACCCGTAGTAACAAGACCAACAATAGACATGCCTCGTTTGATCATGGGGCATGTCAAAAAAAGACCAACCTTCTGACCCTAGGGAGAATGATGAAATGACTACATTGAACCGTC
>CANGQA010000051.1 GCA_947455995.1 Hyphomicrobiales bacterium | reverse complement strand
TGATTGGTTCAACAATAGACGACTGCTTGGACCAATAGGAAACATACCGCCAGCCGAGGCCGAAGAGAACTTCTATGCACAGCGCGACGTGTTCGATATGGTCGCGTGAAATGAAGCAAAAGGTCTCCGATGAAACTGGAGCGATTCACAGTTGCTGATGCTGCGGCTTGCGGTCGCTTCTCGTTTTGCTACACTACTATGATCAGGATGATTTAGAAGCCTTTGCTGCGGCTTGCGGTCGCTTCTCGTTTTGCTACACTCATATTGTTTTTGCAGTTGCCTATTCATGCGCTGCGGCTTGCGGTCGCTTCTCGTTTTGCTACACTCATCTCTTGTTGCAGGGTTAACCGAGACCAGCTGCGGCTTGCGGTCGCTTCTCGTTTTGCTACACTTTCCAAACCAAAGACCAACCAGACTGTGAGGCTGCGGCTTGCGGTCGCTTCTCGTTTTGCTACACTCGTTAAGGTTGCGTTAGCGTAGTCAGATAGGCTGCGGCTTGCGGTCGCTTCTCGTTTTGCTACACTACGCTTGCACCGTGGAGCATTGCCGTTGCTGCTGCGGCTTGCGGTCGCTTCTCGTTTTGCTACACTTGCCCCTGCAAGAAGGGGTTGAAAACGAACGGTTTTTCGCCTGTCCAACATTTAAAAAAACTCCAGTTGGGCGGGCGAAGCCTGTGCTGGCTGGCGTTTTTTTCCGGTATAGACGCGAATCCGGCCAAATTGCCGGTCGGTGATTGTGAGAAAACGGACTTCCCCCGCATCTGGCACTTTTGTGCTCATCCGGGCAATATGGGCCTCGGCATTCTCGATCGAAGCGCAATGGCGCAAATAGACCGAAAATTGCATCATGCTGAACCCATCCTCGATCAATCGCTTGCGAAACAAAGCATAGGCCTTTCGGGCAGCTTTGGTATCGGTCGGAAGATCGAACATGGCAATCACCCACATGGATTTCCACCCCCAGGGAAGTTGCGGATAAGGGATGCTATGCGCCATCGTCCCCCACCCCACTCTGGCCCGAGGATTGTCCCAGGGGCAAGCCTTCGGGCAAGGCCAAAATCTTGTCTCCACCTGTCAAGGCACGGGCAAGGGAGGCGGCGCTGGCCTCGATGGCACCGAGCATGGGCAGGCGACGGCCGTTCACCAACACTCCCTCATTGAACAAGGCCAGCAGGGCTGCACGAGTTGGTTTGTCCGCCACGCGCAATTCTTCGGTTACGGCGGCCTGATGAAGGCTTTTCACCCGCCAGTCGACGAAAGGACGATAGGGTTCGAACAGATCATCGGCCAGGCAGAAGGCATTGGACCGGTTCTTGTGGAATACGCCGAGCGAGGGGATCAGCCCCGAAGCGACAACCGAGCGCGCGACGGCGGCGCGGATGACGGCATAACCGTAATTCAGCAGCGCGTTGATGCCATCGGCATCGCGATCCCGCCGAAAATCTTTGCCGAACAGTCGCGGCCAATAGCGTTGGGCGGCTTGCGCTTCGAGATTGTCGGGATCACCGGAACGGACCCGCCGTGCCATGGCGTCCAGCCCGCCCGTCTCTCCGGTGAAATGGACAAGCATGGTGGCTTGCTGGCGGATTTTGGCCATGACAAGCGCCTGCCAGATGCGCTTGCGCACCGGTTCCTTCGCCTCGATCTGGGCGCGGTGTCGCTCCGTCTGGACATGATGGGCATCCAGCGGCAGCATCATGCCAGCCGGCAGATGATCGGGACCGGTCACAACCAGCGTCGCACCGGAAGCCATCACCTCGATCAACACGGATTGCGTATAGATGGCGCGTCGATCATCGACGATGACAACGCCCAGATCCTCGAGCGGCAAAGTAGCCTTTGGCAGGTCGGGCCGCTCGATCACCAATTGCCGGTTCGCGACCGAGAGCCGCGAACCGGGCGTGCCGATTTCAATGGTCTTGCGGATCATCGCCAGGCTCAATCATGCGCAGGACGAATACGGCCAATGGGATCTATCGAGATTTTTTTTGTGTTCATACCAGGCAGGACACTTCCAGACGGCCGCCAAACAGTTTCTCCGTCAGCATCTCGATGATCAAGAGTAACAACCACCCCTGAAGCCCATACCCCTTGAACGATTTTTATCCCTTGTTTTGGATGACCTGCTGGAAATTCCAAAGCATCCCCAGCCGCCAATGACATCACAAATTTTGCACCCTCTCTTTCCCGCCGGATCACAGGCTCTTTGGCTTTGAGGCGGCGGGACGCTTCAAACAGGCTGACCACCTCGAATTCGGCCTTGCCATCCGGCTTTTGATAGATGGCGATATGGTGGTTATTGCCCAGATCGGCATAACCAGTTGTCGCAGGAGCCATCAGGGCCAGTTGTTGCTTGATCCAGATGCGAGCTTTTTTGATTTCAGGGCCATCAGGGCTCACTCTTGGAAAAGGCGGAAAGGCTTTCTTCGGATCGCCGCCGCGCCCTGCAACCCATTCATTGACGATACGTTTGACGGCTTCATCACGAATGTCAGAAAGCTCTGATTTCGAAAGTGCGGCAAGGTTTCTCCGAACGGTGAACATACGGTAGGCTGTTTTACCCTTTTGCTCATCCAGCCCAGTGTCACCGTAAATTGTTCCTTTATGTAAAGGTCCGGATACTTTCTTTCTGACACGGTGGGAGACAATAATTGCCTGTGCTGCTCTGTCTGCCTCTTGCCGGATTGTTGTCCAGGGTGGATCGAGCTTCGGCTTTTGCGCTCCTGTTGCAGGCGTGTCCTCCAGTTGCCAGTAGCGCGAAAGCCGCTGGCTGACACCCGGATCGGTGCAGGCAACCACCAGAGCATCAATCGCGTGATGCCGGTGGTCTGCGCGGGTCTTTTCACCATCATCCGAGAGAATATTGTTCAGACCCCAAAGCCTGCGGAGATGGGCCGTCACTTTACCGTTGACCGGTTGCACATTCACTTTGCCTTCCGGTCCAACGTCGGGCCATAAGCGCTTGAGGAAGGATATGGCTTGCCGGGCTGCATAGCCTGTATCGTTCAACTGGCGGCTGGTGAACTCGTCCGGCATGGAATGAGCCAAAAAGCGCCGGATTTTGCCACGGCTCATCCCTGTGCCGCTTTTGGTTGCCAGCATCGAGGATACACGGTCTTTCATAGCCGCCCACAAATCCGGATCGTGACTGAAAGCCTCGAACGGAAGGCGGTTGCCCTTTTTCAGGTTCATTTCTTTACTGCAGAGGGTCTTATTGGCAAAACTGTCATCGAGGGAAACAGAGCGAGGCCAGATGTGTTCGACTTCGTATTCTCCATGAGAAAACAGTGCTGCAAAGCCGATATGATCGCCCGAATAGGGATCGCGTTCGCCTGCTTCCTTCCACAATAGCCATTTTTCGATATCGCTGCGCTTCGGCTCGGCTATGCCATTGGCTTTGAGACCATCCGAGGCTGCTTTTCGAAGTTTTTCCTGTTTGCGCATGGCTTTTGATTTTTCCTCACGCTCGGCTTTGGACAGGCCAATGTCGCGGGTCATTTCGATGCGGATCAGGTCTGGCTTCCCGTGAACCGAGATGAGATTGTTCACGACTTTACGTAATTCGTTCTGAACCCGGATGACTGTCGGGTTCCGGATGTTTCTGATCCTCTGAGCCTCATCCTTGTCCTTCGGCGAGGGCAGACGGTCAAGAATTTCGCCTGTTGCTTGATGGCGGTTCGGAAAATGACGGTTCCGCCAATCATGCCATTCACTATCTGGCGACGTCAGCAAGGTTCCGAAACGGTGGCCCTCTTCCAATTCGGGCAGGATAACGGCCAAAGCGTCATAGGAATAGGCATCCCAACCTGACGGGAAACTGAGCTTTTCGAGTTCAGCGACCTGAGCGGCATTGGCCCCGAAGTCCTTGGCAAAACACAGAGCGGCTGCTTGGCGGCGTTTCTTCCGATCGGCCTCGCGCAAAATCACAACACGCTGGCCGACATCGCCATAATCAGAGGCGCGCAAGCGTGTATCGGCGGCCTCGCGAATGGCCTGTTTATGCGGGTGGTTGTGCCAGGCGTCACCGAAAATACGAGCCAATTTCATTTCAAGCGGGTTGCCATCAAGTTTTATTTCGCCCCCCTCTTCGAGATTGAAGCGGATTGACTTTGTGCTGTCCCCACGGGCTTTGAAAAACGGCTCCAATGCGCTTTTGACCCTGGCCCATGACATTGTGGCTTGGGTTTGCAACTGATCCAGTATGGCTTGCCGTTCTTCGGCTTCAAGCGGACGGCCATTGCCGCCGCTGATGGCCAGATTGTTGAGTTTCTCCAGCATCCGTTTCTGGATTGATGGCCATGACGCCTTCGGCGCGAGCTGTGCTCCCGGCAATAGGCGGCATTCCCCAAGTGTGTTTTTGCGCCAAAACACGGGTTTTTGGGCAAAAATGGCATCGGCGAGCTGATCCTTCAATGCGCTCTGGCCGAGTGCCGGATGGTGCGCGGCCTGAAAGGCCAGCAGCCGATTGAATTCGTCCAGCACATGATCACGCATGGCATGGATGCCACGTTTGCGCTCGCCCGAAGGGGTGGCCGCAAGATAGGCCCCAAGGGTCAGACCATTGTGCTTCAAAGCTTGGATGGTTTTTTCACGACCGGATTTCGCCTCTTTTTCGTCTGCTGTTTCAAGCGTGGCATCTGTGTCTGTCTCATCCAGATCACGCCCCCGGAAATGCCGACGTTTTGAGAGGTGATAAAGGGCGCGCCCCAATTCTTCCGGCGTCAATGCGCGCTCAAGCCCCTCTTTGCGCAGAGTGTAGGGGTCACAAGCCATCACCCGTGACCAATCTGCACTGTTGAAGCGCGGTAGCAGGCCAGCTTCGGCCAAGATCTCGTTAAGCAGTTTGCGACGCTCGCGCCGACGACGGACTTGCCGTCGCATGGTGCGGGCCAGTCGGCGTTCTTGGTTCAGGGGCGTCCCATCGGGATCGCGGGCTTCGGGGAAAATGCGGGTGCCAAGATGCAGCACTTGGCCAGCATCGCGAAGGGCATCATAGCGGATAACAGCGGAACCGATGGACGTAGTACCTATATCAAAGCCGAAAATGAGCTTCATAAAATCCTCCTATCAATCAATAAATTGATTGTTGCTTTTATCATGAAAGCATGTCAAATTTTAAAAGTAGCAAAACGAGAGGCGATCGCTTTCCGCAAGTAAAATGATCCTTCGTGAGGGCTCGGCATCCCAAGATCAATTGCCGGTTAATAAAAACCCTGCTTAGGCAGGGTTTTTTTCAATGTATTAGATATTTGAAGTTGATTTTTTTTAATATCTTATGAAATGGTATTTAATGATTACTATATGCAAAATTAGGCTCAGGACCCATTAAAGGGAGGACAAAATGTCCCTGTCTGTAGGAATGTCTTTTTCTATCGCAGCAATCATTCTTGCAACGGCCCTCGCCTATGCCTTGGTTGGGTTCTTCGTTGCACTCTCATTCTTGCTATTTGGTCTCGACCGGATCGATCCAGCCGCCCGGACATCGTATGTTTTCCGTGCACTGCTATTCCCGGGTCTCGTTCTGCTCTGGCCTGCGGTTATCTTACGCTGGGGTCGGGCTGGTGCTTTTGACGGCTGCAAGCCAGCGCCCTTCACGGACCGTGTGCCGGTCTATCCTGTGCGGGTGGAAGCCTGATATATAATTCTATAAGCTATTGATTTATATGATATAATTTTCCATTTAATGAGATAATGTGTTAACGAATGTGCTAATTAAGCATTATTTTTCTGCCGAACGCCTCGACCGGATTACACAGACGGTGCAGACCCCAAATCCATTTCAAAGTCAAACAACACATTGATTTAATTTGCATATTGCCGATCAATTCAGACGATGATCCGCGAATGTGTTGATTTTCGTGCTAATTTCTAAAAATGACATTTACCTTCCCTTATCGCAGTCAACGAACTGTGCGTCGCGGAAATGAGCGCCTGCAGACGGGCTGATCATGCAAACCCACTAATTTACGGCAATGAGTGTGCAGATGCGCCGTCATAGACCGACAAATGCGACGGTGCGGGCAGAGCCGAACGGCTCAACAGAGTGCATTTGCGCTCGCCATGGTCTTGATGGCGCAATGGTGCGCATGCCCAAACTTTCTCGAATTCCGCGCGCGCACGCGGCGCGGCGGCCCCGCGAACGCACGTGAAAGCGGGGACGACTTAACTCATAATAGCAAAGCGTTTTAGAGCATTTCCGCCGATCAGATATCGGCTCGGAATTGGAAGCCTGGATAGGCAAAGGCACCTGCGATGAGCGCACAATCGCCTTCAGTAACGCCAACGCCACGTGCAATTTCGTACCAGCGATTTGTCACCATGTGCGTCATGTCGATGATGATTGCCTCTGCATCCTGACGGGTGAGCATAAAGCGGCTGGATTGTGAGAGCAGGTTTTGTGCATTCGCAAACCGGCCCTGATCGCCAATCAGCAATGCAAGGTCGCGATGGTCCTGGCTGATCGGTGATGTTGGAGTCAGGTCGTAGGCTGGCGACAATCGCCAATCGTCATGACGGGCAATCATGGCGTGATTGCGCGGGTGGTCGTCAGCGTTGGAGATCAGCGCGTTGAAACACATGCGCTGGAATAGCTCATGTGCATCGGTATCTGGATGCGCGCTCGCCCGTCGAAGTTCTTCGGCAAGCAAAACATAGGACCAGCGTTCTCGACTTCCTTGCGCGTCGTCGGTGCGCAAAAGGGTCAGGCCGCTGATCATGCGCGCGCGATGGTAGCCTCCGTCGGCGCGCTCGCGATCAAAGCGCTTCACGAGTAGCACATCGCGGTCAGAGACACTTTCCAGACGACTTTCAGCGACGTTGAGGCCACACGCGCGCGCAAGCACCAACATAGCGTGTTCCACGCGTGCCATATTCCACCGGTCATCGGATCGATTGAACTTTGCGATCCAAAGCCCTGCTTCATCTTCAACGACAGCCTTTGGACGTGCGCCCCCCATCGAGGTGCCGACCAGCAGCAACTCTTCGACTTGGGCTGCTTCGACACCGGTTGGCTTCACGTGATCAGCGACGATGGCGTCCGCGACCTCCTGAAGCTTTGCAAGCTGAATCGTCTTATTGAATTCGCGTAACGGTGCTGGCGGCACTTGGTTTAACCCAAACCCAAGCGCACCGGCCCTATCGTCGGGTGAATGGAGTAGGTAGTCAAGTTCTCCGAGTTGCGGCTTGCCAACGTGGCGATCGATCACATGCCGTCCCCAATGGTCGGGACCAGAATCTCGGAGGGCACCAAACACACCTCCCAACCCGACTGTCTCATAGGTACGGTTGGAGAGTTTGAGTTCGACGGGATCAAAGGCAACAGAGTCCTGACGGGCGAGATAGTTGCGACCATAGACGAAGCGGCCAAGCGTCAACCCGCTACGTTGACGTTCTTGAACAAACCGCCCTGCAGTGACGGGTACCGTTGTGCCTGGCAAGGTGATATAGACAAAGCATTCGGTGGCGGTGCCTTCAAAAGTCATTGTCGAGCCCTCTGCTATGGCGGGCTCGACTGCGCGCATGGCGCTGGGCTAATGCCATGCCCTCGACATCGCGAGACGGGTCGGCGACGACATCGAGATCGCCGATCAAATCGAATGCCCATAGTAAGGCTGCATAGACAGCTACGCTGGTCGAGGGTTTACCTTTTTCGGCATCGCTGATGGCGCGTGAGCCTGCACCGATCTTTTTGCCGACTTCAGCGATGGTAAGGTTTCGACGAAGCCTTGCCGTGCGCAGCCGCATGCCAAGACGTGTGAGGGCGTCCTCGACTTCATAGGGCGGTGATACGAGAAGCGGATTGCGAGCGGTCATGCAACCTCAAGAGCATATGTTAGGAGTTAACTGGCTCTTGGGAGCATACACGCCCTCGCCTCCAATTGCAACAAATATGCTCTTAAGAGATTATAATGGCGTTTAATAAGCTATCTAAAGCCTAAATATACTACGGCTCCGGGTTTGGAAAAGGCCGCTTATGCCAAACCAAATTTGACATATTCAGATCACATCAAACCAAAGCCTTCACCCTAGCCGCCCCCGAAAAAATCAAGCTGCTGAGTGGCGGCGTGAACCGCCTTCCAGCCAGAGCATTTGGCCTGAGCGGCAAGCCACACTTTGACAAAGGCCTCTGGCCCGCCATTGGCCGTCACCTCGTCGGGATGCAGGAAATGCGACCGGTAGCCGGTCTCGCTAATCGGCAATGCCACTCGCGACGGCTCTACAGTCGTGATGTCAAAATGCGCGACTCTGAGACCGGAGACGGTGCTAAGCCAATTAGGTTGGTAGGCGACCCGAATGCGATAGTTCTGCCACTCCATAACGAAATCCATGTTGGGGTCGTTTGTGTCCATGGCTGGCCTCAGTATTCTGAGGCCAGCATGATGGTGAGCACCCGACATGTCGCGTCGGCATCGTCCGGTGCGTCAGAGCCGTAAGACAAGGACGGATCGTAATAGTCGATCTTCCAGAACAGGCGCTCGCCCGCGAGGTCGAAGGAGCCAAAATCGTGCTCTCCATAGGGGTCGTCACCTTCGGTAAAGGTGTAGAAGTCACGGACGCGATGAACGGCCTGGGATACGAATTCAGCACCCTTGTCGGCCATGCCGCGCGTCAGCATCCACTGGCCAGAGGTTATGTTGTGCCGGAAGCGGTCATTGAGATCGCGAATGCGGCTTGAAGTAAAGCAGTGGGAGGTCATTGCTGACCTCCTGTCCGCTCGGTGATGGCGCGCATCATGATGCGGCCTTGAAGTGGAACGGCGTCGCAGGTGAGCGAAAAGCCCATGCCGTCTTTGTTCGGCCAAGCGGCTCCGATGGGTGTCCAGCTTGCGGACTCGCCGTCGCCGACCACTCGGTAGAGGCGATGGGTGGGTTTGCGCCCAACTGAGCCTTGAAGCCGGTTCCCTGCCAGTGCTGGCGGAAGTGTTCGGATATGTCGAACGCCTTCGCGCGGATTGCCTGGCCGGTTTTGCCGAGAGCGTCCATGCGCGAGAATTTGCGCTTAAGGTCAGCCTTCTGCTTGTCGGTCAGCACCGCTGGTCGCCCGTCGGGGCTCCATCTCGCAGGACTTGAAGGTGCCCTTGATCTGTTTGTCAAGGTCGTCGCGGTCGGTGACGATCATGATCCGGGGATTGGTGATGCCCTTATCGAGGGCCAATGACCGACCAAGCATGACCATGGTCAGAGACTTGCCTGACCCCGATCTGTTCGACCTCATTCAATTCGCGCCGAAGCGTGATGTAGGTCGGAATGAGGGCTTCACGTTCCTCCGGCGTGTGAGGGGTCGCGGCTTCGTCCTCAGCATCGATAAGCGGGTCCGTCATGGCTCGTCCCATAGCCGTCTGGGATTGCCGGTCAGCAATGAAGCCACAAGACGCGCACGCTCTTGTTCGAGGTCACGCCGGTTCAAGGCTTGGTTCTCCAGCCGCATAGTGTGATCGACGCGCGCGAGTTCTCGGTCGGCGATTTCCTCGGCACGCTCTTGCACCAATGCGTCAAGAGACGGATTGGGAACGAACGCATAGACCAGCGTGCAGCCAAGCCCTTCAGCGGCCTGGCGAAGCGTTTTCAGGGTGACGGAGCCCTCGATTTCCGCGCGCTCGAGTTTGGTGATGCGGGATTGATCCACGCCGATCCGTTTGGCAAGTTGCCCCGTCGTCATACCAAGTGCGTCGCGTATGGCGCGCACCCAGCCACGCCGCGTGCATGCCTAGGGTTTAAAACACCCGAGGAAGTGTTCTATAATGAAATTCAGAGGGCGCGTGTTGCACTTCAAACTTGAGACCGCCTGGTCATTCCTTTTTTCCCTTGTCGATAAGTCCCGTGCCTGCAGAGCATGCGTCGTTTTAATTCAGCATATGCGGCAAAAACAAAATGATTTCGGGGAATAAAATACATAAAATCAGGCCTACGATTAAAAACACATTGTAGAATAAACTGGGTTTGAGCGCATCATGGGGGTCAGCTTCTCCCACGGCGCAGGCCATGTAATAACCGATACCGATCGGGGGCATAAAAACACCAATCCCGACAGCCATTGTCAGCAAAATGCCAAAATAGAGCGGATCAATTCCATGCTTGATCGCGATCGGCATTAGTAATGGCGCCGTGATCAAAATTGCCGGAAATCCTTCAAGAATAAATCCCAGCACAATCACGGCAAACATGCTGACAAACAGAAAGCTGTATTGCGTTTCAAATCCGGCCAAAGCGCTACTAACTTTCTGACCCAATCCATCAATCACTATGGCCTGCGACATCAGATTGGCCGAAGCCAGCATCAGCAAAACCATTCCGGATGTCACGGCCGCATCGCGGAAAGACTGGATCATAAGTTTATGATCCAGTGAGCGATAGACTAAAATTGCCACTAGAAAGCCATAGACCACGGCCAGAGAAGATGACTCTGTAGCAGAAGCCACTCCGCCAACAATGCCACCCAGAACAATTACTGGCACCATCAAAGCCGGGAATGAAGCAGGAATGCTTCGGAGTGCGCGGATCAAGTTAAAGGGGCTGCCTTTTGGAAAAACATGCGTTTTACCCCGCACAAAAATACCGACCATTAATGCCACAGCCAAAAATGCTGCAGGAGCAATGCCCGCAATAAACAGATTTCCCACCGATAGAGTGGTAATAGAGCCAAGGATAAGCAAGGCAATTGATGGAGGGATCACCTCACCCATCGCTGCGGCAGCGGCCAGTACAGCAACAGATTCACTGGGGGCATAACCGCGCTCTTTGAGTGAGCCTTTCATGACGCTGCCGACTGTTGCGACATCAGCCGCTTTGGAGCCACTCATTCCTGAGAAAATATACATCGAAATCACTTGTGCAAACAGCAATCCGCCACGCCAATGCCCTAACCATTCAAGAACCATGTCGATCAAACGCTTGGCCATGCCTGTGACTTCCATCAGGACACCAGCCAAAAGGAAATAAGGAATGGCTACGAGCAGAAAGCTGCTCACTCCCGCCTGGAGAATAGCCGGTGTTGCAACAATCGGAGCACTGTCAGTCGTGAAGAGAAAATACATCCCCCCCAGTGCAAGCACCATAGCCATGGGAACGGCAGTCAAAAAAGCAAGCAAAATGACAGGGAGCAATAAAAGCAGAGGATCAAGCGGCGATGCGCTCCCCAAAATATAGATTTTGAGCGCTATCAAATAGGTTGCTACTCCAACAAGCACAGCCAATCCCATCAGCATGGCACGAGGCTGAACCCGAAGAAGTTTTTCCAAACCGAACAATAGCAACAGCAGAAAGCCGATCGGCATAAATATCGCAACATACACACTGCTGAGGCCCGTCACGGGCAAGGTCTGCATGGCTTGTGATTTCAGATAGGTCGGGAAAACACAAAGGATTGCGATGCAAAATCCCATATTCAGGAGGGTTCCTGTGGCAAATAGGATTTCTCTTTTAATGCCGTCATAGGCTTCGACAACGGCAGTATAGGCCATGCCGTAGCCCCGCCTGAAATAAGCAGGACCACCAACAAACGTGATGATTGCCATCGCTATACTGGAGAGATCCTCGGACCACTCAATACCCTCCTGAAACACATAGCGGGCAATTGTATTGGCAAAAGTTGAACCCAGCGACAGGATCAAGGCCACCAGACATAGATATTCTGCACCCATCGCCAATATCGACATGGTGGCGACATAAGATGAGCGATTGTTTTGAACCGGCAGATGTAATTCCGATTTGAGCATCTCCAGAATCCCATCTGCCTCGTTGTTTTGTTAAATATATTCAGAAGGTAACAATCAGATTAGCCGAATTCTTTGATCGCTTCAGCAATCAGATCTTTCCCAATCGTAGCTTCAAAAGCGGCATAAACCGGCCGTACTTTTTCGGCGAACAAAGCCCGGTTTTCAGGTGTGACATCATTGACCTGAATTTTTGTTCGCAGAAAATCGAGTGCCTGATTAACCTCTACAGCCTCTGCTTCTCTCTGGAATTTCGTTGCAATCGCAATCGATTCCTCGATTACTGTGCGGTCCGCTGGTGATAATTTGTCGAAAAGCGGCTTGTTCATGGCAACGACAAAAATGTCATACAAATGCGAGGTCAATGACATGTGTTTGACGACTTCGTAGAATTTGCCCCCAACCACATCGGGGCCTGGATTTTCATAACCATCAATGGTTTTTTGCTGCAAAGCCAGATAAACTTCCGGGAAATCAAGGCTCACGGGATTAGCACCAAGGGCTTTCAGCGATTGCAGCCAAACCTGACTTGTTTGCGAACGGAGTTTGAGGCCCTTCAGATCGTCGGGTGTATGGATCGGGCGCACATTGTTCAGAATGTGACGGGGACCAGAATTCCACCAGCCCAAAATTTTGAAGCCGGCACCCTCGGCATAGCCCTCCATTTTACGACCGAACGGACCATCCAGAGAAGCAAACAAACGCTCTTGCGATTTTGGCAAATAGAGAAGACTTAAAACATCAAGAGGCTTCGCATAGTTTGCGATCCAAGTGGGTGTCACCATCACCATGGATTGCGAGCCAAGCTGAACGGCATTCACCATGTCTTTGAGACCACCCAACTGGCCACTTGGATAAAGCTGCACCTCAATTCGTCCATCAGACCGTTTGGCAACTTCCTGGCTGAACTTTGTCATGGCCTGACCATAATTGGTTGTCAGTGGCAATGGACCACCAAACCGAAGAACCGTTGCCTTGGTCTGCGCAAGAATCGCAGGAGCCGAAAGGGTGACGGCAGCCGAGGCAAGCCCCAATTTCATCAGGTCCCGGCGAGATTGAATGAAACTTCTGCTATCTGTCGACATTAAATTTCTCCCTGAGCTGAATTCTTATATTTTGCATAAATTTAGAGGAAAAAGTCCACACATTTTAGGATAGATTACCTATAATGCACATTATATTTATTTATATTTATAAACTGTCGACATTTTTTGTCCAGCATAAACATAACCTCCATCGATCAGAAAGCAGCATAGCCCAGTCAACGGGCATTGAGCCCTCAACTGAGGGGTGTTTGAAATGCCAGATGAACGCATCAACGCTAAGATGAAACTGGTGAAGCAAAACGAAAAACGCATGCAGAGCAAAGCGGAGCATCGCCGCAGCACGGTAAGTGCTAAGCTTGAAGAGCCGCTGGCTATGGCAGAGCAGGCATGAATGACTGGACGCCAGAGATGGTCGAGGCGCGCGAAGTTGAGTTGTGCGCTCACAGACTGATCAAGGGCCCGTTGAACGGGTTCAATACTTCCGCCCCAAGACCCACCACGTCAGCCTCATTGCGAGTCACCAAGACCATGCGATGAACCTTCGCCGTTGCGGCAAGCAAACCGTCAATTGTGGAGAGCGGACGCAGCGCGCTCATTCGACCCCATTGATCGCTAACGGCACGATCGATTGGCAGTATACGTTCGCCGAACGCTGCGTTAACCGCGACCAACCACGCCTCCAGCGCATCGGCCTTTGTGGGATCGCGGGGACGTGCGAGTTCGATGCCTTTGCGAATCTCACCAAGGACCAAGACGCTGAGGTAAAGATCCGCGTCGTTGATCGATGCATACCAAGCCGCGACCTTGGCGTCGCACCGTGCGCCCTTACGGACTTCGGAGATGATGTTGGTGTCGATCAGGAAGCTCATAGATCAACCGGGCGGCCAAGGTCGTGGGTACGATCCAGTTCGATGCTATCAAGGGGCGCAGACGCCAGTAGCGCTTTGAGCCCAATCACGACGGGGGTTGCGAACCGCGCCGTCAACAGGCTTCGGGCCTCGGCCTCACGGGCGGGATCGACAAGCGCTTTCGCAACGCCCCGAACAAGGGCAGCATCTTCCTTACGCACCTGAAGCTCGACGCGGACGAGGCCCTGACGCTTCTGGCGAAGGCGGAAACTATTGAGCGGAGTTTTTCTACCAGTAGTCATAACAGCGCCCTCCAGAGCATTTCCGGAAATATACCGGAAATCTTTATCCGGCGCAATACTCAGACTACGAATGTGTCGGACAGTTTATTGTCATGGTCGAGAGAGGCGCGCGCGTCGGATTGATCAGACTGGCAGCGCCTCAGTAAACACCCTTCTAAATCCGATTATGCAGCTGAACGGGGCGCTACTTGCTGTTCGATCTTCCGTCTGATTGTCCTGTTCGCAACGTCAATGTCATACCGAGTCGTCTTCGAGGGCCTTCGCGGCATCACCGACTGGCACGAGCTGCAAGCCCCCGTTGACGGCCGCTGCGTAGTCGATTGGCGTGCGGTCAGCGGCCTTCTCTGCGAAGAACATCGACTTGTGCCGAGCGACAGCGTTGGTCAGTTCCCGATCGGCGAAAGCAACTTCTGCGAAGCCGGCTTCATCCAGCCGTACAACATCGTGTCAGTGTCGCGCGAAGCGATCGCCGCGCAGCCGATCCTGAAGGCAAAAGACGTGAATGGCGCTCGCCTTCTCCCAGAAGGTTCGCTCCGCGTGCATGACGCGCGGTCTCGCCGTCGGGAATATCAGCCCATCGACCAGATGAGCCGCATCGCAGAAGACCTCGCGCGGGCTCGCCGGCTCGCCCGTCGAGCGAGCGCCGAACTCTAGCATGACGCTGGGTGCGACATAGCCGGACACGGCCCCAGTCGCCTCGTAGTCGATAAAGAGCTTCACATCCTCGACGCGGATGGTCGCCGCCAGACCCTCGGCTGCCAGTGCGTTCGCGATGACCGGCTGCACCGTTTCCGCGACCCACGCAGGCAGCCGCCGACGCATCTCACTGGACCATCGCTTTTCCTCGCTTCGGGTTTTCGGTAACCCCTCGCCATTGTCCCCGATCAGATCAGGCGCAATCGCCCGAATGTCGTAGGTCAGATCGACATCCTCCGAGAACCGGCGAATGACCTGATAGGCTTTCGATAGCGAAGTGCCGCCCTTGAACACCAGATGTTCACCGAGCGGCGCGTCATAGAGCGTTGATAACGCCCATACCACCCACACATCCTTTTCCAGGAGATGGGTGGGACGACCCGAACGGTCGGCAGCGACGCCCAGCGCGTCGCGCCGATCCTGGGCGGAGAGCTTGAGAAAGACGTCAGCCATAGGCTGCCTTTCCGACGCTTTGCGCGAGCCATGTCGGAAGTTGCGACGCGGCAGAGACCAGTTCGCCGAAAGCGCCAGGTGGCATCTTACGCTTTAGCGTCTTGAGCGCGGTTTCCGCCTTTTCCGGGCCGAGCCAGGCCAGCGCCCGCACAGCTTCACCCGCCGGGCGGTGGGCCAAAGCCAATTGCCAACGCGGGGCGTGCTTCAATTCCACGACCTGCTTGCCGAGGTGCATCTTTCGGCTGCGCCCGGAGGTCAGATAAACCGAACGGACGGGCACCTGCGTCGTCAAGCCAAGAGCGTTCGCGGCAGCAGCGCCATTCGAGACGATGATCTCTCCCTTCTGGCTCGCTAGGGCCGCGACAGCCTGTTCGACCGAAGGCGTGCGCGTACCAAACCGGCTGGCGATGGGGCGCAAATAGACGCCACGGCCCGCGCGAATGAGCTGACCGCGCTCGGCCAAACGCGACAATGCCTGATCTACCGCCGCCCGATTTCCGAGATGCAACAACCCTTTGGCAGACAACGGCACACCTTCGGGCAAGCCCGTTGCATGCGTCAAAATCTGTTCGGTCAGGCGAGTCATTTCATTCTCCTGTTAGAAATATACACAAGTTTCTGACATTTTTCAAGGAAGTCATGTGGGCGAGGCCGATATGGGGAAGGTTTTCCCCTGCGTCCGAGCTACGGTCTCGGCCGACCCCTTATGCGGGGAGACCCCGCAACACCCCCTTCAGAGTGAGAGGGCGGAAGGGATTTCCGTGACGGGTAAAGTGCCGAGAGAGGCTTTCGGCGCCCGTCATGGAGTTTTTCCCATGAACATGCAGGTTCTCGACTCGCGCCGCGATCTCAGCGGCGGCTACAAGGTGGATGTCACGCGCGGCGAGCGCGTCTGCTGGGTGTCATCGGAGTGGTTCTCGCGGCCCGACGACGAGCGCTTCCTGTCACTCGGCGAGCTGGCCCGCTCGGTGCGCGATCGGTCCGAGCGCAGCCGGACCCGTGTGGTGGAAACCGCGCTGATCCATGTCGAGGCAAGCCGCACAAACGGATGGTGCGGGAGAAATACGAGACATTGGCTGTTCCTGATACGGCATCCGCCCAATTGTCAGTTTCGTTGGCCAAGCGAAACAAGTGATCGGTAATGGTAACGATGTTTTCAATCTCGCGGCTTGCCCCAATATGGGCATCGGCGGGATAACTACCCGCACAGAAATTGCTCGCGAAGAGGGCACAAAGCGACAAAATGGCCGCTTAAATTCTACAAATGTGCCACGGTAAAAACGAGGGGATTACCCCCTCGAACCTGAAAGACAGAGTGCTAAGCTGCCGCTTGCAAAGGATCGTCTGCCGCAAACAGCAGCCGCACAGAGAAACATTCACACAGTCAAAATCCGGCACTCGCCGATAGTCCCCACCTGGATTCACTCCCTCCCCACTATCTTGAAGTAATCCTGTTGCATGATTTTCAAGGGAAACCCATTTAGAAAATGTCCGAACACACTTTCCAAACAAAAAGTACAATTAAAAGCCTATTGCATTGACCCTTCAAAATGGTTATTTGGTAAATTATCATATTTATGTAGTAATTTTTTTATATCGTGAAACCAAAACATATAAAATATAAAGGAAATACAGATGAAACTATTAAATAGATTTATTCTTTGTATGCTTTTGGCAATGAGTATATCGGCTACTGCCTATGCAGCTGAAATAACAGCGTATGACAGGGCACAGTTTCTGAAAGCCCAAAGTGAAAACAAGCCAATTCTGGTCGAGATCACAGCGCCGTGGTGCCCGACCTGCAAGGTGCAAAAGCCGATCCTCGAAAAATTGACCGGTCAACCGCAATTCAAAGACTTGAAAATATTTGAAGTTGATTTCGATAGCAAAAAAGATGTTTTGCAAGAATTAAAGGTGAACAAGCAAAGCACGTTGATTGTCTACAAAGGCAAAACAGAACAAGGCCGCTCGACGGGTGATACAAACGAAGCATCCATTTCCGCCCTGATCAACAAATCACTCTAACAAGAAGTTCAAGTGATGAGCACCTATATTTTGGCGTTTCTGGCGGGTCTACTTTCAATATTATCTCCATGTGTGCTGCCATTGGTGCCCATTGTCTTTGCCTCGTCACTCACAGCACATCGATACGGCCCTGCTGCGCTTGCAGGAGGGCTATCGATGTCGTTTGTCGCCATCGGCATGTTCATGGCCACGATCGGCTTTGCTCTCGGTTTAAACAGCGACCATTTCCGGATTGTGGCAGGTCTCGTCATGATCATGCTCGGTCTTTTATTGTTAAGCCCGTTCTTGCAAGACCGCTTCACCATTCTGGTCACACCTTTAAGTTCCCTTTTAAGCAGCTGGTTCAAACCAGCGGCAACAACCGGTTTATGGAGTCAATTCGGTGTCGGCCTCTTGCTTGGCGCGGTCTGGAGTCCCTGCGTCGGCCCCACATTGGGCGCCGCATCGGTCCTTGCCTCGCAAGGCAAGGATCTGGCCGATGTTGCACTGACCATGAGCGTTTTCGGCTTGGGGGCGGCTTTGCCTTTGATTGTGCTCAGC
Organism: Hyphomicrobiales bacterium; assembly: GCA_947455995.1. Lineage (GTDB taxonomy): Bacteria > Pseudomonadota > Alphaproteobacteria > Rhizobiales > Beijerinckiaceae > CAIYZJ01. The sequence continues at coordinate 4,665 of CANGQA010000051.1, read as the reverse complement.
CAGATCGCCCAAAGTCGTTTCAACAAAGCCCGGCAGTCATTGTTCTCAACATCGCGCATCGGCAAAAAGATCATGGGCACAATATTGTTGCTTGTCGGCATTCTCATCGTATCCGGTCTGGACAAGAGAGTAGAAGCCTATCTCGTCGACATATCAACTGACTGGCTGACAAAATTGACCACGCAATTTTAGGACGGCATCGATCATGATTGATGACATCACGTGCATAAAACCGTGACAGATTCATCCAAATGTGTATTGTCAGCATGTATTGCTATAGATCGGAACATTATTGGGCGGCAATTGACGTTTCGGTAAGAGTTTAGCGCTGTTCGCTTTGTTTAAGTGGTCAAATGAATCCATATTAGTCGCAGAAACCGTCCTTGACCGGACATTCCTGATGGATGAACTGTAGCGTTCGTTCTGCAAAAATTTATGGAATTGATTCAATGTATCACATGCGTTGTCTTGTTCAGGTTGTTTTTTTAAAAAATTGAGCAAATTCGACCAGGAAAGGGAGGACAAAATGTCCCTGTCTGTAGGAATGTCTTTTCCTATCGCAGCAATCATTCTTGCAACGGCCCTCGCCTATGCCTTGGTTGGGTTCTTCGTTGCACTCTCATTCTTGCTATTTGGTCTAGACCGGATCGATCCAGCCGCCCGGACATCGTATGTTTTCCGTGCACTGCTATTCCCGGGTCTCGTTCTGCTCTGGCCTGCGGTTATCTTACGCTGGGGTCGGGCTGGTGCTTTTGACGGCTGCAAGCCAGCGCCCGTTGCACGCCATGTCAATGTACACGGCCTCGCTTGGGTCTGCCTGTTCGCGTTGATTCCCGCCCTGCTCTGCTTCGCAGTCCTTCAGGCGCGCACACCATTGATTGATACCACAAGCACCCGGCAGGATGGCAGGCTATGACTGATCGTTATGTCCCTATCGGCTGGTCTCGGACGAAATTCATTTATGATGCCATCCTCGTTGTCTGTGTTGTTGCATTTCTGGTCTGTTTCAACGCCGCTGCACAGCGCGTGGGTGCACTGACCACTGTTACCGACCAGGGGTCGTTGCCGATCCGCTCCTTCGGCCTGTGCGCGTTGCTGCTTATGACCGTCGCTCTCGCCATTGGGCCTTTGGCCCGGATCGACAAGCGGTTCTTGCCACTTCTGTACAACCGCCGTCATCTCGGCGTCGTGACATTCGGTGTCGCTGCGGCCCATGTGTTTGCGGTGTTTGATTGGTATCTCGCTTTCAGCCCGATCGACCCCTGGCTCGGGCTGCTCGTGTCCGACACAAACTTTCACAGCGCCAGCAATTTTCCCTACTTGCCGTTCGGATCCGCAGCCTTTCTGATCATCTCCATTCTCGCCGCGACCAGCCATGATTTTTGGTTGAAGTTTTTGGGGCCGGGCACATGGAAGCTGATACACACCGGCATCTACGTCGCCTATGCGCTTGTGATAGCGCATGTGTGCTTCGGCGCGTTGCAGAGTACGCAAAACGCCGGACTGCCTGCGCTTGTTGTGGGCGGGGCAGCGTTGTTGCTGTGCCTGCATATTACCGCCGCTTTGCGAGAGCGCGCAGGTGCGCGCATGCGCATCAGCGCTCTAGCGGCTGACGGCTGGCTGCGCGTCGGTCCCGCACAGGACATCGAGGAGGGGCGTGCGAAAATCGTCAGCCTCCCGGGACACGACCCGATTGCGGTGTTCCGGCATCTGGACAGTTTCGCTGCAATCAGCCATCGCTGCGCGCATCAGAACGGGCCGCTCGGCGAGGGCCGGGTGATCAAAGGACGTGTGGTGTGCCCCTGGCACGGACATGAATTCAAGCTGCGTGACGGCTGCGCGCCCGCGCCCTTCACGGACCGTGTGCCGGTCTATCCTGTGCGGGTGGAAGCAGGGATCGTCTTTGTCGATCCTGTGGTCGATCCTGTGTCTGCGGGTTTGAAACAGGATGCTGCGAGCGAGGGCCAACATTGATGCCGGATCCAGCGCAAGACCCTTTTTTCATCGGTTGGAGCGGCAAGCTTCCGCCCGAGCTCAAACGCTTCTATCTCTCCGTCGGCTTCGTCATGGTGTCCCTGTTTGGCGGGATCGGTCTGTTTCTCGGCTCCGCCATCGATGATCCCTCCCGCAATCTCTTTGCCGATCGACCCGGCGCAAACGTCGCCAAGCCGCTGGGCTGGATAAGCGACCAGAAATTCTTGGGCACACTGACGCTACACCCCTATCCGGTCCTGCATGTCTCGTCCGTGGCAGGCGGGCCTGTCGAGCGATCGGTTTTGTTGTCGGGCTCGGGCAAGCGCGGGGTCGAGACGCGTGAGACCGCGCACCTTGTCACCGCTGAAGGTGGGCTGCTCAAGCGCGGCGATATCGACATGCTGGTCGTTGACGAGCCAGTGACAATCGACGCGAGAGCTGCGGCTCCACCACCTGTCCAGCAACTCGGAATATGGCGAAGTATCGGCGAGATCTGTGATGGCAAATGCTATCCCGGCGGCATGACGCCGGGGTTTGGCCTCGCACATCGTGCCTGCGCCACACTCTGTCTCATCGGCGACGTGCCTGCGATCTTTGTTGTCGCCGACCCGATCGAAGGGGCGTCATTCCTGCTGATCGCAGGACCTGACGGCGGACCGCCCGGGGAGTGGATACGCGACATGATCGCAAGACCTGTAGAGCTTGTTGGCGCGGTCGAGCGCGTCGGGACAATGCTGGTGTTTAAGGTTGATCCGCAGAAGGCGCGGCTGCTGTGAGCGCGCATGCGGATTTTCCTCGTATTTTTGCCACGCTTCTGGCTTTGCTTGGCGGATATCTTGTGTGGTGCGGATCGGATCTTGTCGTCGCTCTGTTGCAATGGCCCGATCTGCTCCCTCTTGAGCGTATCGGCGCCATCGTGCTGGGCCTCTCATGCCTTGATTTTCTAGCGGATCGCTTGCATCGCCTTTATTCAGTCGTGCGCGGCCCCCAAGCCAAACAAAATCAATGACAAAGTTGCTCGATACCGTCACAGGGCGCGGCGGGTATGTCGAGCCCGTTTACAGGTTCGGCGTAGGCATTGTCAGACGAGGCTCCGGCCCTGTAGACGGATGGATCGGTGACAGCTTCACGGTGACACATCTGGCACCACCCGCCATGGTCGGCATACGCACTGGAAAGCGTTTTACCCTTCCCAAAAACCCCTGCCCCGCCCAAGCCAGAATGATCACCCACATTGGTCAATCTCAGACGCGAGTTCAAATCCCTGGCCAGGAGCCAAACCGGCCATGAATAGGCATGAGATCGCGTTGAAGTCTCATGCCTTTCTTGTCCATGGGGTCGTCTCAGAAAACGGAATTTAAAGTACGCTAAGCCTGCGCCGAGACTGGTACCCAACGGTAGAATGTAGGAATGCAGACGCCGAGGTTCCTGGCCACGTCCTTGGCAGGTACACCGCTGGCCAGCACCTTCTTAGCGGCTTCGATCTTACTTTCAGTCATTTTTGGTTTGCGTCCACCCTTACAACCAAGCTGCCGGGCGACATCCAATCCAGTGCGGATGCGCTCGACGATCAGCTCGCGCTCCATTTTGGCGAGGCGGGCCACTCTGAATACAGAACACTTCCTCGGGTGTTTTAAACCCTAGGCATGCACGCGGCCTTGTATTTAGGCTTTGGGCTATTTTTTCAAGGTCGCTGCGTGAGTAGATGCTCAGGTCGACGCCCTTGGGCAGATATTGGCGCACGAGGCCATTGGTGTTCTCGGAGCTTGCGAGCTATGTTTGGGGCTTGGTCTCGAGATCTTGAATTTCGCTATCAGCCGAAACCGATCCGTGATACAAAACCTCGGACTATAGCCACTACTTTCAGAGTCTTTGTATCAATGATCGAGCCAAATTCCCAGCGCCAAATTGCCCGTACCGTCCTGGCTGCACGGGGAATCGTGCGCCTGGCTGAGTTCCGCAGCTCGGGCGTGACGGCAGCCACGGTTAGCCGCATGGTTCGGGATGGCGAGGTAATGCGGCTCGCGCGGGGCCTCTATCAACTCACCGACGCGCCGCTGGATACGAATCATAGCCTGGCGGAGGCTGCGAAGCGACTGCCGAAAGGCATCGTCTGTCTCGTCTCAGCGCTCGCCTATCATGGGCTGACGGATCAGCTTCCAAGGAAAGTGTGGCTTGCCGTCGGAAAGAAGGACTGGGCGCCCAAGCCAGACGGCATGCCAATCCGTATCGTCCGTTTCACAGAAGGACTGCTCTCTGAGAGCGTTGAAACACATGTGATTGAGGGGGTGCCCGTAAGAATCTTCGGCGCCGCCAAAACGGTGGCTGATTGTTTCCGGCATCGCAGCAAAGTCGGCCTGTCGGTTGCCATCGAAGGACTTCAGGAGACGCTACGCCAGCGCAAGGCCACGCCCGGCGAGATTGCGCGCCAGGCCGAGCATGGCAGCATCTCGACGGTGATCCGGCCCTATCTTGAGGCACTCACGGCCAATGGCTAAAGAGATAAAGAACATCGGCGCTTCGGTGCGCGCACGGCTCTTGATGGACCTGTCGCGTATTCGTGCCGCTCCTAGTGCTCGTTTAAGCCACTTTTCGTTCAAAAGCGACCGGGCTTTTCCACCCCAATGCTGAGTGCCTACGTTTAGGATTATAAAAGCCGTTGATATATTCGAAAAGTGCGGCTTCAACCTG
>CANGQA010000050.1 GCA_947455995.1 Hyphomicrobiales bacterium | reverse complement strand
GCCGATTGGAAACCGGTTGGCCGGGTCAGAAAGCTGAAGCGATCACCCCCAAGCGAAGAACCGACCGTTGCATAAAGGCGCTCGCCATTTCCGGTCGGATTGTTCAGATAGACGTTGGTGACCTGTTGGTAAGTGCCGAGATTTTCGGGCAACCGGTTATCGACAGTGACGGATCCACCGACAAAAGTGGACTCGCCCTCCACAATCAGAACAACCCCTCCGGCCTTATCGCCCCGCATCAATGCGCTCGAAAGTTTCAGCCCCGGCAGGTCGCCCGCCAACAGGACGCAGCGCTCCACCTCCGGCAATGTGATGGACCGGCGGTCGATCAGCGGCAGCAAACGGGCCTTAACCATATCCCGGTAATGCGCCGGAACCTTATCGGCCAACACCTTCTCGATAAAACCATTCACAACGCCGAACGTGATCACACCACCATCGCGCAGCCGCTGCGGGGGCACAACCACCCGCACGAAGATATAACCGGCGCGGGCATAGGCCTGTTCCAGGGCAATCGCAGCCTCATAGATTTTTTTGATCGTGAGTGTCTGCCCCTTGAGCGCCTCGACAAATTCCTGGTTGCTCCGGGCCATTTCCGGCAGGCCATCCTTGAGGACAGCGGACCCGATCAGCAGTGTCTCGCTCGCTATCCGGGCAGGCGCGTCAACCGAGCCGGACTTGGGAAGGGTAAAGGACCGGGCCCCGCCTTCCGGCGGGGGTGTCAAAGTCGAAGGCAGTAGTGTTGTGGGGGAAACCGGTGCAGCGTGCCCCGCGCAAGAAAGCAGACAAAAAAGAGCGGCCCCTGCAACAAGGCCACTGCTTCCCGTCAACAATCTATGAAATGGCGAAAACCAATACAAAACAACAAACCTTGCAACAACACATGCGGCCCAACTTATAGGATATAATGTACTTTATATGCAAGGCTAGATTGAAAAACGATGTGCAACAGGATTAATTTATAGTGCAAAGGCGTGTGTAGATTTTTTATCCATGGCGTTTAGAGTGTTTATTATTAAGAAGACACTCGATTTTTTGTAATTTCCGGATTTCTGACTGTGAGAGCGGAGCCGTTTTGACATTTCATGGTGGATAGGGCCGTCGAGATCCCCATTCGTTCCTGATTGGCAATTGATGACTGGATCGCCGGGATGCGTCGGACCCATTTCCCCTGCTCGTCGCGTTGGGTTGGTATGAGCAGAGGGTGGCAGCACGATGCAATTTTAAATTGTAATGAATTATAATAAAACTAAAAGATGTATAATTTTTATAAAAATTGCATATTTCAAAATAAAATAAATGTGTTATAGGGATAGTTAATATTTTTGTTCGTGATATTTTTGTTTTTTTATTTCCAGTTTAAATTTGTTTATTGTTTTTTTAAAATAAAATATTATAATATCTTATAGAAAAATAAAATATTGCTCAATATATAAAAAATTATATTTCTCAAAGCGTAGTTCAACTTAAAGTATTTCCCGTAAAACCATGGCATCAAGGAATTTCCCAATGCAGACCATAGCCAACCAAAACCATAACAACTCTGATCTGTTTCCCGCATTCACGATGCGAACCTTTTCTATGATTCTGATCGCGGGGCTCTCTGCAGATATCGCTTGGGAAGTCTGGGCGCGCGTGTTCACGCCCCTTATTCCAACCGTTGGAGGACCACTGGAGCCTGCGGCACTTGTTCAGAGCGTGTTCGGACTTGAAAGCCGGTTAGTTGGCGAAGTCATCCATTTTGTCGTCGGGGTTGTATTCTATCCGGTCGGTTATCTGTATATCGCACGGCCGATACAGAGGCTGCTCCTGCCCGGTCTGCCATGGCCCGTGACAGCGCTCGGGTTCGGCGCAGGCCTGTTTGTCTTTGCACTCTACGTGATGGCCCATCTCATCGCCGGATTTCCGCCCTTTCTGGGCTGGGTTCCGCTGTCGTGGTGCTCGCTGGTCGGCCATCTCATGTTCGGACTGATTGTCGGGATCGTTGTTCAGGTTCAGGAAAGGCGCTGATGTTCAAGCAGCCTGACACTTGCATCGCGGAAACAGTACCAAAGAGTAAGCGGGATCCCAGACTCGATATCTTTCGAGGACTGGGGATGTTCATCATCCTTATTGCACATATCCCAAACAACAGCCTGGCTGAATGGATTCCCGCCCGCTTTGGATTTTCCGATGCAACTGAGATCTTCGTATTCTGCTCGGGGGCCGCATCAGCCTTGGCCTTCGGTCGGGTTTTTGACCTGCACGGCTGGTTGTTCGGCACAAAGCGGATACTGAAGAGGATCTGGCAGATTTTCCAGTGCCATGTCGGCGTATTCCTTGCCGTTATAGCGGTCATGGCCGCCGCCGACTTCTTTTTACCAGAGGCCAACTACCTGCGCGACCGTCTCAACCTCGGTCCCTTTCTCGATGCGCCGGTGCGGATGGGCTTTGAGTTTTTGAGCTTTTCCTATGTCCCGAATTACTTTGACATCCTCCCCATGTATATCGTCATTCTGGCTCTTGTGCCGATTATCATGGCGCTGGCCAGATATTCATTGCGTCTCGCAGGGTTTTTCAGCGTGGTGCTCTGGATCTGCGCGATTGCGCGTATCCTAGATCCGAGTGCAGAATCCTGGTCCGAGCGTCCATGGTTCTTCAATCCATTTGCTTGGCAGATCGTGTTCTTCACGGGTTTCGCATTCGTGCGCGGGTGGCTGCCCACCCCGCGCCGACGGACTGACCTTCTTGTTGCAAGTGTATTGATCGTCGTCGTGAGCGCATTATTCTCATGCCAATATGGCTTTCATTGTTACGCGGGATGGGGCTATGCACCAGTGCTCGGGGAAATACATGAATACCTTGAGCCACTGATCGACAAATCCCATTTCGGCATTCTTCGCTATGTGCATTTCCTTGCCGTCGCTTACCTCACTTTTATTCTCGCTGGAGATTACGGCAGTGCCCTTCAGGGCGCCATCTGGAAACCTATCGCATGCGTTGGCCAACAGACTTTGGCAGTCTTTTTGGCAGGGCTTGTGGTTGCGCAAGCACTCGGTGTCCTCCTCGACGTCGTGCAATTCCCGGGTGCGACGCTTTGTGCCAACATCATTGGCTGCGGCGTCCTCTATGGCGTGGCACGTGTCATAACCACCTTGAAAGGTGCCCCTCCCAAGGATGGCTCCCGCCGATCGAAGCGCGCTATCTTGGGGGCCAGCACAATCGCCGCCGGCCTCGGTTTGAATTCAGGCGGCGCGAGTGAAGTTCACACGCTCGCCCTGCCCAGTCTTGCGCTTGGTCACGACATCGCAACAACCATCTATATCCCGGACGCGCCGGGCCCATGGGCCACGCTCTATCTGCTGCATGGTACTGCCGGCAACGAACGGGACTGGGTGAAGATGGGCCAACTTGCCGTCACAATGGACAGCGTAATTGCCCGTGGCTTGCTTCCACCCACAATGGTGGTGATGCCGGATGGCGGCAATTCCTGGTACGTCGACAATCCCGATCCGGGTGGAGCTGGGCTCATGGCCAAGGCCATGACTGATGAACTTCCACGCATAATCGACGGCAAATTTCCAACCCGCGCCTGCGCCAATTTCCGGGCAATCGGCGGGAACTCCATGGGTGGATATGGAGCGCTCCTTCATGCGATGGACCATCCTGAAGTTTTTGGTGCAGCCTTCGGCCTCAGCACAGCCCTGTGGCTGCCATGGCCAGATGACAAAGAACAACGCACGCTCAGACCAACGCTGATGTTTCGCGGAGCCTATGGCGAGCCAATCGATCCCGGGCGCTTCAACGACTGGAATATCTTTTCCCGGCTGGACGCATACGCTCGGCATCCGCTGAAAGCGGCCATCCGTCTCGCAATAGGGACCCGAGACTTTGCCAATCTGCGCAACAACAACGATACACTGGTTGCAGCGCTCGCAGCACGCGGGGTGACGGTCCCTCTGAGTGTGGACGAGGGCGAGCACGAATGGTCCCTCTGGGCCAGCCAGCTGCCCGATATGCTCGCCTGGCTTGGCACCCGCTGGATGAGCGCAAATTCCGTATCGGCGTGTTGAGGATTTCGCAATAACTGCCCGCCCATGTGCCATAGATCGTTTGGCGGGAATGCTTTACCAGGCCGGAACCTGCCAGGCATAAGGAATGATCAATCGATCAAAGACGGGATTGCGTTAACAGGTGGTGCGACCAGAACGACCCAATCTGTCATCATATCCTTTTGGTTAAATGATATTTTTAGCGTTCAATGCAGCCAGACTTTCGGCATCAAGGCCGAGCAACTGTCCATAAATCTCGTCATTACACGCCCCGAGCGGCAAACCGAGATGGTCGATTTTGGGCGGGGTTTCGGTCATCCTTGGAAAGGGGGCAGGAACAACCACCGCCCCGTTGATGTCATCCTGCATGGCCAGTAAATCACCGCGGGCTTGGTAATGGGGATCATCAAAAATATCGGCAACACTCAACAGCAAACTGCAAGGGACTTCGTGCTTATCGCAGATGGCGCGCACCTCATCTGCATCCAGAGAGGCAACCCAGTTAATGACAATCGCTGTTACGATGTCGCGTTTTTTCAATCTATTTGCAATGGTCGCATAAAAGGGATCAAGTAGTTTGGGATCGCCGATCATCACCGCCAGGCGCTCGAACATTTTATCGCTTGAGCAGGTTATGGCCAGCCAGCGGTCATCCTTGGTCTGGAAGTGGCCATGGGGCAACAGATTATGGGTCTCGGCACCCATACGCACCCGGACAGTCCCATTATGGGCAAAAGCCGGCACCATTTCATCCATGTAGCGAAATGGGGCCTGATATAGTGCCAGGTCAATCATCTGCCCGCGTCCAGAACTCTCGACTTCCCTCAAAGCCACCATGACAGAAAATGCCGCCCAGACACCGGAGGCATAATCGGCCAAGGTACTGGCTCCGGGGGTGACAGGCGGACGATCCGGCTCGCCGCAGACAAGGCTCAGGCCGCTAAATGCATGGGCAATTCGGGCAAACCCGGGCAAAGAACTGTTGGGCCCTGTTTGTCCAAAGGCACTCAGCCGCAGCATCACCAATTTCGGATTGATGGCTTTGAGCACATCATAACCCAAGCCCCATTTCTCGAACGTGCCGGGTCGGAAATTTTCGATCAGGACATCGGACACGGCCACCAGCGATTTTAGAATTTCTGCGCCTTCGGGCTGACGGAAATCAAGGGTCACCGGCTTTTTGTTGCGGGACTCGCTCATCCAGTTCAGCGTATGCCCTGCATCCGTCATTGTCCCGAACCGGCGCAAGGGATCGCCGATCTTGGGTTGTTCCAGCTTGATGATTTCGGCACCGAACTCGCCCATCAGGGTTGCTGCGAACGGTGCGGCCAGAAACGTCGCCGCATCAAGAACGCGAATACCTGAGAGCGGCCCTTTATGGGCTTGTGATGGAGAAGTCATGATCAATCACTTTTTTGTGTCAGGAGAGATGAGGGACAATTTTGGAACCTTAGATCTATGAAACTCAAAGTCTAAGACAATCGACTGATATTATCACCTGGCTCTTCAAGACAATGAAAATGCCTCATGGATCGCAGATTGTACGCCTCCGCCCAATACAGCACCACCACCTGCGACATAGATAAAATCGCCGATGGCGACGGCACCCACTGCGTGTCTGGGTGTCGGCATAGGGGCATGGGATTGCCAACTGTCTGTCCGGGGATCGTAGCTTTCCATCTGGCCGAAAACAGTTTGCTGGCCCGGCTTGTTGATAATGCCGCCTTCACCGCCCATGGCAAAAAATCGATCCCGATAGATCACCAGACCGTGCCCTGAGCGCGGCGTCGGCAGGGGGCTTCTCAGCTCCCAGGTATCGCGGTCACTCACATACACATGATGCAGATCGGTATTATATTCGAAGGTGTTAAACCTGCCGCCGACAATATGGATCCTGCCCTGATAGACAACAGCCCCGACATGATCCCGCGCTCCGGGCAGGGCCTTGCGGATAGACCAGCTATCGGACTTGGGATCATAGACCTCGTGCCAGCCAACACTGGCGCGCTCCGCTGTCGGCGAGGATGCGCCACCGATCAGGTGGATTTTGCCGTCAAGCGCTACAGCTGCTGCCGCACCTCGCGGGCGAGGCAATGGGGCGATCTGCGACCAGCTATTCTGGACCGGGTCATAGACATAGGCATTGTGATCAGGATTGCGGTTTTGTTCGAGAAATCCGCCAAAGGCATAAATTCGTCCGTCCAGGGTTGTTACGGCCACATGGTTGGCCCCGCGCGGAAGAGCAGCGGCGTTGTACCATGCATCGTGTTGAGGGTCATAGACATGGTGATAGCCACGATCAACCCGGCCTTCGCCATAACCCCCGATGACATGCAATCGCCCGTTCAATTCTGTGGCCCATGCCATTTCACTTCTGGGGATGGGCAAGGCTGCCCGTGCGAGCCAGCGACCTTGCTGGCCTTTGGGTGCAGGACTGTTGAACGAGCGTTGCGACTCCTGGTCGGGCGTCAGATGATGCGGGGTGCCTCCTTGCAGCCGGGCAAAGGGATCAGCGGATGATTTCGCCTCCGGTAATGGCGTATGGGAATGATGTGTCTGGGCCAGCGCGGCCAGATGGTCTGTGATTATTCCACATGCTGCAGCCGCTAAAGCCAAGAAACGACGACGCTGATAATGCATCATGCTCTCCACCGATTGATCCCGAACAAAAGTGCTCTCTTGCCTGATCAGGGTTTTGTTTCACAAAGGCAGAAAAATCTAACCAGGCCAGCACATGCTAGCTGCTGAAATAGTCCTAGGCAATCAACCTCAGGCGACCATCCAGAAGTTGAAACTGGTCCGTTGGACACGCCCGATTTTGCCCCTGTCTGCCTACAATCTAAACACGCCAATCAAGCCACTGGCAGTCAGGAAAAGAAGTGACCAATAACTCGGCTTGACATCTCATTTCCTTCATTTGATGGTAATGCATAATATATTGTACAAAATAAAGAATGGGTGGATTCAATGCGACTGCAAGGGCAAACTGCAATCATCACAGGAAGTGGTCGGGGCATAGGGCAGGATATCGCGCTTGCTTTTGCCAAAGAAGGCGCGAATGTCGTTGTTTCAGACATTGATCCAGTGACAACCCAGCAAAGTGCCGAACTGGTTGCGCGTTCAGGCCATGCCACTGGTTTTCAGGCAGATGTCACACAACGCAAGGATGTCGAACATCTGGTCCAGCATGCGCTGGATACCTATGGACGCATTGATATTCTGGTCAATAATGCCATGCGGATTGTGCCCGGCCGTCTCGAAGAATTGAGCGACGAGGCATGGGATGCCACAATCAATATCGGCCTCAAAGGATCATTTTTGATGACCCAGACGGTCGGAAAACACATGATCGCGCAGAAAGCCGGCTGCATCATCAATGTTGCATCGATTGCCGGGCTTTCGCCTTACAACTTCGCCGGATCATACAGCAGCGTCAAAGCTGGCATCATCATGTTTACCAAACAGGTCGCGCTGGAATGGGGACAATTTGGAATCCGTAGCAATGCGATTGCGCCCGGATTTATCCATACACCCGGTACCGACGGTATGTATTCCAATGCTGACATCAAAAAAGGGCGTGAAGCCTTCACAACATTGGGCCGGATTGGCACCGGTGATGATGTTGCTAGGATTGCCGTCTTTCTGGCTTCCGAGGATGCGAGTTACACGTCAGGCAGTGTCATCGAAACCGATGGTGGCCAGAATGTCGGATTGTATATGGCCGTTCCGGGCCGGAGTTTCTCGGGCGGTGCTCTGAAATAACCTGCCGTATTTCATGCTCTTATGTCGTCAATCACATGAACAATAGAAAAACATGGGGAGAGAATATGACACATCATTGGATCCGCAATGTCGCTCTGGCAAGTCTTGGATTGGTGCTCGCCAATACCGCTGTCCAGTCCGAGGATAAAATCAAACCGCAAGCGAAACCGGATAAAAATTATACAATCGGCGTTTTGGAACCCAATCTGGCCATTCCGCATTTTGTCGCCCAAGCCTATGGCTTCACCGATGAAGCGCAGAAAATGGGCATGAAGGTAATCATGTATGATGCGGGCGAACATAAGAATGTCGCCAAGCAGGTCTCGCAAATGGAAGATCTGATCACGAACAAAGTCGATGTGATTGCATTTGTGCCGGGGACAAGTGTCACAGCAATGGCCCAGGTTGATCAGGCACTGGCTGCCGGTATCCCGGTGGTCAATGTCAACATCATGTCCGATCATGCCAAGGTTCTCGGTCGTGTGCGCTCAGACGATTACGAGACCGGAAAAATGCAAGGAGAGTTCATTGTTTCTGCCCTCAAAGGCAAAGGCAATGTGGTGATGATGAGCGGCGTTTCGGGTAACAGCGCTTTCATCAACAGGGCCAAAGGCTTTCAGGATGTGATCGCAAAATATCCCGAGATCAAATTGTTGTCGGAGCAATGGACCCCCAATGCCACCGATCGCGGTCTTAAATTGATGGAAGACTGGACACAGGCCTTTCCAAAAATCGATGCTGTCTATACCGGAGCTGATCGTCTGGCCATTGGCGCTGCACAGGCTTTGCGGTCTCAGGGCAAAAATCCAGGCAATGTCGTGATTACAACCGTTGATTATAACGACGACACCGAACGCTTTGTGCGTGAGGGGTGGATTTCGGCAACGATGGCGCAATCACCCGTCACCATGGGGCGCTGGGGTGTGCGGATTGCACTGATGGCATTGACCAAACAACCGATACCGGATGAAGTTTTTACCCCGTCCATCAGCATCACCAAAGACAATGCCGATACCGTCGATATATCGGCGATCCGTCAGCCCAAGGGTTGGAAGCCGCCACTTTAAGCCCTTCCGATATCCGCCCGAACGGGTGGCCACGATCTCTGCATCATTCAGAATTGGATTGCCATTGATGAGCCAGAATACCGATACAGCTCCAGATGCGTCCCCGAACGGAATTATGAGTAAATTCCGGTTCGATATGAATGGCCTTGGCATGGTTTTCATAATCATTGCCTTGTGCATCGTGTTTTCGTGGCTTAACCCGAATTTTTATAGCGGCACAAACCTCAGGAATGTCGCCCGTCAAACAGCAATTCTGGGGATTGTGGCCTGCGGGCAAACGGTCGTGATCTTGTCCGGCGGGTTCGATCTGTCAGCAGGGATGGTGATTGGTCTGATCAGCGTTTCAAGTTCGCTGATCATGATTGATCACGGGCTTGTGATCGGCTGTCTGTCTGCGATCGGGATCGGGCTGGCAATCGGTGCTTTCAATGGCATCATGATTGCCAAGGCCGGATTGCCCGCTTTCATTGCGACACTTGCCATGTACTCAGCCGCACGTGGGCTTGCACTGATTATATCGGGTGGATTACCTATTACCGATATGCCGTTCGAATTCGGCTGGATTGGTGCAGGCCAAATCCTGACAATGCCTGTCCCGGCCCTGATATCGTTGCTGGTCTTTTTGTTGTGTTCTTTTCTGATGGTCAAAACAAGGTTTGGACGCCATGTCTATGCTATTGGGGGCAATCAGGATTCCGCCCTTTTTTCAGGCATCAATGTCGATAGGGTCAAAATTCTGGTTTGGTCGTTGCACGGTGGTCTCGTCGGCCTTGCAGCCCTTGTTCTGACCTCCCGCGCTGTCTCGGCACACGCTACGTTGGGCGAGGGCATGGAGCTGGAATCGATTGCGGCCACCGTGATCGGTGGGACGGCTCTAGGGCGTGGACGCGGGAGTATTCTCAATACATTTCTGGGTGTTGTCGTCATGGCCATTCTGACCAACGGCCTTAACCTGATCAATGTTTCCTCTTATTATCAAATGGTGGCGATCGGGATCATTATTGCAACTGCCGTCTATGTCGATCAGTTCAAACGCGTGAAATCATGAGGGTATGACGATGTCCAACCACCCCCTGATTGAATTGATTGATATTCATAAAGCCTTCGGTCCGGTTCAAGCACTGTCAGGTGCGAGTCTGTCGATCATGCCGGGCGAAGTGATTGGTTTGGTTGGTGATAATGCCGCCGGAAAATCAACCTTCATGAAGGTCCTGACGGGTGTGCATCAACCTGACAGTGGAGAAATCAAAGTCAATGGCGAGCGCGTCACATTCCGTGACCCCGGCGAGTCACGCCGTACCGGCATCGAGATGATTTATCAAAATCTGGCTTTGGCGCCCAATCTGGATGTGGTTGCAAATGTCTTTCTGGGGCGCGAGCTGCTTCGTCATCCATTGTCATTGCCATTCATTTCTGTGCTCGACGAGAACCTGATGGAGCAAAAAACCATCGAGCTCCTGCAACGGCTCAAGATCAATGTGAAATCGGTTCGGCTTTTGGTCGAGAAAATGTCGGGCGGTCAACAACAAGCCGTGGCAATTGCCCGCTCGGTGGCGTTTGAGGCCAAGCTTGTTATCATGGACGAGCCCACAGCTGCATTGGCTGTCAAAGAAGTCGGCAAGGTTCTCGACATCATCAACAATCTGCGGGCCGATGGTGTCTCTGTGATTATCATCAGCCACCGGCTTCAGGATATTTTCAATGTTGCCGATCGGATCATCGTGCTCCAGACCGGAAAAACCATCGCCACCCGCCGGACCAAAGAAACAACAATGGATGAAATTGTAAAATTCATTGTCGGCGGTGTTCAGCCGGAACTCAGCCAAATCGCCAGCGGGCGTTGAGGTTTAGATTGCCAGGACTGACTGCTCTCACGCTTGGCCTTTAAGACAAGCTCGAAACCGTTGCCACGACAAGGCAGCAATTACCCGGGCGTACGCGTCCTGGTTGACGGCGACCGTATAATAACCCGTCGGCATTGTAGTAAACGGTTTCAGGCGGCCTTGCCAAATCCCACAGGCAGTGGATACGACCGGCAGGCTGGCCGACAGACACTGTTGTGCCATTCGCGTGGAAGGGCTCGAACACGCCATCCATTGTGGCAAACACATAAGCTTTGCTGCCCGGCAATTCCAGAATGGTCGAAGGTTGCGCGGCAACAGCCATCTCGCTTGGCAGCACACCCAAATGCGCCAGCACATTGCGCACACCCTGGCGACAGACTGCCAGCGCATCGAGTGAGACTGTTCCACCACCGCCCATCTCGGTGCCCACAGTAATCATTCCGGCTCTGACCGCGGCTGCGGTTGCGGTGCGCGGATCACCCATATTGGCAATCACCACTGTCATCGGCGCCCCGAAGGCCTGCACTGCCGCAATGTTCTTTTTGGCAAGCTCTGGATCTGGAGTTGGCTCGATGATCGCACTCGGAATGATATCGAGTGAAGAGCCGCCCGAATGCAGATCCAAAAATGCGTTGCCGTGCGGGAAAATATAGTCATGCACAAAAGCAGTGATCTGATTGGTAATCGTGCCAAGCGGATCCCCCGGAAAAGTCCGGTTGAAATTCAAGCCATCCACGGGTGAAACACGCTGTCCCGCCAGAGCAGCATGCACATTGTTGGAAGGCATCAGGATAAGCCGCCCCTGCACCATCGCAGGATCAATATCACGCATCAGTTCCGATATGACGATCGGCCCCTCATACTCATCGCCATGATTGCCGCCCTCAAGAATTACAGTCGGGCCACTGCCATTGCTGATGATTCCGATTGGCACCTGTGTGACGCCCCATGCATCCTCATGCGGCGAATGCGGAATACGGATATAGCCAGTCTGGCGGCCCTGTTTATCGAGGTCAACGGTCATAAATCCTGTAGACGGACGTACCTTGATCGTTTGGCTCATCGCCATACTCCATAAATTCCAGTGGGATAAAGACACAAGACTGCGATGATGAAACGGGCTGGACAAAACCCGGTCTGGTTCCGTCCAGCACGCTCCGGATTTACAGGGTCGGCAAGGGATCCATCGGCATATCCAGATATTTCTGGTGCAGCCGCTCCAGCTCGCCATTCATCGTATTGAAGAAAATAAAACCATCAAGCCAGCGCACAAGATTGTGCTGGTCCATCTGCACACCCATGTGGGCTGGCGAACGGCGTATGACGAATTTACGGTCAAATTCCTTGTTGGGATTTTGCTTGGCAAGCGATTGTGCGACAATAGAATTGGTGGCAATGAGATCGGCCTGACCGGAGATGTAAGCAGCAGCAGCGGTTGCATCATCCTCTGTCCGCATGATGTTGGCTTTAGGATTGGCCGATGAAATGGCCAACTCCTGTGTCGAACCTTTGGCGGCTGCAATTTTCAGTGTCCCGATAGAGGATGCTGCATCCACTTTCGCTGACTTAGGACCATAAACAGCAAGGAATGTATTGGCATAGGGCGCCGTGAACTGGATTTGCTTGGCCCGTTCCGGAGTCAGACCCATCACCGAAATCACGATATCGAGTTTATCGGTCAACAAAAACGGTATCCGGTTGGCGCCGGTGATCTGCTGCATTTCAAGTTTCACGCCCAAGCCTTTGGCGACCATTTCGGCCAATTCAATATCGAAGCCGACAGGATTACGGTTCGCGTCCTGCGAACCGAAAGGCGGGGCATCAAGTGGAACGCCGATCCGCACAACCCCTTTGGAAATAATATCTTGCAGCTTGTCGGCTTTGGCTTGGGGTGCCCCGAAAACCAATGCACCAAGTGCAAGCAGACCAAGAACAACTTTCTTCATTGCGTCTCTCCCTTTATAGCGGGGGTTGATCCCCATTGAGCAGTCAGTATTGCAGAATTCCGCCCCGAAACTAGTTCAGGACAGCATCGAGAAAACTTTTCAATTCGGCTGTTTGCGGATGAGACAAGGTGTCTGCAACAGGCCCTTGTTCCCAAACCTTCCCTTCATGCATGAACACGATGCGGGTCGCAAAATGACGGGCAAAGCCCATCTCGTGCGTTACCAGAATCATGGTCATGCCTTCGCGCGCCACTCCTTCAAGCACGCGCAACACTTCTCCGGTCAATTCCGGATCAAGTGCCGAGGTTACCTCGTCAAACAGCATCAATTGGGGGTTCATCGCCAGTGAACGCGCAATGGCAACACGCTGCTGCTGCCCGCCGGACAGCTGTTGCGGCAAGGCGTCTATTTTATCGGCCAACCCGACACGCGCCAACACATCGGCCGCGATTTTACGGGCTTGTTCAGGGCTCTGTTTGAGGACAAGACGGGGCGCGAGCGTGATATTATCGCTCACGCTCAGGTGCGGAAACAGATTGAAACTTTGAAACACGATCCCGACATTCTGACGAAGCTTGCGCAGGTCGGTGTCCGGATCGTTGACCTTGACCCCGTCGATCAGAATATGTCCGGCCTGGATTGGTTCCAAACCGTTCAGGCAACGCAGAAGGGTCGATTTTCCTGAGCCGGATCGCCCGATGATCGCAATCACTTCCCCCGTCTCGATGGTCAGGCTGACATCGTTGAGAACGCGCAACGGGCCATAATTTTTACTGACATTGGTCAATTCAACGCGCGACATTGAAACGGTCCTCCAGCCGCCGACTCCATTGGGTCAACGGGAAACAGATCAGAAAATAGATGCAGGCGACCGTGATATAAACGGCAAAGGGTTTATAGGTTGAGGCCGAGGTGAGTTGGCCTTCACGGGTCAATTCAACGAAACCGATTGTTGCAGCCAGCGAGGTGTTCTTGATCAGCTGGACCATAAAACCGATGGTTGGCGGGGTTGCTATCCTTACGGCCTGCGGCATGATGATATAGCGCATCTGTTGCAGATAGGTCAGGCCCAACGAGGCTCCGGCCTCCCATTGGGTTGGCGCCACAGCAATTAAAGCACCGCGCCATATTTCACCCAGAAAGGCACCGCCATAGATGGAATAGGCAAAGGCTGCCGCCGTCCATGCATTGACTGGCAGTCCTGCGATGGAAAGCCCGAAATAGAACAAAAACAGCCAGACCAGCAAAGGTGTTCCCTGGACGATCTGGATATATAGTGAGGCCATGATACGCAACGGCGCCAGTGACGAGATCCGCAGTACAGCCAAAATGAGGCCCACACAGGCCCCGCCCGTAAAAGCCAGAGCTGTCAGGGCCAGCGTCCATCGGGCGGCAAACACGAGATAGACAATATCGCCTGTTCCGAATTCCCTGATCATCGCGCAAACACCTGGCGATAGATCACGGCAAACACGCCCCGCATCATAAAAGCAAGGGCGAGATAAATGCCGCCGATCACGGTATAGACCTCGAAATCCCTGAACGTACGAGACTGGATAATCGAGCCGACGTGAAACAGATCCTGTACAGAAATTTGCGAGACAACACTTGTCGCCAGCATCAACAGGATGAACTGGCTGGATAGGGCCGGATACATCGCCTTGATGGCGGGAAAAACGATAATGTAGCGGAAGATTTGCCAGGGTGTCAGACCCAACGACTGGCCGGCCTCGATTTGCGATTTGGGGATGGCTTGAAGCCCGGCACGGATAATCTCGGTTGAATAAGCGCCTAGATTGATCACCAGAGCAATCAATGCCGCATCAAAACCCTCCAAGCGGACCCCGAGCGACGGCAAGCCGAAATACAATAAAAAGATTTGAACAAGCAAAGGCGTATTGCGAATGGTTTCGATGTAAACGGCCACGCCTTGCTTGAATTTGGATCCTCCATAGGTACTGGCACAAGCGCAGGCCAAACCCAGAAAAAACCCGAACACCATCGTAGCCACTGACAGGGCAAGCGTTAACAGCAAGCCATCGAGTAAAAACTCCCAAGCCGCAAACACATCGCGGAACTGCAGACCGTATTTCATGCCTTAGGCTTCCGTCCCCAACCATGGATCTGACTCTGACGGCCAGCTATTCTTCCAGAAAAACAAATGCCCGTCTAAAGGTCAATCTTTAAAAGCCGCGCAGACCCCTATATCGCGGTTCATACACCTCTATTGTCATGAATTGACTTGCACGATACTCCGCCCATACTGGTGGTGGTTGCACATTCGGGATCCACGCGCATGAATGAGAAGATTACTGGCGGCTGTCTGTGTGGAAAGCTGACCTATGAGGTGCCCGGCCCGATTACGTCTATTGACTATTGCCATTGCTCGCGTTGCCGAAAGGCCAGCGGCAGTGCATTCGCTGCCGTCACCTCTGTATCCAAATCCCGCTTCAAAATCACGGCTGGCCTGCAATATCTTAAATCCTACAAGACAGATGCGGAATTTGAGCGTGTCTTTTGTTCGGAATGTGGCTCGCAGCTTTACAGCATCAGGCCCGCACTTGCCGATACCATCCGATTGAGATTAGGCTCGATCGATACGGACATTGAAGGCAAGGTTTCGGCACATATTTTTGCCGCATCCAAAGCCGTTTGGCATGATATCTGCGACCAAGCCCCTCAATATGATCAAAGACCGCCGATGCTGACCGATCGCAGCACGTAAAACAACAGTAATCATACCCCTTTCAGACGATGCGTATGACCCGCGCGCACCGGCTTAGGCGATCAGATCTTTGAACAACAAAACCCGCCGGTTGATTTGGCGGGTTCTGCTTCTATGTAAAATTTTGGTTGCGTGGGCATAAAGCCCATTTGCCTCACACTGGTTCAGACACCAGGTTCACATCATATGGGAGTGCATGCGCTCAATGTGTCGGCAAGGGGTAATCGTCCGTATTCAGCACCCAACCCGGCTTCAGCGAGAAGTCGATACGGGGCGGGGAGAAGATGTCGACCAACTGGTTGACGCCTGCATCCATGCCGCGCGAGGTGTGGATGGCTGGCGGTGGAATGACCGTGACCGAGGGTGAATGGCACAGGATGTGTTGATCTTCGCGCCAGACAGTCATGTTCACAGTCCATGGCCAGCGCAGATGGTGGGTGAAAGAACCTTCCAAGGCCAGCGAGCATTGTTCGAAATCGTCATGGAAATGCGGAGACAGTTTCGTGATGTCGCGCGGACCGTTTTGCGGGGCCAGATAATTGACCATCATGGTCGTGCAGCGCCAGATGCGTCCAAAGCGTCCCGGCTCATCGGGCACATCCAATGTATATTGGCGGATTTTAAACCCGTCCTTCGGGGCAGGCCATGCTTTGAAAGGCGGCAGATTGGGATGGGCTTCGGCATAGGAGGCCGCATTGGCGCAACGCGCATTGAGATCCGCCGATTGGGTTGAAAATAGCCGGATCACCTGCCCGCCTTTTTCAACGGTTACCTTGCCCTTGCCAGGCGGCATGATGATCAAAGCATAGCCTCCGCTGTGCTCTTTCTGGCCATTGGCTTCGACCGTCACAGGCGTGTTGTGATCGGGCAACAACAGAACATATTCATCCTTGCTGTCGCGCTCGAATATCGCACCTGCTTTGGCCTGGCTGTAGGCGACGATAAAATTCTGCCCGCGGGTGAACCAGGTCTTGCCATTGGCATCATCATCTTGCGGGGCGGTTTCATAGAAGAAGCCGAGATCGGGTCCAGCAAAGGCCGTGGGAGCAGGTGCACTGCCGCTAGGGGTTGTATTGAGCGCGGAACGCGGATCGGATTTATCATACATCGTTATCTCTCCTGAAATTGAAGTGCATCAATGGCCTTTGCCACTTCCTTTGAATGCCGAAAAAATGCCCTGCGGGAACATCAGCAACACGACCAGCAGCATCGACAAGGCCGCCACGTTTTTGAAACCGGCCCCGAACACCACAATGGCCGCCGCTTGCGCCACGCCCAACAGCACCCCGCCGGCCAAAGCGCCGCCCGCACTGCCGAAGCCGCCGATAATGGCCGCAATAAAACCGTTCACACCGAACGGTGTGCCGACATTGAAAGCGGTATACTGGGTGGGCGTGACCAGAATACCCGCCACGGCCCCCAATCCTGCCGACAGCGCGAATGACAGCAACAGCATGTGATGGACAGGAATCCCGAGCAAGGCAGCCGCCTCGCGGTTTTGTGAACAGGCGCGCAAGGCCCGTCCCGCTTTGGTTTTGGTAAAGAACAGGAACAGCAAAAACACCATCAAAGCACCACAGCCCAAAATCCAGAACAGCTGGTAGCTGATGGCGATATTGGCGATTTTGAGCGGACCACCCAGCGTGAACTCCTCAAAGGTCCGTGGTTGATCCCCCAATGTCAAAATGGTGATCCGTTCAATCATGATCTGGGTCGCAATGGTTGCCAGAATGATGGCAAACAGCGCTGCACCACGGTTCCACATCGGCCGCACCACACAAATCTCGATAATCATCCCAATACCTGCCACCACCGGCACAGACAGGATGGCGGCCACAATCAAAGGCATACCCAGACGTGTCAGCAATGTGTGGCACACCATGCCGCCCAGCATCACGAACACGCCTTGGGCAAAATTGACAATGCCGCTGGCGTTGTAAATGACGCAAAAGCCGATGCCGACCAGACCATAGATCAGCCCGACACCAACGCCGTTGACCAGACTTTGCAGAATTTGTGTAAGGTCAATCATCGAGCCCCTCCGTTCCACCGAGATAGGCGGCGATCACTTCGGGATGCGCCTTGATTTCTGCAGGACTGCCCTCGGCAATCTTGCGCCCGAAATCGATCACGACAATTTTCTGCGCGATCTGCATCACCAGTTGCATGTCATGTTCGACCAGCACCACGGCCACGCCCTGGCGGTTGACGCGTTGGATCACATCGGCCAAGGCGGCTGTTTCCTGCATGTTCAGACCGGCTGCCGGTTCATCGAGCAGCAGCAGGCTTGGTTCTGCCGCCAAAGCACGGGCGACTTCCAGCAGGCGTTGCTGGCCATAAGGGAGCTTGTCGGCCTCCATATCCGCCACCGCTCGCAAGCCGACGAAATCGAGCAATTCCTCGGTGCGTGCCGCAATGCGGGCCTCTTGCTCCCTGAACCAGCGCGGGCGCAACAACGCGGCCAGCACGCCGCCTTTTGTGACCCGGTGGAAACCGGTCATGATATTGGCGCGGACCGACAGATCTTTGAACAGTTGCACCAACTGATAGGTGCGCACGAGGCCCTTTTGCGACACCTCGTATTGCGGCAGGCCCGTGATCAATTCGCCGTTGAAATGGACCGTGCCGGAGGTCGGTGCCATCGCACCCGAGATGACATTGAACAGAGTGGTCTTGCCTGCCCCGTTAGGACCGATCACCGCCGCCAGCATTCCCTGCGCGACGTCGAAACTGATGGCATCATTGGCGACCAGTCCGCCAAACCGCACCGTCACATCCTTGACCGAGAGAACAGTCATGGGTTCATCCCCGTCTGTTTGCTTTCCCCCGTCTGTTTGCGCTGGAAAAGAACAGCCAGACCGGACAGACCGCGCGGTGCAAAAATCAGAATGGCGATCAGCACCACCGAATAGACGACATCCTGCATTTCCTTGAGGCCGCGCAACACTTCGGGCAAAAGCGACACGATCAAGGCACCGATAATTGGTCCCCAAGTGGTGCCGACACCACCGAGATAGAGCATGGTAAAGCTTAGGATCACCATCGAAGCCCCGAATACTTCGGGACTGATGAAGCCCACAAAATGGGCGAACAGCGAACCCGCCACCGATGCATAGATGGCAGCCACCACAAAGGCCGCCAATTTATAGCGTGCCACATTGATGCCCAACGCATTGGCTGCCGCCTCGCTGCCCGCAATGGCGCGCAAGGCGCGTCCAAAGCGGGAATCGCGCAAACGCACCGAGACCCACACACCCAGCAGCATCACAAAAGTCAGCACAATCAACTGATGCTTTTCGCTGACCAACTCGTATTTGCCTATCCCCAGAGGCGGAATACCCGATAGCCCCATATAGCCTTGGGTCAGGCTGTTCCATTCGATCGATATTTCATAGGTGATCAGCCCCAGCGCAAAAGTTGCCATCGCCAGATAATGGCCGCGCAACCGCAAGGTCGGATAGCCGACTGCAGCTGCAATCACACCCGACAACACCATCGACACCAGCAAGGCCAATACCGGATCCCAATAGTAATTGGCTGTCAGGATAGCCGAGCCATAACCGCCAAGCGCAGCAAAGGCGTTCTGGCCAAACGAAGCCTGCCCCGTATAGCCCATAAAAAAATTCAGACCCGTGCAGAACACGCCATAAATGGCGGCAAAGCCGATCAGCGTCACCACATAGCCACTTGATGACAGGGCAATGCCCAGCACGCTCAGCACGGCAGCCACAGGTACAGCCACCGTGTAAACAGTATTAGTGGAGGTAATATTGGGCGAGGTCATGGTGAGATTTAATCTCCTTCGCAGGCAATTCGGCAACGATCCGCCCGAGTGACAGCACATAGACGCGTTGGGCCAGTTTGAGTGCGAGCGGCGCCTTCTGCTCGACCAGCAAAATACCCAATCCCTGCTTGTTGAGGTTCCCCAGTGTCGTAAGAATTTCGTAAGCAACACGCGGCGCCAGTCCCAAAGACGGCTCATCAAGCATCAGCAATTTCGGCTCGGCCATCAGAGCACGGCCAATCGCCAGCATCTGTTGCTCCCCACCCGACAAGGAGGACGAGATCTGGTTGAACCGTTCCTTTAGCCTCGGAAACAGCGTGAACACGCGGTCCAGACTGCTGTCGATCCCGCTGCCGCTCCGTCCCGTATAGGCCCCCAGCACCAGATTTTCGCGCACCGACATCTGGCCGAACAGGCCACGCCCTTCCTGCACCATGATCATGCCCAACTCGGCCAGTTCATGGGTAGACAGTTTGCTGACATCGTGGCCATCGAACACCACTGTGCCTTCGGCCTTGTTGAGGCGCATCAAGGCCCGCAACAGAGTGGATTTGCCGGCCCCGTTGGGGCCGAGCATGGTCACAAGCTCGCCCTGCCGCACCGTGAAGCTGGTCGGCTTCAAAGCATGCATCCGGCCATAGAAAGATGAAAGGCCTTCGGCACTTAAAAGCGCAGGGGAGTTTGCATCCGCCATGGTTATTTCACCGCAACCATCTGGCCATTGCGCACCACACCGATCATGAACGGATTTTGCGTGATACCCATGTGCTGGTCAGCGGAAAAATTGAAAGTGGTGAATGCGCCCTGATAATTGTTGATGGTTTCAAGCGCATCGCGCACCGCAGGGCCCTCAAAGCTCTTGGCTTTTTCGACAGCCGTGAAAATCAGCATCATCGAATCCCAAGCGCGGGTACCCGCATTGGCATCACGGTCACCATGCTTCTCGCGCCACAGTTTCAGGAACTGGTCCATCGCATCCTTGGCAGGACCGGCAGGTACGGCTTCAGGAATTTGCACGCCGGGAGCGACATAGATGAAGCGTTCGCCCAACGCTTCGCCGGCCTGTTTGAACACAGCACCGTCATCGAGGCTGGCCATCAGCAATATATCATCAAGCCCAAGTTGTTTGATGTTTTTGGCGGCCGTCACGGTCGAGCCACCCTGCCCCATCTTGATGATCGCACCGGCACCCGAGGATTTGATGCGGTTGATCTGGATGCTCATATCGGCATCATCGGGCTTGTAGCTTTCGACCACCGTGACTTCGATTCCGAAATCGGCCGCAATCTTGACGCCCAGATCCTTCATCATATTCGCATAGGGGGTGGGATCATGAATAATGCCGACTTTGCGGATTTGTGTTTTTTCCTTGAGATAGCGATAGCGGGTTTCAATCTCGAAACGGGGCGGAGGCAATACACTGAAAGCCCATTTCTGCTCCTCGGGCCGCTGCGGCAGGATCGAGCAGAGCATCATCGGAATGCTGGCGCGCGTGACGGCACCAGCAGCGGCAAAGTTACCGGCAGAGACGCAACCGCTGTCGAAAATCTGGACATTGTCATTTGACATCATCTTGCGATAGCCGACCACCGCCTCTTGCGGTTCCGAACGGTTATCCTCGATAAACAGTTCGACCTTCTTGCCGAGTACGCCACCTTTGGCATTGATGTAATCGGCCGCAATCTGCATGCCGTCGCGCCAGGCACGGTCATTGGTGGCGGCATAACCCGTCAAACCCAACGAACCACCAATTTTATAGGTTTGCGCTTCGGCAATGGCCGTTGCCAGCATCAAGGTGCCACCGGCAACCGCTAGCGTCAAAAGGCGTTTCAGCATCATATCCTCCCCGATTGTTTCTCTGGAACCCTGTAGGCGGATCGATATGTCCACCTATCATTTTTGATTGACATGAATTCTTTGAATTTGTTTCGATAGACAGAACAATGTTCTATTTTTATAATCATGCTGTCGGCAAACAGGCTTGTCAAGCACCCCCAGAAAGCAAACCTCGGGCACGTGTGTCCGGCTGCTAGTCCTGATTCGGCTTCTCATAGCCCATCAGAGCCGAAATCCGGGCCGCAGCATCCATAATGCGGCTGACCTGATCATCCGAGGGCACGGTTTCGATGAACTGGATCGAATCGACAATCGCAATCGTTCCGATGCACCTCCCGCCTGCCATGAAAATGGGTGCTGCCAGCGCATTCAACCCGATGAGCGCCTCATTGGGGGCTGTGCCCCATCCCTGTGCCTCGATCAAATTCAGCTCGTTTTGCAGCACCATCGGACTGACCATGCTGTGCGGGGTCAGCATTTCCAGACGTTGTGACAACACGCGTTGGCGTAAGGCAGGTGAACCGAATGCCAACGCCACCTTGCCTTGGGCCGATGTATGGAATTTGAGCAGGGAGCCGAATTTAACCCCGATTTCAATCGGCGATTTGCCCGACACGGTTTCGATCACCAGCATGCCGTCATCGGCAATTTGCGCCACAACGCAGGAATGACCGAGGCTGTCACGCAACTCGTGCAAAATCGGTGCGGCAATCGCTGCCAGATTGAGATTACCGCTCATGCCACGCCCCAAAGCAACCAGGCGCGGACCAATCATATAGCGTTCCAGCTCCGGTTCCTGCAGCAAATAATGATGGTGCACCATGGTTTGCAAATGGCGGTAGATCCGGCTTTTAGTTGTGCCCAGTGCCTGCGCAATTGCTGTGACACCCATCGGTTTGCCGGCAGCAGTTAAAAATTCCACCAATTTCAAAGCAAGAACAACGGATTGCACCCCTTCTTCCTGCTGGCCTGATATTTTGGGCATCCATCCTCCTGCCTGTGCGCTCTTGACAAGTACAACCGAGGCTCGTCAATCTGTATCGTCAGTAAATATATCGTTTCGATGAACGAAACAACAAAAAGGTTGACCCATGAGCGATTCACAGCCGCGTCCCCATCCCAACCAGTTTCGCAAACGCTTCATGAATGGAGAGACCCTGCTGGGCACCTTCATCAAGACGCCAACCGGCCACGCTACCGAAATTTTGGGAAGCTTGGGTTTCGATTTTGTTGTGATCGACGAGGAACATGCTCCGTTCGACCGCGTTACCATTGACCAAACCCTGCTGGCAGCTCGGGCAGCAGGCACCGCGGGCATTGTGCGGGTGTCAGATCCGACCCCGTCCAAATTGCTGTCCGTCCTCGATGATGGCGCCATCGGGGTATTGGTGCCGCATGTCTCCAGTGCCGAACGTGCCCGTGCCGTGGTGGATGCCTGCCGTTATCGCGGTGGCCATCGCGGCTTTTCCAATTCCCCCCGCGCTGGCGGCTATGGCGAATTGGGCATCTGGCCGCATGTCGACCATGCCGATGCCACTGTCACGGTCATTGCGATGATCGAAGATCCCGAAGCGCTGGATCAACTCGACGAGATTTTGGCAACACCGGGCCTCGATGGCGTGTTTATCGGACGCGGCGATCTGACGGTCGCCTTCGGTGCACCCGGCATTGACGCCCCCGAAGTGATCGCTGCCGCCGAAAAGATTGCTGCCGCTGCCAAACGTGCCAACAAGCCTGTCTGCATGATGGTGGCGGGTGCTGCGGATGCAACACGGTTTCAGGCCATTGGCGCCAGTGCCTTCATCGTCTCCTCGGACCAAGGGCTGATGCGGCAAGCTGCGGCCAAACTCGTCGGCGACTTTGCCGCTCTCAAAGCCTAACCCGAGAAAGCCAAACCCAAGAAAGCCAGACCCATGACAAAAGCCCACTACTCCCCGGAGATTGACCACCGCATTGACGCCTTGCTGGTCGGTGCGATTGACCCGCATGTCCATACCGGTCCTTCGATTGCCCCACGCTCGCTGGACCATCTCGATCTGGCTCTTGAGGCCTCACAGGCGGGTATGGCGGCGATTGTCACCAAAGACCACGATTATGCCGGCGTGATGACTGCCGCTCTGATCCACAAGCACCATCCAGAACTCAAAACCAAGGTCTATTCCGGCATAGCGCTCAACAACGTGGTGGGCGGACTCAACCCCTATGCGGTCGAACATACCGCCGCAATGGGCGGCAAGATTGTCTGGCTGCCGACACTGACGGCTGAAAACCACTTCCGTTGGGAAAAGACCTCGAATTGGGTCCATCCCGCCTCGACCCAGAAAATCCGACCGGCAACGGTCGTTCCGGTACTCAATCCCGACAAGAGCGTGCGCGATGACCTCAAGGAAATTCTCGATGTCGTGGCCAAGAACGATCTGACCCTTGCCAGTGGTCATCTGCATGTCAGCGAGACATGGATCGTGTTCGAGGAAGCCCAGAAGCGTGGCGTTACACGGCTGATTTTTACCCATCCCGAAGACATCGTCGACGCCTCGCTCAACGATGTGAAAGGCAT
>CANGQA010000049.1 GCA_947455995.1 Hyphomicrobiales bacterium | reverse complement strand
CTGTGGGCGAGGTCGCGCATCTGTTTGCCGCGGTGGCAGCCGCTATCGACCACAAGCTGAACACCCGCAAGCGCGGTATTTCCGGCCAGATGCGGACCTCCAATCCTGTGACATTTGATCATGTTCGCGTGGTGATGCTGGGCGCGCATGGCGTGCCGGTGACGCTGCACACCGCCCATCACGGAGACCATGAGGATCTGGTGGTGGAATTTGACGGCGGGCAACTCCATCAGGTCCATTCCGATTGGCTGCCCGGCCAGCCTGTCTGGTCCGGCGTGATTGATTCCACGCTGGTGGTGATGCAGGTGCGGCCGATTTTGAACGGTGTGTCGCTGGCCCATAGCGGTTTTGCCAGCCATGCCCGCGTGCTGACCCGCGAGGAGGCGCAAGCGCTCTCTTTGATGCCGGAAAAGCTGGCAGGTGACAGTGGCAAGCAGGTGCTGTGCCCGATGCCCGGTCTGGTCAAGGCCATCAGCGTCAAAGTGGGGCAGGAGATCAAGTCGGGAGAAATGCTGTGCATCGTCGAGGCCATGAAGATGGAAAACGTGCTGCGCGCCGAGCGTGACGGCACGATTGCCTCGATTGCCGCCAAAGAGGGTGATAGTCTGGCGGTCGATGCCGTTATTCTGGAATTCGCCTGATTTTTCCAGCGGCAAGGAGGTTTGACCATGCCGCTCTATTTTGCCTATGGCTCCAACATGGACGTGGCAGCGATGGCGCAACGCTGCCCGCGCTCAAAATTGTTGGGCGTGGCCAGACTGCCGCGCCACAAAGTGTTCATCATGAGTGAGGGATTTGCCTCGGTGATCCGCGATCCGCGCCGCTCGGTGCTGGGCGCGTTGTGGGATGTGCCCTTTGCCGATATTCCCGCGCTCGACCGTTACGAGAGCGTCCATACGGGGCTATACACCAAAATCAGCCAGCCGGTGGTGATGGAAGACAAGGCTTTGGGCGGGGCCAAGCGCGCTTTGTTGTATGTGGGCCGCTCGGCCAAGACCGGCAAACCCAAGCCCGGCTATCTCGAACAGGTGTTGTCGGCCGCCCGCGCGCTCGGACTGCCTGACGGCTATCTCTATGAGCTGGAGCACGGCGAACCCGCCCCGCGCAAGCCGGGGACACCGCTGTTTCGCGCGCCGGTGTGAGGGGTTAGAATGGCGTTTTGGCAATAAATGCGCGTGTCCCTTCCAAAAGGTCGGACAACTACGGTTTATTTTTTAGCAACTTTCCCGCCCTTGGCCTTCACCACCTTTTCGCCCCCGAGCGGCCTTCTGGCCAGCACTTCGCGTAGGAAGCGGCCGGTGTGGCTGGCGTCCGAGGCGGCGATGTCTTCGGGGCGGCCCTGGGCGACGATGACGCCGCCGCCGTCTCCGCCTTCGGGGCCCATGTCGATAACCCAATCGGCGGTTTTCACCACTTCCAGATTGTGCTCGATGACCACGACCGTATTGCCCTGATCGACCAATTCATGCAGCACCTCCATCAGCTTGGCGACATCGTGGAAATGCAGGCCGGTGGTTGGCTCGTCCAGAATATACAGCGTGCGGCCGGTGGCGCGTTTGGAGAGTTCCTTCGACAGTTTGACGCGCTGCGCCTCGCCGCCCGACAAAGTGGTGGCCTGCTGGCCGACCTTGACATAATCCAGCCCGACGCGCTTCAGGGTTTCCATCTTGTCGCGGATCGAGGGCACGGCCTTGAACAGCTGCAATGCCTCCTCGACGGTGGAATCCAGCACCTGCGCGATGGAATGGTCGCGGTATTTCACTTCCAGCGTCTCGCGGTCATAGCGTTTGCCCTTGCAGACATCGCAGGTGACATAGACATCGGGCAGAAAGTGCATCTCGATCTTGATGACGCCGTCGCCCTGACAGGCCTCGCAGCGTCCGCCCTTGACGTTGAAGGAGAAGCGGCCGGGCGCATAGCCGCGGGCTTTGGCTTCGGGCAGTCCGGCAAACCATTCGCGGATCGGGGTGAAGGCGCCGGTATAGGTGGCGGGATTGGAGCGCGGCGTGCGGCCGATCGGTGACTGGTCGATGTCGATCACCTTGTCGAGCAGTTCTAGCCCCTCGATCTTGTCGAACGGGGCGGGATGCTCGCCCGCACCATTCAGACGGCGCGCAGCGGCTTTATAAAGCGTGTCGATGATCAGCGTCGATTTGCCGCCGCCCGACACGCCCGTGATGCAGCAGAAGGTGCCGAGCGGGATTTCGGCGGTCACGTTTTTGAGGTTGTTGCCGCGTGCGCCGATCAGTTTGAGCATGCGCGCTTTGTTGATGGCGCGGCGCTTTAGCGGCACGGGCACCGATTTGGCGCCTGTCAGATAATCGGCTGTCAGCGAGTTTTTGGCGGCGAGAATGTCCTTTGGCGTGCCTTGGGCGACAATCTGCCCGCCATGGATGCCCGCACCGGGGCCGACATCGACCACCCAATCGGCCTGAAGGATAGCATCCTCGTCATGCTCGACCACGATCACGGTATTGCCGATGTCGCGCAGACGGCGCAGGGTTTTGAGCAGGCGTTCGTTGTCGCGCTGGTGCAGGCCGATCGAGGGCTCGTCAAGCACATAGAGCACGCCGGTCAGTCCCGAGCCGATCTGCGAGGCCAGCCGGATCCGCTGGCTCTCGCCGCCCGACAGGCTGGCCGAACCGCGAGCCAAAGTGAGGTAATCCAAACCGACATCCATCAGAAAGGCCAGACGGTCACGGATTTCCTTTAACACGCGTCCGGCTATCTCGTTCTGCTTCGGGGTGAGGCGGGCGGGCAGATTCTGCGCCCAGATCTGCGCATCGCGCACCGAGAGCTGCGAGACTTCGCCGATATGTTCATGGGCAATTTTGACGGCCAGAGCCTCGGGCTTCAACCGGTAACCTTTGCAGGCCGGGCAAGGGGTTTCGGACATGAATTTGCCGATTTCCTCACGCGCCCAATCGCTGTCGGTCTCTTTCCAGCGCCGCTCCAGATTGGGGATCACGCCCTCAAAGGCTTTTTTGACCTCGTAAGCGCGCATGCCGTCATCATAGGAAAAGCGCACTTCCTCTTTGCCCGTGCCGTAAAGAACGGCAATCTGGGCATCGGGTGGGAGGTCTTTCCATGCTTGCGAAAGCTTGAAGCCGAAGTGGCGGCCCAAGGCTTCAAGTGTTTGGCCGTAATAGGGTGAGGCCGATTTGGCCCAAGGGGCCACCGCCCCGTTGCGCAGCGTCAAAGTCGGATCGGGAATCACCAGATCGGCATCCATGCTCATGGCATGGCCCAAGCCGTCGCAGGAGGGGCAGGCCCCGAAAGGATTGTTGAAGGAAAACAGCCGTGGCTCGATTTCCGGAATGGTGAAGCCGGATACGGGACAGGCGAATTTCTGGCTCATGATCAGCCGCTTGGCTTGGCCTTTTTCGTCCTTTTCATCGGCATATTCGATAATGGCAATGCCATCGGCCAGATCGAGCGCGGTTTCGAAGCTTTCAGCCAGACGCGCGGCAATATCGGCGCGGACGACCAGGCGGTCGATCACGATATCGATGTCGTGCTTGAGTTTTTTATCGAGCGGGGGGGCCTCGGAAATCTCAAAGAATTCGCCGTCGATCTTGGCACGCTGGAAACCGCGCTTCTGGAAATCGGCCAATTCCTTGCGATATTCGCCTTTGCGGCCACGTACGACGGGAGCCAGCAGGTAAAGGCGGGTCTTTTCGGGCAGAGCCAGCACCTTATCAACCATCTGGCTGACGGTTTGGCTTTCAATCGGCAAGCCGGTGGCGGGCGAATAGGGGATGCCCGCACGCGCCCATAATAGCCGCATGTAATCATGGATTTCGGTGACGGTGCCGACGGTGGAGCGCGGATTTTTGGAAGTGGTTTTCTGCTCGATGGAAATAGCAGGTGACAACCCGTCGATCTGGTCGACATCGGGCTTCTGCATCATTTCGAGGAATTGGCGGGCATAGGCTGACAGGCTTTCGACATAGCGGCGCTGGCCTTCGGCATAGATCGTATCAAAAGCCAGCGAGGATTTGCCTGACCCTGACAGGCCGGTAAAAACAACCAGCTTGTCACGCGGGATCACCAGATCGACATTTTTAAGGTTGTGCTCGCGCGCGCCGCGAATGGCAATGACCCGCTGGTCGGCAGCGGCTTTGCGGGAACGGTCAAACAGCTCGTCAACGGACGCCATAGCGCATCCCTTTTTGTAAAAATCCGGTGATCGGGGTAAAACAGCCAGAGCGACTGTCTTTCTTTAGATAGAGCGAAATCAGCAGATAAACAGCCCCAAGCCTGCTTTTTAGCAGGATTTACCCGCCAGCGGGATGATGCGACGCGCAAACATCGCCGAAATTCACTTCCCCTGTGGATAACAGGCCGCAAGAGGCTGTCAGGACGCTGTCAGGATGCTAGAGGGTCTGCGAGCTGTTTAAAAACCGGACATATTTGATTTTTTTGTTGTATTCAGCTGAAAGTGATTGCTCTAAAGTATTCATGTGACAGCGATTGTTCTAGCGTTTGAAACGAGAAGCAAGAGGGGGAGACCACAAGGTCAATCTGGCTTCCATGGGGGACAAATAATGACCACGCATCAGAGTGGCGCATCGGTTGATGCCAAAAAACCGTTCTATCATTTGCTTTATGTTCAGGTGTTGTTTGCAATTCTGCTCGGTGGATTGGTGGGAACCTTTTTCCCGACATTCGCCACCAATGAGTGGATCAAGGCGATGGGCGATGGCTTCATCAAATTGATCAAAATGGTGATTGCGCCGATCATCTTCTTCACTGTGGTTTCGGGCATCGCGCATATCCAGGACGCTAAAAAAGTCGGCCGCGTGGGCATCAAGGCGCTGGTGTATTTCGAGATCGTCTCTACTTTTGCACTCGTGCTAGGTTTGATTGTCGGCAATCTCTTCCCTGTGGGACACGGCTTGAATGCCAAGGGCAATGCCGAAGCTGTGGCAGGCTTTGTCAAACAGGCGCAGGCACAGAAGACGGTGGATTTCGTCCTGAATATCATTCCCGACAGCGTTGTCGGCGCCTTTGCCAAGGGTGATATTTTGCAGGTTCTGCTGTTCTCCATCCTGTTCGGTTTCGCACTGATGGCGATGGGCGAGCGTGGCAAGACCATGCGCAGCTTTATTGATGATGCCGCCCATGGCGTATTCGGCGTGATCGCCATTATCATGAAAGCTGCCCCTATCGGTGCTTTCGGTGCCATGGCCTATACGATCGGTAAATTCGGTCCGAGTGCCTTGACCAATCTGGCGGCTCTGATCGGCCTGTTCTATCTCACGGCGTTTTTGTTCGTTGTGGTGGTTTTGGGGTTGATTGCCAAAATGGTTGGCTTCAGCATTTTCAAATTCATCCGCTATATCCGTGATGAATTGCTGATCGTGCTGGGTACCAGTTCATCGGAAAGTGCGCTGCCGCAGTTGATGGAAAAGCTTGAGCGGCTCGGCTGTTCCAAATCTGTGGTGGGTTTGGTGGTACCGACAGGTTATTCCTTCAACCTCGACGGCACCAATATCTATATGACACTGGCCACGCTGTTCATCGCCCAGGCGATGGGCATTGATCTGAGCTTCTCGGATCAGCTGGTGATTTTGGGTGTCGCGATGCTGACCTCCAAAGGCGCGAGCGGTATTACCGGTGCAGGTTTTATCACGCTTGCGGCGACGCTGGCTGTGGTCAACCCCGCGCTGGTGCCGGGTATGGCGATTGTGTTCTCGATCGATAAATTCATGAGCGAATGCCGTGCTCTGACTAACCTGACCGGCAACGGCATTGCCTGCGTGGTGGTGTCATGGTGGGAAGGCGAGCTGGACCGCGACAAGCTCAACAAGGGGCTTGATCGCCTGATCGATCCCTCCGATATCGAAACGGCTGTCACAACCGGCTAAAGCCGGGTTGGGTCACAAGACAAGCAAAGGCGGGAGCAATCCCGCCTTTTTTGTTGGATATTTCCGGGCCAACCGTCTTGACAAGATAGAACAAAATAGGAACATTAAAGATCGAAGTACAGGGTTCGATTGTTGAGTGTGTGCCGCTGGGTCGGGCAAGATCTGGCAAAGCGGGCAACAAGTCATTGTTGATAAGTCGGTTTGATGTGCTTTCGGGTGCGCGATGCGGTGGCGGGATCAGGTATGGTCCGGTCATGATTCAGATGTGAGATCGAGCGAGACAAGAGGGAACGAGATGTCGGGAAGCGTGAACAAAGTCATTTTGGTGGGCAATGTCGGACGGGATCCGGAAGTGCGCCGCCTCAATTCGGGCGAGCCGGTGGCAAGCTTTTCGGTGGCGACCTCCGAGACCTGGCGGGATAAGGCGTCGGGCGAACGCAAAGAGCGGACCGAATGGCACAATGTGGTGATTTTCAACGAAAACCTCGCCAAGATCGCCGAGCAATATCTGAAAAAAGGCTCCAAGGTCTATCTTGAAGGCCAGTTGCAGACCCGCAAATACACAGACAAGAACGGTGCCGAACGCCAGACCACGGAAGTGGTGTTGCAGCGTTATCGTGGTGAATTGACCCTGCTGGATTCGCGTGGCGGTGGTGGCGGTGCGTCGGGTGGCGGCGATTTCGGTGCCGAGGATCGCGGGGGCGGCTCGGTCGGATATGGCGGCGGCGGTATGTCGGGCGGGGCCTCATCTGGCGGGTCCTCATCTGGCGGTGCGCGCTCTCCCGCGCCAGCTGGAGGTGGCCATCTCGACGACGATATTCCTTTCTAGGACCGGACAATCGGGGGGCTGGAGGTTTCATGTCCCGATTGGCTACCCCAAGATTGGCCCTCCCTCTTTCCCTCCATCTTGGCAACCACCCAACGGGGGCGCTCTTGATGGGGGGATCAGATAAAAAAATTTGCTTTGCGCCTGTACCAGCTGGATTAAGCCGATGAGCGAGATTTATGATGCCGAACAGATGGTTCGGGCCATTTGTGATTGGGTGAGCATAGAAAGCCACACAGCGGATCAGGATGGCGTGAATGCCATGCTTGATTTTATTGCGGCCACGGCGCATCCCTCTTTGAGGCAGGAGCGCATTGCCGGACAGGACGGCTTGGGCGATGTGCTGGTCTTTCGGGCGGGGCCGCAAAGCAACGAGAAGCAGATACTCGTGCTCAGCCACGTTGATACCGTCCATCCCAAAGGCACGCTGGCCGAAGATCTGCCGATCCGCCGCGATGGCGACAAGCTGTACGGGCCGGGTATTTATGACATGAAGGGCGGCGCCTATCTGGCGTTTCAGGCTTTTACGCAAGTGGCACTGGCCAACACGGCCAAACGGCCGATGTGTTTCATTTTCACGCCGGACGAGGAAATCGGATCACCGACCACGCGTGCCTTGATCGAGGCCGAGGGGCTGAAATCGGTGGCGGTGCTGGTGACCGAGCCTGGTCGCGATGGTGGCAAGGTGGTCACGGCCCGCAAAGGCGTGGGCCGTTTCGATGTCGAGATCGAGGGGCGTCCGGCCCATTCGGGCACCAGCCATCCCAAGGGACGCTCGGCTATTCGCGAAGCGGCCAAACAGATTGTCGCCATCGAGGCGATGACCGATTATGCCCGGGGTGTCACCACCTCGGTTGGCATGATGGAAGGCGGCACGGCGGCCAATACGATCCCGCAATTTGCCCGTTTCTGCATTGATCTGCGCGTCACCAACGCCGCTGACGGCGATGCCATCTGCAGCACCATTCTGGGACTCACATCTTTCGATCCCGATGTCAAAATGCGGGTCACAGGCGGCATGAACCGTCCGCCTTACGAGAAATGCGCGGCCATGACCGGCCTTTACGAACAGGCCCGTGCGCTGGCGCATGACTTGGGGCAGGATTTGCATGATGTGCCGATGACGGGCGGCGGGGCCGACGGCAATTTCACCGCAGCCCTCGGCATCCCGACGCTCGACGGCCTCGGCATTGACGGCGACGGGGCCCATACCCTGCACGAATATGCACTGGTATCCTCGATTGTCCCGCGCGCCAAACTGATGCAGAAATTACTCGAAACCCTGTAAGATCTTTTTTGCATTCCCATAGAACAGATCTTATAGCACAGATCTCACAGCACAGATCGTACCTGTCCTTATTGCGCGGGTTCACCCGAAGGCCTTGGGCTCGCCAAGTATCCATACTTGAGCCTGCCCAATGAGCCCGAACCCCCTGATTGTGGCCCGTGATCCCGATAGCGCACTAACAGTTTGAAAACTATTACGGATTTGCCGGTTGATGGTTCGTGTTTTGATTGGCCCTTGGCCGGGGAATCGGCTAGAAGAAGGGGTCATTAATGATTCTGCGGATGGTAAGTTTTGGCCGACAACGACAAGAAACCGCTCAGCGGTGGCGATCAACAGGACATTCGTCCTGTTTCCATCACGGATGAGATGAAGCGCAGCTATCTTGATTACGCGATGAGCGTGATCGTGGCGCGTGCGCTCCCCGATGTGCGCGACGGCTTGAAGCCCGTGCATCGGCGCATTCTCTATTCGATGAATGAAAACGGCTACACGCCCGACAAGCCCTATCGCAAATCGGCGCGTATCGTCGGTGACGTGATCGGTAAATACCATCCCCATGGTGACCAATCGATCTATGACGCGCTGGTGCGTATGGCACAGAGCTTCTCGATGCGTCTGCCGCTGGTTGACGGGCAGGGCAATTTCGGTTCGGTGGATGGCGATCCCGCCGCCGCGATGCGTTACACCGAAGTGCGTCTGGCCCGCCCCGCTATGGGCTTGCTGGAAGATCTCGATAAGGAAACCGTCAATTTCCAGCCCAATTATGACGGGTCCGAGCATGAGCCTGTGGTTCTGCCAGCCCGTTATCCCAACCTGCTTGTCAATGGTGCGGGCGGGATTGCCGTCGGCATGGCCACCAATATTCCACCACACAATTTGGGTGAAATCATTGATGCCTGCACCGCTTATATGGCTGATCCTGAGATTTCGATCGAAGATCTGACGGTGATCGTGCCGGGGCCCGATTTTCCGACCGGAGGCACGATTTTGGGGCGTGGCGGCATCCGCAATGCCTATGGCACCGGACGCGGTTCGGTGATCATGCGTGCCAAGGCCAGCGTTGAAGAAATCCGCAAGGATCGGGAAGCCATTATCGTCACCGAAATTCCGTATCAGGTCAACAAATCGTCGCTGATCGAAAAGATCGCCGATCTGGTGCGTGAAAAGCGGATCGAGGGTATTTCGGATCTGCGCGATGAGTCCGACCGCGACGGCATGCGCATTGTGATCGAGTTGAAGCGCGATGCGGTGGGCGAGGTTGTGCTCAACCAGTTGTGGCGGTTCACCCCGATGCAATCGACCTTCGGTTGCAACATGGTTGCCCTCAATGGTGGCCGCCCGGAATTGATGAACATCAAGGATATGATCTCTGCCTTCGTCGATTTCCGCGAAGAGGTCGTCTCCCGCCGTACCAAATTCCTGCTCGGCAAGGCGCGTGACCGCGCGCATGTCTTGGTTGGTCTGGCGATTGCGGTGGCCAATATCGACGAGATGATCCGTATCATCCGTTCAGCGCCCGATCCGCAATCGGCGCGTGATGCCCTGATGGGCCGTGACTGGCCTGCTTATGATATGGCTCCGTTGGTCGCTTTGATCGATGATCCCCGCCATCCGGTGTCGGATGCGGGAATTGTGCGCCTGTCGGAAACCCAGGCCCGCGCTATTCTCGATTTGCGTCTGCAGCGCCTGACAGCGTTGGGCCGGGATGAAATTGCCGAAGAATTGAACGCTCTGGCTGTTGAAATTGCCGATTATCTCGAAATCTTGCGCTCGCGCATCCGGATCATGGAGATTGTTGGCAACGAATTGGCCACCATCAAGGCAGCGCATGCGACAGCACGCCGCACGGTGATCGTCGATTATGATTCCGACGTCGACGACGAGGATCTGATCGCGCGTGAGGACATGGTTGTGACCGTCTCTCATGCCGGTTATATCAAGCGTGTGCCGCTTTCGACCTATCGCGCCCAGCGGCGCGGCGGCAAGGGCCGTTCGGGCATGGCGACCCGTGACGAAGATTTCGTCGCCCGTTTGTTTGTCGCTTCCACCCATGCGCCGGTGCTGTTCTTCTCCTCGCGTGGACGGGTCTACAAGGAAAAAGTGTGGCGTTTGCCGCTGTCTGCTCCGCAGGCACGCGGTAAGGCACTGGTCAATATGCTGCCGCTGGAAGGTGACGAGCGTATCAACACCATCATGCCCTTGCCGGAAAACGAGGCAGATTGGGATAAGTTGGACGTGATGTTTGCCACGCGGGACGGCAATGTCCGCCGCAACAAGCTGTCGGATTTCGTCAATGTCAACCGCGCCGGCAAAATTGCGATGAAGCTGGATGACGGCGATGCCATTGTTGATGTGCAGATGTGCACCGATCGTGACGATGTGCTGCTGACCACGGCTAAAGGACAGGGCATCCGTTTCTCTGTGGACGAGGTGCGGGTTTTCAAAGGCCGTGATTCCACTGGCGTGCGAGGCATTTCACTCGCCAAAGAGGATCACGTCATCTCGATGGCTATTTTGCGCCACGTCGATGCTACGGCTGAAGAGCGTGCGGCCTATATCAAAATGCGCCGCGCGGTCACAGGTGAAACCACCTCTGACGAGGTGGAAATAGAGATTGAAGAGACAGGTCTACCCGAAGCGAGCCTGTCACAAGAGCGCTATGCCGAATTGTCCGCGCTTGAACAGGTTGTTCTGACCATTTCCCAAAACGGCTATGGCAAGCGCACGGTTGCTTATGAAATCCGCACGACTGGGCGTGGGGGCAAAGGCATTGTCACCATGATCGTCAACGACAGAAATGGGCCGCTGGTCGGCTCTTTCCCGGTCGAGACCAGTGACCAGATCATGCTTGTGACAGATGGTGGCCAGTTGATCCGGTGTCCGATCGAGGGGATCCGCATTGCCGGCCGCAACACGCAAGGTGTGATCGTGTTCAACACGGCAGATGACGAAAAGGTTGTCTCGGTCGAACGTGTGACCGATACCGGCGAGGATGACGAGGCTGTCGAGGCATCGCCGGAGGCCGGTGATGATGGCCAGCCTTCAACCGATGTACCGGATGCGGGCTAATACCCGCATCTTGTGATCAAGTGGGCAAGGATCAGTGGGCATGGATCAGGGGGCAAAGATGAGCCAGATAACCCGCCGTACCGCTTATTATGCGGGCTCGTTTGATCCTGTGACCAATGGCCATGTCGATGTCCTTGTGCGCGCTTGCGGTCTGGCTGATCGGCTCGTGGTTGGCATTGGCATCCATCCGGGCAAGACGCCGTTGTTTTCGGCGCAAGAACGGGCCGAGATGATCACCGCTTCTATTGCAGACGCCGCCCAAACAGCTGGCACGGAGATCAATATCGTCACTTTTGCCGATCTGGTGGTGCATGCCGCGCGGCGAGAAGGGGCCAGCATGCTGATCCGCGGATTGCGTGACGGAACCGACCTTGATTATGAAATGCAGATGGCGGGTATGAACGGGGCGATTGCGCCCGATATCCAGACGGTTTTTCTGCCTGCCTCGCCGATGGTCCGTCCCATTACGGCCACATTGGTGCGTCAAATCGCCCTGATGGGTGGTGATGTGACATCCTTTGTGCCGGAGATTGTCGCCCAACGGTTGGCTCAAAAGGTGTCTGGCTCAAAAGGTTGACGCGCCATGCCCCTTGTTTGCCGCAGGCGTTATGGACTGATCCCGATTGAACCTGATGGCGTATTCACCATTCCTGAGATGTTCCTATAACCGGAGTTGAACGATGATCCGCGCATTTTCCATCGCCCTGCTTTTTATGGCAGGTCTGGTGTCTGTCAATCTTGTCGCTGCGCAAGCCCAGACCCCGGCATCCAAAGCTGATTTGGCCAATATTCTCTATCTCGACACCAAGGCAGGCCGCATCACCATCAAATTGCGTCCTGATCTGGCTCCCAAACATGTGGAGCGGATCAAGGAACTGTCCAAACGCAAATTCTATGATGGCGTGGTGTTCCATCGTGTGATCGAAGGCTTTATGGCGCAAACGGGTGATCCCACCGGCACAGGCATGGGTGGGTCCGATCTGCCCAACCTTCCACCCGAGTTTACGCCGACCCCCTTCAAACGTGGCATCCTTGGTATGGCACGCGCACAGGCCCCCAACTCGGCCAATTCTCAATTCTTTATCATGTTTGGTGAAGCCCCCTCGCTCAACAACCAGTATACAGTGTTTGGCGAAGTGATTGATGGCATGGCTGTTGTTGATAAAATCAAGCGCGGCGACCCCACCAATAACGGTAAAGTCTACCAGCCTGATAGCATCCTCACCATGCGGATGGCATCAGACGCCCAATAAGGCCGGCCGATGATCCAATCATCTGCCTTCTGATGGTATGGTGATTGGATGTTGATCTTTTGATGCTCTGACCCTATGCGATGAGCATGTTGTCCCTATCCTCAAGACAGAGAAGAAGTTTCGATGAGCGTAGCAATTGAAGATACAATGATCCTGCAGACCACCCAGGGGACCGTGACCATCGCAATGCGCCCTGATCTGGCTCCGGGCCATGTGGCACGCATCAAGGAATTGGTGCGTTCCGGTTTTTATGACGGAATTGTGTTCCACCGCGTGATTGAAGGCTTTATGGCGCAAACAGGTTGCCCACATGGCACCGGCACCGGTGGTTCGGGCCATAAGCTGAAAGCCGAATTCAACGCCGAACCGCATGTGCGTGGCACCTGCTCGATGGCGCGTGCACAAAATCCGGACTCCGGGGACAGCCAGTTTTTTATCTGCTTTGATGATGCCCGCTTCCTCGACCGCCAATATACGGTTTGGGGCAAGGTGATCAGCGGCATGGAACATGTCGACAAGATCAAGCGTGGGGAGCCCGTCAGCAATCCTGACAAGATTGTGCGCGCTCATATGGCTGAAGCCCAGGGTGATGTGCCAGTGTCTGATGCGCCAGTGTCTGATGTGCCAGCGTCTGATGCCGCCACCTCGGAAAAGGCTCCTGCGAAGAAGCCTGCAGCCAAAAAAACCGCGGCTAAAAAGCCTTCTGCCAAAAAGGCAGCCGCTAAAAAAGAAGATTGATCCAAAAAGGAGCCGGTCCCTTTTCAGGTGACCGGCTCCGCTGCGATTTTAAAATGCGTGCCTTAAAAAGAGCATCCAACCCATTCCTACAGCTTTGAATGGCGATTTGCGTAAATTAGGCATTTATTTATGCGCGTAAACAAATCACAGGATGTGGCGGCGGTATTTATAAATCCAAGGTTGTAAAATCATCGATTTTTATGCGCTTTAACGCCTATCGGGCATGATTCAATGCCGGTTTTGAGGGGCAATCCCGATCATGAATGTCGATTTGTTCGAATTTGACCTGCCCGAGAGCCTAATTGCGCTGCGTCCGGCCAGCCCGCGTGATTCGGCCCGGATGCTGGTTGTTGAACCTGAACGCCTTCTTGATCAACGGATCACTGATCTGGCTGGCTTTTTACGCGCCGGTGACGTCGTGGTGGCCAATGACACCAAAGTGATCCCCGCTCGTCTTGTCGGGGTGCGGATCAGGGACGGGCATCAGGCCCGTATGACCGTGACCTTGCACAAACGCGAAGGGCTGGATCGGTGGCGTGCCTTTGTCAAACCCGCCAAAAAGCTGCATCTCGACGAAACCGTTCAGTTCGATGCCCAACAGACTGCAGAGGGCCTGTCAGCTTGTGTGGTTGAAAAGGCCGAAGGCGGAGAGGTTGTGTTTGAGTTCAACCGCTCGGGTGCAGCTTTGGACCGGGCGATTGCCGAAAGGGGCAGCATGCCGTTGCCGCCCTATATTGCGAGCCATCGGGCAGAGGACAAAGCCGACAGACACGATTACCAAACCCTGTTTGCCACCCATGAGGGCGCGGTTGCCGCGCCGACGGCGGGCCTTCACTTCACACCGGCGGTCAAGGCGGCGATTGAACAATGCGGGGCCAGTGTGATCACCGTGACTCTCCATGTTGGTGCGGGTACTTTTTTGCCGGTCAAGGCTGAGGATACCGCCGATCACCGGATGCATTCTGAATGGGGATCGTTAAGTTCGGAGGCCGCCAATATCCTCAATGACTGTCGCCAGCGAGGCGGCCGGATCGTCGCAGTGGGCACGACCTCGCTCAGGGTGCTGGAAACGGCTGCAAAACCAGATGGCTCCTTTGAGGCATGGCAGGGGGATACGGCGATTTTTATTACGCCGGGCTATCGCTTCAAGGCGGTTGATCTGCTTTTCACCAATTTTCATCTGCCGCGCTCGACCCTGTTCATGCTGGTCTCGGCTTTTTGCGGATTGGAGCGGATACAGGCTGTCTATCGCTATGCCATCGAGCAGAAGTATCGTTTTTATTCCTACGGCGACGCCTGCCTCTTGTATCGTGCGGCGCAGGATGCCAAGGGAGTGGATATCCTTTCGGAAACCCGATCATGACCGCCTTGCCGACCGATACTCCCCATTCCACGCCTGATTTCAGGTTTTCCGTGCTTGCCCGTTCCGGCAAGGCGCGTCGCGGCAGCATCACGATGCCGCGTGGCGAGATCCGGACGCCTGCATTCATGCCTGTGGGCACAGCGGCGACTGTCAAGGCCATGTATACCGATCAGGTCCGTGCCACAGGTGCCGATGTTGTGCTGGGCAATGTCTACCATCTGATGCTGAGGCCGGGGGCCGAAAGGGTCGCCCGCCTTGGCGGCCTGCATCACATGATGGGATGGCCACATCCGATCTTGACGGATTCTGGTGGTTTTCAGGTGATGTCGCTGGCCAAGTTGCGCAAACTGAACGAAAAAGGCGTTATTTTCAATTCCCATATCGACGGTTCGGCCCATGAATTGACCCCCGAACGTTCGATTGAAATTCAGAGCCTGCTCGGCTCAGACATCCAGATGCAGCTGGATGAATGTGTCAAACTGCCTTGCACGGACCAGGTGGCGGACAAGGCTATGGAATTGTCCTTGCGCTGGGCTGAACGTTGCCGGACGGCCTTCGGGGTGCAGGAGGGAAAGGCAATGTTTGGTATTGTGCAGGGCGGAGCTGTGCCGCATCTGCGCGAGCGCAGCGCACAGGCCTTGGCCGCGATGGACCTCAAAGGCTATGCGGTCGGCGGTTTGGCGGTCGGGGAACCGCAAGAGGTGATGATGCGGATGATCGAGGTGGTCGAACCGCATCTGCCGAGCGATAAGCCGCGCTACCTGATGGGGGTGGGGACACCCGATGATATTGTCGAGGCTGTGCGACGCGGTATTGATATGTTTGATTGCGTCATGCCGACACGGGCCGGACGCCACGGGCTGGCTTTCAGCCGTTTCGGTAAAATCAATTTGCGCAATGCCCGCCATGCCGATGATCCACGCCCGCTTGATCCGCAG
This sequence comes from Hyphomicrobiales bacterium, assembly GCA_947455995.1. Lineage (GTDB taxonomy): Bacteria > Pseudomonadota > Alphaproteobacteria > Rhizobiales > Beijerinckiaceae > CAIYZJ01. The sequence continues at coordinate 8,400 of CANGQA010000049.1, read as the reverse complement.
TCGTCTTGTCCGGCGGCGCGTGATTATTCGCGTGCTTATCTGCATCATCTGGTTAAAGCCGGAGAAATTCTGGGTATGATGCTGCTGACATGGGTCAATTTGGCCTATTATCAGGATCTGATGGCTGGCTTGCGCGCGGCCATTGCTGTCGATCGGCTTGATGACTTTATTGGCGAGACCAAAGAGGCATGGGTCAGAGGCGATATCGAGCCCTTTTCGGGATGATCAAAAAGGCTGCGTCCGCCGCTCGGCTGGGCTATAGGAATGATCAACTGATTTCACAGCAAAGAGCCTTGTCATGACCGGAACAGTGCGAACCACCGCCGAGCTTGATCCCCACCGCCGCAAGTTGCTGTTTAGGGCATGGCACAGGGGCACTCGCGAGATGGATTTGATCATCGGCGGCTTTGCCGATGCCCATATTATTGATTTTTCGGATGAGGAGCTGGCTGCTTTCGAGCATGTCTGTGAGGCATCAGATCAGGATTTGATGACATGGATTGTCGGTGCGGTGCCGGTCTCTGCAGAATTCGATACGCCGATGTTCCACCGGATCAAATCCTTCCATTCGCATCTGGTGCCGATCAATCGCTAAAAAAATCAGCGGTTGCCACTATTCCTCAAGACAAGAAACTGATCTGATGAAGCCGCTTCTCGACCGTCTGCTGGGCCATATTGAGGGCGGGCAAAAGCTGACTTTGTCACGCGTGCCCGATGGCTTCGATGCCCTGATCTTGTCAGATCTGACCCGCGCTCTTGCGCGCCAGGGGTCCGAGCGTCCCGCCACTCTGGTGATGGTGGCCCGTGATGCCCAGCGCCAGGCCCAGCTTGAAGCGGGTATGGCCTTTGTTGCTCCTGATCTTGAGGTGCTGACTTTTCCAAATTGGGATTGCCAGCCCTATGATCGGGTATCCCCCAACGGGGCGATTGTGGCGCGTCGCATGACGGTGCTGTCGCGGTTGGCGCGCTCCAAAGCAGGGGCCGACAAGCCCCGCTTGCTGATCGTGACAGCCAATGGTCTTGTGCAGCGGGTGCCCCGCCGCGATAAAATGGCAGCAGAAACCTTTTCCTGCGCGCCGGGCAATATGATTGACATTCAGGCTCTGGCGGTCTGGCTCGAGCATCACGGCTATCTGCGCGGGCCCACCGTGCGTGAAACCGGCGAATATGCGGTGCGCGGCGGGATAGTTGACCTGTTTCCGCCCGGTTTGCCCAACCCGATCCGTCTCGATTTTTTTGGCGATACGCTGGAATCGATCCGCTCGTTCGACCCGGAAACCCAACGCTCTGTTGGCCAGATGCGCGCGCTGGATCTCGTGCCCATGAGTGAAGTGCAGCTGACGAGCGAAACCATCAAGCGGTTCCGTCAGGCTTATGTTGCCCAATTCGGTGCAGCGACCCCTGCCGATACACTGTATGAAGCGATCAGCGAAGGGCGCCGCTATGCCGGGCTGGAGCATTGGCTGCCTTTGTTCCATGACGGTCTGGATACGCTGTTTGATTATATGGCCGACAGTCCACTGGTGCTCGATCCGCTGGTGCAGGAGGCGGGGCTGGAACGTATTTCTTCGATCAATGACCATTATGATGCCCGCTTTGCCGCTATGACCACCCCGCAAGCGGGAGCAACGCCCTATAAGGCGATGCCGCCGCTCAGCCTCTATCTTGATAAGGCCCAATGGACCGAACGGCTCGGGGCGCAATCGGATGTGTCCATTATCCGGCTGGAGCCGTTTGCGCATCCCGAAAGCAGCGAACGGTTGGTCGTTGATGCGGGCGGGAAGTTGAGCCGCTCCTTTGCACCGGAACGCAAACGGGCCGAAGCGGGCGAGGATGTCAATATTTTCGATGTGGTGGCAGACCATATCCGCGAGATCGGGTCTCAGCGGCGGGTGATCGTTGCAACATGGTCAGAGGGGGCACGCGAACGTATTTCCGGCGTGCTGCATGATCATGGTCTTCAATCACTCAAATCCGTATCCCGTTTCAATGAAGTCGCCGGCTTGAAAGCAGGTGACACCGCAACAGCGGTTTGGGGGCTTGAAAGCGGGTTTGAGACTGACGGGCTGGTGGTGATCTCCGAACAGGATATTCTGGGTGACCGTCTGGTTCGCCGCGCCAAGCGTAATCGTCGTGCTCAGGATGTGATTGCCGAAGTCGGAGCGCTGACACCGGGTGATCTGGTGGTGCATGTCGAACATGGGATAGGCCGTTTTGTCGGGCTCAAAAATATCGAGGCGGCAGGCGCGCCCCATGATTGCGTCGAACTGCATTATGCCGGCGGTGACCGGCTGTTTCTGCCAGTCGAAAATCTGGAATTGCTGTCGCGCTATGGCTCGGAGGATTCGGATGCATCGCTAGACCGGCTTGGTGGCGGGGCATGGCAGGCCCGCAAAGCCAAGATGAAGCAGCGCATCCGCGAGATGGCGCATGCCCTGATCAAGATTGCAGCGGCCCGCGCCTTGAACGAGGCTCCCAAGCTGATCCCGGCTGAAGGTCTTTACGAGGAATTTGCCGCCCGCTTTGCCTATGACGAGACCGAGGACCAGCAACGCGCTATTGATGCGGTGCTGGATGACCTGGCCTCTGGCCATCCGATGGATCGTCTCGTGTGCGGCGATGTCGGTTTCGGAAAGACCGAGGTTGCCTTGAGGGCGGCCTTTGTGGCGGCGATTTCTGGCCGTCAGGTGGCCCTTGTGGTGCCCACGACCTTGTTGGCGCGCCAGCATTACAGAAACTTCGCCGAACGCTTCAAGGGCCTGCCCATTGTTGTTCGTCAGGCCTCGCGCTTCGTGCCGGCCAAAGAGCTGGCCGAAACCAAATTGGGGCTGGCAGACGGCACAGTCGACATTGTGATCGGAACCCATGCGCTATTAAGCAAAACCATTGCGTTCCGTGATCTGGCTTTGCTGATCATCGACGAGGAACAGCATTTCGGGGTCAACCACAAAGAGCGTCTCAAGGAAATGCGGGCGGCTGTGCACGTCCTGACCCTCTCGGCCACCCCGATCCCACGGACCTTGCAGCTGGCTCTGACAGGGGTGCGCGAATTGTCGATGATTGCCACGCCGCCAGTGGATCGGCTGGCCGTGCGCAGTTTTGTGACGCCGTTTGACCCCCTGATCATCCGTGAAGCCTTACTCAGGGAACGGTATCGCGGCGGCCAGAGTTTTTATGTTTGCCCGCGGATCGAGGATATCCAGGAGGCCCGGGACTTTCTCGCGCGCGAGGTGCCTGAAGCCAAAGTGGCTGTCGCCCATGGGCAAATGCCCGCTACCGAGCTTGAAAGCATCATGACCGGCTTTTATGAGGGCCAGTATGATGTGCTGCTGTCCACCGCCATTGTGGAATCCGGTCTCGATATCCCGTCTGCCAATACTTTGATCGTGCATCGTGCCGATATGTTCGGTCTGGCACAACTTTATCAGCTGCGCGGCCGGGTCGGACGCGGCAAAATCAGAGCCTATGCGCTGTTTACCGTTCCTGCCAGTAAGCCGGTGACCGATCAGGCCGAAAAGCGGCTTAAAGTCCTGCAATCGCTGGATGGGTTGGGGGCTGGCTTTATGCTCGCCTCCCATGATCTCGACTTGCGCGGGGCAGGTAATCTGCTCGGCGACGAGCAGTCGGGCCATATTAAGGAAGTCGGCTACGAGCTCTACCAGAAAATGCTGGAAGAAGCGGTGGCCGCTCTCAAAGCCGGTGTGGGGGACGACGAGGATATCGGAGAGACGCAGTGGTCACCCTCTATCACAATCGGCACGCCTGTGATGATCCCCGAACATTATGTCGGCGATCTGACCTTGCGGCTGGGCTTATACAAGCGTTTGTCCACCATGCACGATCACGCCGCACTCGAAGGTTTTGCGGCTGAAATGGTCGACAGGTTCGGGCCGTTGCCCGATGAGGTCGAACAGCTGTTCGCGCTCGTGCGCATCAAAGCCCAGTGCCGACGCGCCAATATCGACAAGCTCGAGGCCGGACCGCGCGGCATCATCCTGTCTTTCCGGGACAATTCCTTCGCACAACCGGAAGGTCTGATGCGCTATATCCAGCAGCAGGGCTCGCTGGCCAAAGTGCGGCCCGATATGCGGATTGTCTTTATCGACGATTTTCCCAAACCATCCCAACGGCTCAAAGGCGCAGGCCGCATTTTGAAAGATCTGGTCAAAATAGCCGAAAGCGGCAAGGCAGGGGCCTAGACCTGCTCTCAAAGACAGCAGCTCTAGGCTTTGATGGGTTTAAAAGCTCACGATCACCGTTGTCAGCGCGGTGGTGTTCTAGCCCCCAACTGCCTCGCTCATACGCGTGGCCGGCATGAATGACTGTTGAACAGATCAAATGCCGGATCACTCCGGATCAATAGGTCCGTTCAATTCCTCCAGCGCGGCATCAATGGCCATAGCGATTGTTTCGGGTGTTTCGGCACCGTTGACGGCGACTTTCGAACCGAAAATGAAGCAGGGGACGCCACGAATGCCCATTTGCTGGGCCTGCATGAATTCCATGCTGACGGTATTCTTGTCATCATCGCTCGCCAGCATTTTAGCGACACCTTCAGGACGCATGCCAGCGATATTGCCGATATCGACCAGCACCTCGTGGTCGCCGATATCACGACCGTCCTCGAAAAAGGCGCGGAACAGACCTGAAACAACCTCGTCCACCAAACCGACATCATAGGCCCAACGGATCATCCGGTGGGCATCCAGCGTATGCGGGCTTCGTTCGATGGCCGCGAAGTTGAAATGGATGCCTTCTTCAAGGCCGACAGTGGCAATACGCTTGTGCATTTCGACAATTTTATGCGGATCACCGAATTTTTGCAGCATATAGAGTTGCCGGTCGATCCCCCCCATCGGAATGGTCGGATCGAGTTGGTAGGGACGCCAGCGGATTTCTGTGGCCACATCGGGACGCAGTGCCAGCCCCTTTTCCAGACGCTTCTTGCCGATATAGCACCAAGGGCAGATCACATCGGAAATGACGTCGATGGTCAGGATTTCGGTTTCATCAAACATGGCAGGCGTCTCGCTTGATCGAGTGGTAAATTGAGGCTCTGGATAAAGGCCCGATTAAAGCGAGCCTTGCCGCAGCCGATGCGGCGGCTTTTTTATAGCCTGTCAGGATGATTTTGTCGCGCTCCGGCAGTCTTATTGCGCATCATCCACCCAGAATGTTTCTGGGGCGGTGCCCAGCAAAGGCAAACGCGCCGGATGTTTGACGCTTGTCTTGCGTGCCATCCAAAGATCCGGTGCATAAAACAGCGGCACCACATAGAAGCCCGACAGCAGCACCCGATCCAGTGCATGAATGGCTGTCAGATAGCTTTCAGGTGTTTGCGCTGCCAGCAGAGCCTCTATCATCGCATCGATCGCGGGACTTTTGGCGCCGGCATAATTCAGCGAGCCATCCCGTTCCGCAGCTTTTGATCCCCACCGGTGATACTGCTCGTTGCCCGGTGCAGGCGAGCCGGACCAAGTAAATTGGATCATATCGAAATCGAAGGCCGACAGGCGCCGCCAATACTGGATCTCGTCGATCAATCGAACTTTGAGAGTAATGCCGATGCGCGCCAGCGACTGGGCATAGTTGAGGGCCAGCTTTTCCTGCAAACGGTTATTCACCAGCAGTTCAAAGCTGAATCCCTCTTTGTTGCGGTTGACTAACTGGCCGTCGCGCAAAATCCATCCGGCCTCATTGAGCAGCGACAGCGCCTTGGACGCTGCTTTGCGGTCGCGCCCTGTGCCATCAAGCTGAGGTGGCTGCCATTGCCCGGCCAGAATATCGGGGCGAACAGCATCCGGAAAATTGGCCAGTAAAGCCCGCTCCCCGGCACTGGCAGGCAGGCCGGCCGATGACAGATTGGAACCTGAAAAATAGCTGTTTGACCGTCGGTACAACCCGAAAAACAGGCTGCGATTGATCCATTCGAAATCCAGCATCGTGCCGAGCGCTTCTCTGGTCCTGACATCGGCAAACAGCGTATTGCGTGTATTGAAGACAAAGCCGGTCATGCCTTTGGAAATGGCGATCGGCAGGGTCTCGCGCTGTGTATGACCGTCTTTGATGCTCGGAAAATCATAATCCTGAGCCCAGCGTGTTGGATTGTCCTCGATACGGACATCGACAAGCCCGCCTTTGAATGCCTCAAACAATGTATTTGAATCACGGAAATAATCGAACCGGATGGTTTGCGGATGATAAAGTCCGCGATAAATCGGCTTGGTTTTGCCCCAAAAATCGGCATTTTTCTCGTAACGGATACTCTCGCCGGCTTTGACTTCTGCCACGCGATAGGGGCCGGAGCCGATTGGCGGCAAAAGGCTGGTTTCCTCGAAACGGGTCATTTGGGTGGCATGCTTGGGCAGGATGGGCATCAAGGCGATGATCAGCGGCAATTCGCGGTCATGCCCTTCAAATCCGAAACGGATGGTCAGTGGATCAAGCACGGTGACGGTGGTGACTTTGCTGTAATAGCCACGAAATGTCGGCCGTCCTTTCTCTTTTAGGAGCGAAAAGGAGAATTCAACGTCCTCCGCGCTGATGTGTTTGCCATCTGAAAAGCGTGCATCAGGCTCCAGATGCACGGTCATAGATGAGAAATCATCAGCCAGATCAACGCTTTTGGCCAATCCTCCATAGACTGTAAACGGCTCGTCGGCTGATCGGATCATCAGGCTTTGAAACACCAGTCCCATGGGTGGCGCCAGGCCCTGTGCGGCAATGCCGCGGATCACAAAGGGGTTGAGCGTATCAAACACACCCTGCGCGCCAAACACGATACGCCCGCCAGAGGGGGCATCGGTTTGCGCATAGGGCAGCGGTTGACCAGCTCCCAACCCTGGGGCACCGTGCAAAGCCAAGCCGTGCCTTGCTGCCCCTGTTCCCAGATCTTGTGCCAGAACCGAAGCGCATAGGGCCGAACCCCACAGCAGAAGGGCGCAAGCAAGCCCGCTGGCAAACCGTTTTGCAGCGGGGACAGGGTGCAATCGAATCGTCAACATCATGAGCATGCCACCAGTGTTACCCGATCGACAAAAAACGCGCAAAAAATAAGGAATTTGCTGGAAAGCCTGACCTCAAAGGGTTAAAGCGTTCTCAAGTGTTATTTGTCTGGCCATGATTCGTGTGGTTGAACGGGTTTAATCCGTTTATTGGACAAAACCTGTTTTTATAAGGATCCTGATGATGCTTTCTTCGAGAATTTTTGGAGGCCTTCTAGTGGCCCTCGCACTCGTATTGGGTGCGATGCAACCAAGTTCTGCCCAGCAGCCAGCCAAGCCACCCGCCAAGCCTGAAACCGCCAAGCCTGCAACGCCTGCGCCGGCCCCTTCTGCTGCACCGTCCGCTCCGGCGCCAACGATCGTTCAGTTGAAGCCGGAACCATCCCAGCAGGACTGGTTGAAAGTGTGCGGTGACGACCAGGTTGCCAAGAAGAAGGTCTGCTACACGACCCGCGATTTCGTGTCCGATCAGGACCAGCCTGTCGTGGCAGTTGCAGTTTATGACGTGCAGGGCGAACCGCAAAAGGTCGTTCGTTTCCTGATGCCGCTCGGCCTGTTGATGCAGCCTGGGATCCGTTTTGCCGCTGATCAGGGGCAGGGCATGCCTGGCAAATACGCCATCTGCTTCCCGAATGGTTGCTTTGCTGAAGGTGCGGTGAAAGACGACACGATTGCAGCCTTTAAAAAGGGCAATGTGCTGGCCATCAGTGTGCAGAACCAGTTCGGCCAGGAAGTGTCCTTCCAGGTGCCTTTGGCAGGTTTCGGAAAGGCCTTTGACGGCCCACCTATCGATCCTGCGGTTCTGGAAGCCCAGCAGAAAAAGCTTGAAGAGCAGATGCAGAAACAAGCAGAAGAAATGCGTCAGAAAATGCAGCAACAGCAAGGTGGTGCGGCTCCAGCTCCAGCACCTGCACCAGCTCCCAAACAGTAAGCTGCCACATGTGATCAAACAAAAACCGGCTCTTGAGCCGGTTTTTTTGTGCGAAGTGGTCGGGCAAGAGGTTTGGATCAGCCCAAAGGCTTAATTCATATAAAGCGTACGGGCCTTATAGCGGCCCTGTTCGTCAATATCGAACACTTCGGCGATTTGCGGGTGACGGACCGGCTCCTTGGAGGTGTCGGGCAACAGGTTTTGCTCTGACACATAGGCCACGTATTCTGTTTCGGCATTTTCGGCGAACAGATGGTAGAACGGTTGATCCTTGGTCGGCCGCACCTCTTCGGGAATAGAATTGTACCATTCCTCGGAATTGGAAAATGTCGGATCAACATCAAAAATCACGCCACGAAACGAGTAGACGCGGTGACGCACGATATCGCCGATTGCATATTTGGCCTGACGTTCTTTCATGTCCATGAGGTAATCTTTGCCCCTCGATCTGTCAATAACAAGCGG
>CANGQA010000048.1 GCA_947455995.1 Hyphomicrobiales bacterium | reverse complement strand
TGTCTTGTGTGCGCCAACGCCGCCGTCGGGCTGTTCCTGTTATGATTTCTAAACGTCGATAATCGTCAGACATAAGCCTATGCTTAAGGATATCCTCAAGCCCTCTCAGTAAGGCCTAACTGTCCTGTCGAAATGGGGGCCAGTTCATGTAATCGTCGCGACAGATTCGTCGTGGCATGGTTGGTCCGGAAATCTGAATAACAATCAGGGAATCACAAAATTCACTGGCGGTTGGCAGGGGAGTAACCCCGATTGAGTCCATCATGCGAACCGGCACATTCCGCCACAAGCCCTAATAACAAACCGAGGTTCCGAGCCTTTGTGAAAGCCCGTACCTTATCAAATCTGCCCCCTATAAAAACCAGGTCAGCACCAACGGGATCGTCAGCATCGCCAGAACTGTCTGAAAACTCAAGATTTCAGCCATGAGGGGGCCATCGCCGCCCATTTGGCGGGCCAGAATATAGGCTCCACTGGCAGTAGGCACCGCTGTCGAGATGATCACAACGCCCAGATGAACCCCCGTCAGACCAAGTGACTTGGCGATCAGCGAAGCCAACAAGGGCATGCAGATCAGACGCAGCACCAGCGACAGAATCATTGCAGGATGGGGACGCTTGAGACGTGACAAATCCAGTCCGGCTCCAACCACCAGCAGGCCGCAAGCCAGAGACGCCTTGCCGAGCATATCGGTATAGATCAGAACCGGCTTGGGAAGCACAAGGCCTGTGAGATTGATGCAGATCCCGATTGCACAGGACCATATAAAGGGATTGGTCACGAAGGTTTTGATAAACCCCATGGCTGTCAATCGCTTGGCGGAGGCGTAGCGCGACAGCACACTGATCGCCAGCACATTGAGCAGGGGAATCATCGCGGCAATAGCCACCGCCGACAGTGTCGTGCCTTCCTTGCCGAACAAACTTCCGCTTAAAGCGAGCCCGACAAACGCATTCCAGCGCGTTGCCCCTTGAAACACCGAGGTAAAAGCCGGTCCGTCAATATGCAGGTAGCGTTGCAGCACAGGTCGTATCAACAGCAAAAAAGCCGCCATTAATAAAATGGCCCCCACCAGCGCGGTGGCAATATTGAGAAACGGTACAGTCGATAGGTCCGATCGGGCCAATGTATCAATGATCACCGCCGGAAACAGCACCAGATAAGTGACGCGTTCAAAGCCGTTCCATTGCTCCTCGCTGATCAGATGCAGCCGATGTAGCGCGCAACCGGTCAAAATGAGTCCAAAGACCGGGAGGAGCATTGTAACGCTGTCAGGCATCATCCGTATCCTTCAAAGGGGCAAACCCGAATTGCTGTTCTGGACTCAGATTTTGACGTTTTCTGGTCGCCATGAGGTCTAAAATACCTTGCAAAATATAGGCTGCGGCCATTTTATCGACCAATTCGGCACGCCTGGCGCGTGAGGCATCCGCTGCCAGTAAGGTGCGCGTCACAGCCGCCGTCGACAACCGCTCATCCCAATAATGGATCGGCAAAGGGCTCAGAGTGGCTAAATTGCGCGCGAAAGCGCGGGTCGCCTGCACCCGCGGCCCCTCGGTCCCATCCATATTGAGTGGCAGACCAAGCACAAAGGCCGCCACATCATATTTGCTCGCCAAAGCCAGCAAAGCGGCAGCGTCGGCTTTGAATTTGGTCCGCCGTATTGTCTCCAATGGCGAGGCAATGCGCCTTTCGCCATCAGACAAGGCAAGACCAATGGTTTTGGTACCCAAATCCAGCCCCATCACGCGCTTGCCGCGCGGCAATGTGTCCAGATCGGAAACAGGAAGAACATCTGAAGCCATGTGCGGGCCTTACCACGGATCAACCAGACAGGATAGTTCAACCATCAATGACAGGTTGAAGCATCCATTCCACCTGCCGCCACAACGAGCGGGTTAGACCCGCCTGTCATGGCGCAAGGGAACAGCACCGGCTTTTTGCAACAATCTGCTGCTGGATCAAAAAGCGACCTTATCGCCGCCTTTGAGTTGCAACATCGCGCGGGCCTCGTCCGAGGTGGCGATTTCCAGCCCCATGCCCTCGATAATCTGGCGTGCAGCGCGCACCTGTTCGGCATTGGTTTTTGCCAATTGGCCAGGTCCGATCCACAAGGAATCCTCAAGCCCCACCCGCACATTGCCGCCCATTGCCACGGCCATTGTGGCCACCGGCAGTTGATTGCGTCCCGCACCGAGCACGGACCAGACATAGTCTTTGCCGAACAACCGGTCAGCGGTACGCTTCATATGCATGACATCTTCGGGATGCGGGCCGATACCGCCCAGAATCCCGAAAACCGACTGCACAAAAAATGGCGGTTTGATCAAGCCACGATCGGCAAAATGCGAGAGCGTGTAGAGGTGGCCGATGTCATAACATTCGATTTCAAATCGGGTGTTGTTTTCTGCGCAAGCAGCCAGAATATTTTCGATGTCCTGGAAGGTATTCTTGAAAATCCGTTCCTTGGAACCTTCCAGATACGGCCGCTCCCAATCATGTTTGAACTCGTTGAAACGGTTGAGCATCGGATAGAGACCGAAATTCATCGAGCCCATATTCAGCGAGGCCACTTCGGGCTTGAAGGTCGCGCATGGACGCAAACGTTCTTCGACCCCCATTGTCGGCGCGCCACCGGTGGTGATGTTAATCACACAATTCGAGCGCTGCTTGATCACCCGCAAAAACGGCTCGAAGGCTTCGGGTGACTGGTCAGGCTGGCCCGTCACAGGATTACGTGCATGAACATGCACCAATGCGGCCCCTGCTTCGGCAGCACCGATTGCCGCGTCGATAATCTCTTCGGGTGTTACCGGCAGATGCGGCGACATTGATGGTGTATGAATGGCCCCGGTGACAGCACAGGTGATGATCACTTTACGGTTTTTCGACATCGCGGATTTCCTTCTCCCAATCAGTTATCGAGTGTTCGCCAGACCGACAGTTCGGCTTAAGCGGGTTTGCGTTTTGCTGCTTTTTTATGGGCTTTCAATGAAGCCAGTCGGCCATCGCGCCACTGGCTGAGGGCGGCAACCCGTTCGGGTGTTTGTGCGCCTGTCCATTCTTCCATCACTTTTTGGACGTTCTTTTTGCCGAAAGGTTTGCCTGATCCGGATTCTGCGACCATATCGGTGAGCGATTCACCATAGCGGGCGCAATAATCGGCAATCCCACCCGGGGCATTAAGCTCGATCGTTTCAAATGGGCCCATAAAAGACCAGCGCAGTCCCAAACCGTCACGGATGGTCTTGTCCACATCCTGTGGGCTTGCCACCCCCGCACCCACCAGGCGGAAGGCTTCCGCCAACAACACAGCCTGCAAGCGGTTGAGAATAAAGCCGGGACTTTCCTTGCGCAGGATAATCGGCACCTGTCCGGCTTTTTCATAAATTTTGCGCGCTTTTTCGACAATTTCGGGATCAGTCCATTCCGCAGGTGCCAGTTCAACAATCGGCACCAGATGCGGCGGATTAACCGGATGCCCGACCAGACAACGATGCCGCCCTTTCAGCTTTTTGCTGAAGCGCGACGCTTCGATGAACGACGTTGAGGAGGCCAGAATGGCATTGGGACGGGCCAATTCGTCCATTTCGGCAAACAACTTCTTCTTGGCCTCCAGATTTTCAGGGCCGCTTTCTTGCGCCAAGACCGCCCCTTTAAGGGCATCGGCCAATCCATCGGCAACCCTGATACGCTCTAATGCCTCTTTGGGATGGCTGATCAGCCCTAGACCGGCCAACTGCTTCAAATTGGTTTTGATGTGGCTTTTAGCTGTCTGGGCAATATCGGCTGTCTGATCATGCAGAGCGACTTCGAAACCGTGGCTCGAGAATACAGTGGCCCATGCCCGGCCGATCAATCCGGCACCGATAATGGCAATCTTCGTCATATGGCTCTCCCTGCCCTGCATGTTTTTGACGCGTGTTCGCTCAGTCATGGTGCCCATTGTGTCTGAATTTGCAACAAGGTCCAGCACCTTTGCGCCCAAGTCCTGCGCTTTGCTGCATTGGTGCCATTCTTGCGATGCATTATCGACATGGTCCGAAGCGCTTGCGGGGATCAATCCAGCCTGTCATCCTGCCCTTCGAGTAAAAGCAAGATATCGCATCATAGCAGGGAGAGGATGATCATTATGGATATGAACATGACGGGTTTGCGTGTTGTCGTGACCGCAGGCGCCAATGGGATTGGCCGCGCCACTGCCCGCTCTTTTGCCGCCGAAGGTGCGCGCGTGCATATTTGCGATGTGGATCTTGCAGCGTTGGAAGCAATGAGCGCCAGCGACCCCGCCATCAGCCAATCGGTGTGTGATGTGTCCAACCGCGCCGCTGTCGATGAATTGTTTGTAACAATTGCCCGCGAGATGGGCGGGCTTGACTGTCTGGTCAACAATGCCGGTATTGCCGGACCGACCGGACGGGTCGACGAAATCTCGGTCGAGGATTGGGACCGTTGCATTGCGGTGGATTTGACGGGTCAATTCAACTGCGCCCGTCTGGCAGTGCCAATGCTGAAACGTTCGGCGAATGCCTCAATGATCAACCTGTCATCGCAAGCCGGCAAACACGGTTTTCCGCTGCGCTCGCCCTATGGTGCCGCCAAATGGGGCGTGATCGGATTTACCAAAGCCCTTGCTGCTGAATTGGGTGAATTCGGCATTCGCGTCAACGCCATTTGCCCCGGCCTGGTCGATGGCCCACGAATCCAAAGCGTGATCGCCAACAAAGCACGCAGCCTCAACGTCTCGCACGAGGAGATGACAGAAAGGCTATTCAGCGGGGTATCGATCAAGCAATTTGTCGACCCCAACGATATTGCCAAGCAGATCGTTTTTCTAGCTTCCACCCATGGCAAAACAATATCGGGTCAAGATGTATCGGTTTGCGGTGATACGCGGATGCTGCAATAAACACGAACATACATATCATTTGTTAGGGGTTGTATTCATGAACCGTATGATTGCCGATATTTTCGCCTCCATCATTTCTTTTATGCATGTGGTGGTGATTGTGCTGCTGGGGGGAGCGACCTTCTATTTCTTTTCGGAAAATACCCGCAAAATGGACCCGCTTCTGTCCCAATTCGGCCTTTCACGCGATGCTTTCATCTTTGTCGTGATCGGATTGTGGATTGTTTATGTGCTGGTGGTCGGTTTTTTATCGACCATCATTGCGATGAACCAGAATTTGGAACGGCTGGTGAGCGCTGTCGATCGGTTGTCCGAAAAAGCCGATAAGTGATTTATACCGTAAAATTGAACAAAGAGCCGGGATCCAGTGTGGATAGATAATTCCGGGTCTTGTCTGCAGCACCTGTGGTCTCTGCGCTGGCTTTCATCAGATCATAAACAGGGCTTTTCAGATATTTGCTGTCTTTGGCGCTGTCGGTCAGCACTGTTGTCGAACTCTCGCTTGTTCCATCGGTATAGACGATCGTTGTCTTTTTGAGTTTGCCCGTCACTGTGACGGTTTCGCTCAATTCTGTCTTGTTGGCGGAACTGCCACCACCTTCACCGCCGCCATGGCCCCCACCACCATGGGGACCACCGCCACCGCCCCTGTGCTGGGCACCAGCCCCTTCAGGCGGCTGGCCAGGCGGGCCCTGCTGATCGATCTGGTCGAGCGTTGCATTAACGGTTTTAGCGTCTTCCTCGGTCAGCTTGCCAGAAGCAACATCGGAGGCAATCCGGCTTTCAAGCGCATCACGAATAGCGGCTTTATCGGGTGGACCGCTCCGGACTGCCTGAATTTTTTCCAGTGCAACCTTGGCATCACCGAGGACCAAAGCTGTTTTTTGGGGTGAAAGGCCCTGAGCCTGTAAGCGCGAGGACAATAAAGCGGAATAGGCCGCATCACGCGAACCGACACTTGTAACCGACATGACACCCTCCTTTCCTAAAAACCCTCGACACGCCGTTAAGACGGCTTTTCAGGGTGTTTCTATAGGGTTCGGTGCCGCGATCGTTGGTGGATTGTCTAAAAATGGGGTTGATTTCAATAAAAAACTAGAACATAAAGTGAACAAATGAGGCGCAACATGACACTAAATTCCAAACGTACCCCCCTGCTCCATACCGCTTGCGAGCGCATCAGCGAGCACGAGATTGACGAGGTTTTGTCAGAATTCGATAACAACCCCCGCGAAGCCATCCGCAATCTGCTGTATGATCTCGATGTTCTGGCGCAAGACAGGGACCACGCCGTCTCGTTCGGCTTTGTCCGGGGGACAGTCTGGCACAGGAAAGCACTCAAATCATCGTGATGCCTCGGAGTCCAGCCCGCATAAAAGCCTGAGGGATTGGGGCATTTCGACGAATTAATCGGAAGCAGTCATCGTTTCCGCAACCCCGTCATGTGCAGCGACACCGCTGGAGAACCCGCCGGTTTGGGCATCGCCATCGGTGCTTGGTTTCACGGTCGATTCGCTCAAAGCTTCGTGTTCCCCGGCAACCGCTGTCGGGTCTTCAACCGGTGCGAAATCGGTATCGATCGGATATTTCGACACATCGATGTTCTGGGCCTGGGACTTGATAGCCGAAAGGCTGCGAAAGGCCTCCTTGTCCTTTTCCAGCAACAACATTTTTCTGACAAGATCATCGAAACGATCAATCCAGTCATAGGCATCAAGCTTGTTGATATCACTGCGCAATCGATAGGGCGGAACATAGCGGGCAGTCAGGTTTTCACGTGATTTTAGCACAATGGCTTTCAACACGGTCAGGCCGTCATGGGTGAAATCCAGATCGCCGATCCAATAGTCGCCCTCAGCCACGGTTTTGAATGTCAAATCACGCAAAATGATTTCAAAATTGCTTCCTGAAGCCTGAATGGACAGTTTTTCATGCCTGATCACGTTGAGATGGTTGGGCTGATCTTTATCAACAGTCACGCGGCACAAACGGGCGGTCTGAGTAACCTGAAAGCGGTTGAGAAAAAACTCGATGTTCCAAAACACGTTCTTGTCGTTGATAATCTGTTGCGCTCTGTAAAAACGCTTCTCTGCCTCATCCATTGCTGCCCCCCGCAAACGCATACGCCGACAACGTCAAGCCATAGGCTAGCAAAAGCCTGTCATCAACACCAAATCCGATAAGAGTTCTTGTATTTTTGGCGCCAATCCATAAGCATGCTAAGTGTTTAAGCAGCGCGGGATAAGGCGAGAACTGATCGAACATTGGCGCGATGACGGCCCGAGTTGAGGGCCGGGACGGAACTGCCAAGGCTAAAGGACAGAATGATGGCTGATATCGAAAAATTAAAGCGTGCCGCGCTTGAATTCGTCATTGAGGAAAGCATCGCCAAGCTGTTGCTGGTTGCCCATTTCGAGGTCAAGGAGTATGGCCGCCTCAACCAATCCGATCCCGGCGGATCCTGGAATATGGGTGTAAAAAACGTCAGCACCGAAGAATTTCTGGACGAAGAAACCAATCGGCGCATGAAGCTGACCGTGTTTTTTGTCAAAGATTACAAGGTTAAACTCGGCAGCCTGATGATCCGCCCGACCAATCCTCATGAACACAAACTCTACGAACGGATCAAATTTTTCCTGTTCGAAGATCTGATTCTCGATCTGAAATATGAATTGCTCCGTGATCCGAAATCCCCTGCCGATTATGCCATTCGATCGGTTGAGGAGTTCCACAAGGATGACCGCACCAAAATCGTTCTGGAAAATATCTACAAGATGATTCTGAACCGGCAGGCCAAGGAACAGGAAAAGATCACGAAACCGGAAATCAAAAAGAGCAAAGACAAATTTACCTTCTAATCGATCCGCCAGCTTGGCATGTTGCCCCTTGAAAAACCGACATCCGGGTCGGCGTGGCGATTTGGTCGGGGTGTCGGATTGCTCAACATCATAGGACCTGATCTTGCCCATATTGCATGCTTTATCGATTATTACCCCAACTCGATGATATTTTCATCCGGGTTGAACATGATCGGTTTGACCAATATTTTGTAGGTATCAAGATCAAAGCCTTTTTCCAGACAGGGGTTGAATCTGTTTTCTCTCGAACACCATGTGCCGAGATAACGCCATTGATCGATGCGATGGCGTTGGGTCCAGTCTTCTCTTCGTTCAACCAGATCAACGGCACCATCAAAGGGCCAGATATGGATCTTGAGTTCAGCGACACCAGCCATGAGCCGGTCATCATGCAGTTTGCGATCTTCGTGGCCAGCGCATGCCCCCAGACACTTATTGATCTGGAACCCGAAACAGCCGCGCTTATCGATTTTCTCCAATCCCAACAAGCCATGACACAGCTGATGGCTTTCGGCCAATTCTTCAAGCTTGTTGCGCACAGCACTTGCTGACCGGAATAACCCATACAGACCGTCGGTCTCACCAAGTGTCACATCCTGGCTTGAAACTACGGATGGGAATAAGTGATCGACCTTGGGTGACAGGCGGATTGAATAGAGTTTCTTAACGTGGCGAAGCCTTATGTTATACAAAGGCTTATGTTCTTTTATCAGTCGCGCTTCCAAGAGTTGCGCCCCAATGTCACCTGCTGTTTCAATATGATCAACATGTCTGGCCTGCGCGACCATCCTCGTTTTTTCATCACCTCGGATGTGTGACAGGACACGATTACGGATGTTCATGCTCTTGCCAATATAAAGAGGCAATGCAGTGGCTCCGCGAAATATATAAACGCCGGGCGCGTGCGGCAGTTGCGCGATCACATTAGGGTCGATGTGGTGTGAATCTATCATGCCTCCCAATATCTTATCGGATATGGATTTTGCAAATATCTTCATCCGTCTGGATCTTAAAAGGCATTTTAGTCTTTTGCGGTCAGCGACACAGCCAAAGCAAATGCATGAGAGATGGGCCTTGGCGTTTCTTGCCTGTCTAGAGCGCCACCACAGGCATGAAAGACATGAAAAGATACTCTTTCACATTGCGAACACGAGGAGCGCATCAGAACTGTTTTTTGATTTGATCGGGTGATCGAACGTATCGCCTGACGGTGGCAGCCATCACGTATAGAGGCCCGGAAATCCAAAGAAATATAAACAGTCAGTCATTGATATGATTTTGATTTGATGGTGGGCGCACAAGGATTCGAACCTTGGACCCGCTGATTAAGAGTCAGCTGCTCTACCAACTGAGCTATGCGCCCATCAAATCAATAGTCTGAACCACGTTCTGGAGGTTAAAAACACCGCCGTCACAGGCTTCGATCAGACACCGCGATATGTGCTTTGAAACGGACACATCCAATGCGGAGGCTTCATTTAGCAAGCATGCTAAGCCCTGTCCAGCCCATTGAGCAGACTAATCTGATTATCGGCTATTATTATGCGTCATCAAGCCCGATTTCTTTGGCCAGTTGTGCCAGCATCTCGTCATCATCATCCAGAGGATCAGGCGTGGCAGGAACCGCATAGACGCCATTCAGCCAGCGCGACAGATCGAGATCGGCACAATGTTTCGAACAGAACGGACGATACGACAATTGCATGGGTTTTCGGCACAGCGGGCATGGCTGCTCTGGTAAAGCAGGGGAGGTGGAGTCTTGATCAGGATCGGTCATACCATCATAGCTCACGGTGAGAGGGAGCAGGATTTGCATCTGTTTGAAAAGGTTGGCGCGGTCTATCAGGAATTGACTTGCGATACCACCGGCCAGCGCTGGATCACCTGATAGCCGGAACCTGACAGAAGATTGGCTGTTTCAGCAAGTGGCAGCCCGACAACGGATGAGAAACTGCCGACCAGCTTCGTCACGAAAGCCGCCGCCAATCCCTGTATCGCATAACCGCCTGCTTTGCCGCGCCATTCATCAGATGCAAGATAGGCCTCAATCTCGGCTTGCGAGAGTGGTTTGAAGGCCACCCGCGTTTCCACACAGCGGCACTTGTGCACCCCTTCGGGTGTGATCAGGCTGATGGCGGTAAACACCCTGTGGCCACGCCCAGCCAGCAGTGACAGACAGCGGCGCGCCTGCGCCTCGGTCTCGGCCTTCGGCAAAATCCGCGCGCCAACACCCACAACGGTATCGGCCGCAAGAAGATAGGACGGTGGCTGATCCTGGCGGAGTCTATACGTTGCCTCGGCTTTTTGCTGTGCCAGACGGATGGCATGCGCGCGCGGCTTTTCACGCGGCAACGGGCTCTCGTCAATCTCGCTTGCCAGCACACCGTCCGGAACAATTCCGATTTGCGCAAGCAAGGACAACCGACGCGGAGAAGCAGACGCCAAAATCAAGGACGCACGGTCTACAGACGGCCCAATGGAATGATGAGCCATGTCAGGCAGACTATTTGAAACGATAGGTGATCCGGCCCTTGGTCAGATCATAGGGGGTCATTTCAACCAACACCTTGTCACCTGCCAGAACGCGAATACGATTTTTCCGCATTTTGCCAGCCGTATGGGCAATGATCTCGTGATCATTTTCCAGTTGAACCCGAAACATCGCATTGGGCAGCAATTCACTGACCACGCCCGGGAATTCGAGAAGCTCTTCCTTCGCCATGCAAAACCTTTTTCCGTCGCTTCACCAGCTGAAGCGTATCGAGAGGGCCGGACCCTAATCGAAATCTGCAGATTTGTGAACACCTTTGATGGAAAAACTATTCTCGAACTGGAACAATATGTAATGGCAGGCGTTTATGCGCTTTAAACAGTGGTTCCAGCCGCAGCAACGCGTGAGTCTTCCGCGGCCAATTGCCGGTAACGGCGAACCATCAACGGAATACAGGCGAGATAGACAAGCGTCAGCAAGGCCAGCATTTCAAACATCATGGTCGCCAGCAAGGCGACAAAGGCCACAACAACAATAAAAAGCGGGATCACAGCCGAGCGTGGCACCCGCGATCCCAGCGTCTTGCCGGCATAGGTCGGGATACGGCTGATCATCATGAAGGCGATGAACAGGATATAAAAAGCCTCAAGAACTGTCGATCCTTGCACGACCGACCCTTGCGGATGCCCAAGGCCGATCAGATGCAGATAGACCGGCAAGAGCACGGTCAATGCACCAGCGGGAGCGGGCATGCCGACAAAAAAATCTTTCTGCCAAGCCGGGCGATCGGGATCATCAATAGCCACGTTGAAGCGAGCCAGCCGCAGCGCCGAGGCGCAGGCAAACAGCAAAACAATGATCCAGCCGGGCGAATGTAGGCTGTGCAGCGAGAAAAAATACAGGATCATCGCGGGAGCAACCCCGAAGCTGACAAAATCGGCGAGGGAATCAAGTTCAGCCCCAAAGCGCGAGGTGCCCTTCATCATCCGGGCCACACGGCCGTCAAGCCCGTCGAGAATGGCCGCAACAAAAATGGCCGCAACAGCCATTTCCAGCTTGTTCTCGATCGCCAGCCGCATGCCTGTCAGGCCAGAACACAGCGACAGCAGGGTGATCAAATTGGGCAACAACAAGCGCATCGGCACCGGCTTGAAGCGGCGTGTCTTGGGCTCGTCACCTGGCTCGAAAGGCGGAAACAACTCTGTCATGTCTGGTACTTTACCGCATCACCGTCTGGCATCAACCATCATCACATGATTATGGCCAAAATAGTGATGATGAGGGGTCAGATCCGCGCGAATGATGGCCGTTTTACAGTGCCAGCATCCGCCAGCACGGTTTCACCCGCCAGCATGGTTTGCCCCACCTCCACCAGCGGCGTGACGCCGTCGGGAAGGTAGACGTCAACGCGAGAACCAAACCGGATCAGCCCGAACCGTTCACCGGCTTCCAGATGGTCACCCTCGTGACGGAAGCCGACAATACGGCGGGCGATCAATCCGGCAATCTGCACCACGCCATAGCGGGCACCTTCTTCAGTCACGATCACCAGCCCGTTGCGCTCATTGTCATCGCTGGCTTTATCAAGTTCGGCATTAAGAAACAGGCCGGCACGATAGGCGATGGTTTCGATCTTGCCTTCGACAGGGGCGCGGTTCACGTGGCAATCGAACACATTCATGAAAATGGAGATGCGCTGCATCGGCACTTCCGACAGACCGAGTTCGACAGGTGGCTGGCACCGGATGATCATCGAGACCCGTCCATCGGCAGGCGACACGACCAGCCCTGTGCGCTGCGGCGTAACGCGCACAGGATCACGGAAGAAATAGGTGCACCACAGGGTCAACACCAGCCCGACCCAGAACAACGGCATCCATAGCCAGCCCATCAGCAGCGCAGCCACCGCAAACACTGCGATAAAGGGCAAGCCCTCGGGGTGGATCGGAACAAATATCCGGCGAACAGAGGCAACAAGGCTCATCACATCATCCTCACAAGCAATCCTGCATCCAGCATGTGACAGGCTCGCGGGCATGGGTCAAGGATTTGTCAGGCGTTTCCAATCCATTTGAGCTTTCATTGGCTTATCAACAGGCTTCGAGTGCGCTTGGGGTCGAGTGCGCTTGGGGTAGAATGCGCTTGGGGTCTTGGATCTGCGAATTGGGCGAATCAAGGTGGTGAGCGCAAACAGCCCCTCACCCCTCCCTGCCCCGTTTGCCCTCTTCCTGTGCGACCCGCTGGAGGGTTTGCTGGGCTTCGTCGACTTCGCGCTGGCGGTTCCAGAGTTGGGCATAGACACCGCCGCTGGTGATCAGCGCCTCGTGATCGCCGCGTTCGACGATCACACCGTCATCGAGCACGATGATCTCGTCGGCATTGACGATGGTCGACAACCGGTGGGCGATGACCAGCGTGGTGCGGCCGCGCGACATCTGTTCGAGCGAATCCTGAATGTCTTTTTCGGTAAAACTGTCGAGCGCGGAGGTTGCCTCGTCCAGCACCAGAATCGGCGGGGCTTTCAGCAAGGTGCGGGCAATCGCCACGCGCTGCTTTTCGCCACCAGACAGTTTCAGCCCGCGCTCGCCCACGCTCGTATCATAGCCTTCAGGTAGAGAGGCGATGAAACTGTCGATCTGGGCCAGACGGGTGGCCTCCTCGATCTCGGCCTGTGTCGCATCCCAACGGCCATAGCGGATGTTGTATCCGATCGTATCGTTGAACAGCACCGTATCCTGCGGCACCATGCCGATAGCTGCGCGCAACGACACCTGAGTCACCTTCGTGATGTCCTGCCCGTCGATGGTGATATGACCAGATTGCGGCTCGTAAAACCGGTAGAGCAGACGCGACAGGGTCGATTTACCCGCGCCCGAGGGCCCCACCACCGCCACAGTCTTTCCGGCAGGGATGTCGAAGCTGATACCGCGCAAAATCGGCCGTTCGGGCACATAACTGAACACGACATTGTCGAAACGAACGGTCCCTGTGCTGACCTGCAAGGGTTTGGCAGAAGGATCATCGGCCACTTCGGGGGCGCGATCGAGCACGTCAAACATCATTTCGATATCGGTCACCGCCTGTTTGATTTCGCGATAGACCATGCCCATGAAATTGAGCGGCTGGTAGAGCTGTAACAGCATGGCATTGATGAAGACAAAATCACCCAGGGTATTGCGACCTTCGACAATACCGTCCACCACCAGAGCCATACACACTGTCAGACCTAGTGTAAAAATGGTGGCCTGTCCGGCATTCAGCACCGCCAGCGAATTATAGGCCTGCACGGATGCCGATTCAAAACGGGCGACGGAGCGGTCATAACGGTCGCGCTCGCGGTCCTCGGCACCGAAATATTTCACCGTTTCGTAGTTCAGCAGGCTATCGACAGCCTTGGTGTTGGCCTCGGTATCGGATTCGTTCATGCTGCGTCGAATACCGATGCGCCACTGCGTCGCCTTGGTGGTGAACAGCATGTAGGCAAAAATCATCACAACCGTGACCAGCGCATAGCGCCAGTCGAATTCATACAGCAACACCGCCAGAATCAGCACGAATTCCACCAAGGTCGGAATCGCGGTCAGCATGGTCATGCGCACAATGGTTTCGATGCCGGAGCGGCCACGCTCCAGCACACGGGTCAGGCCACCGGTTTTCTTTTCCAGATGGAAACGCAGCGACAACCGATGCATGTGCTCAAAAGTTTCAATAGCGAGCCGCCGCACGGCATGCATCGCCACCGAGGCAAACAGGGCATCGCGCAGCTGGGTCAGGAGAGCCATCATCACGCGCATGGCGCCATAGGCCAGCGTCAGCATCAGCGGGGCCATATAAAGCGCGGAGGTAAAGGAGAAGGTTTCGCCTGCCGCTTTGCGCTCAAGCAGGGGGGTGAGCGCATCTGTCGCCCATTTGAAGGTAAAGGGAACGGCCAGCGTCACCAATTTGGCGATAACCAGCAACAGGGTTGCCCACAAAATCCGCAAGCGCAAATCGGCACGGTCACGGGGCCACAGATAGGTCCATAATTCACGGAAGGTGGACAAAAGATGTCCCTTTTCCGCACTGACGCGCGAGCGGGCCGGACGCGCCTCGATCCGCTTGGTCAAGGCTTCATGGGGAAGCGGTTTGACCTTTGCTGAATGGCCGGATGC
Organism: Hyphomicrobiales bacterium; assembly: GCA_947455995.1. Lineage (GTDB taxonomy): Bacteria > Pseudomonadota > Alphaproteobacteria > Rhizobiales > Beijerinckiaceae > CAIYZJ01. The sequence goes on along the minus strand of CANGQA010000048.1, from coordinate 9,992 downwards.
AGGAGACGAATCAACCATGGACATATTCTCTGAGAGAGGAAATTTCTCTCTCTATAAACCTGCATGCCCGCCTTTGCACCGCAATTCCCGCATATCAGATGCTTATTCCAAAAAGAATGAGTCATTCCCCAAAGAATCAGTCCTTGGCCTTACGGCTTGTCTTTGGGAACCACAAAGACTTGACCGGGATAAATCAGGTTGGGGTCGCGGATTTGCCCTGAATTGGCCTGATAGATCACTGTATAGCGCAAGCCCTCGCCATAAAATTTGGAGCTGATATTCCACAAATTGTCACCGCGCTTCACGGTGGTCGATTGCACCTCTGCCACCTGAACCGCCGCCGCACGCGGTGATGCGGAAGCCGTATCGGCAGCTGCGGGCATGGTGTAGTCAAACGGCACTTCAGAACGCGACGTCACTTTGCCGCTAGCTCCTTCGATCTCGTCGATCCGCACCCGATACTGACCCTGCGTCAAACCTTTGACGATGGCGAACGACCATTCACCCGTCGCACTAGTCCCGCCTTGCGCGACGAAACTGTCATTGAGATAAAGCCGCACCAGCGCGCCGGTGGTGGCCCGTCCTGAGGTATAGAAAGTCCCGTTGGGCTGCGTTTCAACCAGCGTGATCACCACAGGAGCCCGCTGTCCGGGAGGCAAAGCAATGGCCTGAGTGGGCAACAAGGATTTGGCTGGCTGATCTGGTGAAATCAAAGCCGCCACGGCCTGTCCACCGCGCGCAGGCACATCCAGCGCCACAACCTGCGCCGATTTATACTCTTTGCCATCGGGCATTTTAGCCACAAGTGAGAGCTGATGCGGGCCTTGGCTGAGCGATTTCGGGGTCATGGCGAATTGCCCGGTTTCGTCAGTGCTGGCTTTATCCCAGTCCTTGCCGTCCATGATCAGCGTGACAATGGCCTTGGCCCCTGCCCGTCCGGCCACCACCAGATCGCCATTCGGCTCCAGCCTGACTATGTCGAAACTCGGGATCAGACTCATTTCGACCTTACCAGTTGCCACTTGATCGGTTTTGGGAACGGGTTGTAGCGCGGCAACAGGTGGGGTCTCGGATTTCTGATCGGTCGAAGGCGGGATAAGCAAGATACCCAATCCAACACAAAGAGCCAGAATCACGATCCAGAGGGACAGACGCCAGAATGTCATCATGAACTCCTAAACTCACCCGAGCGAGGCTCCTAGAATAGCAAGGAGCCGAGCGACAAGATAGTCGGTTCAGCATTGACCCTGACCATCACACCATGCAAGATTTTCATATGAGCAAGATTGAAACCATTTGTGTCTATTGTGGATCAGGCTTCGGCAATGATCCAGCCTATACCAAAGCTGCTGAAATCCTTGGAGCCAGCATTGCACAAGCCGGATTGGGGCTGGTCTATGGTGGCGGCAATGTCGGTTTGATGGGCACCGTCGCCCGCGCCGTTCTGGACCATGGCGGGCATGTCACGGGAATCATTCCAGAGTTTCTGAAGAAACGCGAATTGATGCTGGATGCTGTCCAGGAAACGGTGATCGTGCCCGATATGCATACCCGAAAACAGATGATGTACGAGCGTTCAGATGCCTTCATCGCTCTGCCCGGCGGCATAGGCACGCTGGAAGAATTGGTCGAACAACTGACATGGGCCCAGCTAGGACGTCATAAAAAGCCCATTCTGATGCTTGATGTGAACGGCTTCTGGAAACCGTTGCTGGTCTTGTTGGCCCATATGCGGCAGGCACAGTTTATCCGCGAAGGACTTGAGGTCACCTATCTGGTCGCCGAAAAGCCTCAAGATGCCGTGCCGATGATTCTTGATTCTGCCCGCCGCACCAAATCCGATCAGACTTCAGCGCCACTGATGAGCAATTTGTAAGTGATCGAATCAATCAAGGCCTGAAACGAAGCATCGATGATGTTGGATGAGACACCGACCGTGGTCCATCGTCCTCCCAGCTCGTCTCCCGACTCGATCAGCACGCGGGTGACGGCATCAGAACCGCCGTGGAAAATCCGTACTTTATAGTCATACAGGCCAAGTCCGGCGATCAAGTGCTGATATTTACCCAGATCCTTGCGCAAGGCCACATCGAGGGCGTTGACCGGGCCATTGCCTTCGGCAGCGGAAATAAACACCTCGTCACCCACCCGGACTTTGGCAATCGCTTCGGCCACGGTCACCTGTTCTCCACTGGCATTATAGCGGCGCTCAACATTGACCTTGAACCGCTCGACCGTGAAAAACTCCGGCACTTCGCCCAGAACCCGCTTGGCAAGCAAAAAGAAACTGGCGTCGGCCCCTTCATAGGCATAGCCCTGAGCCTCGCGATCCTTGACTTCATCGAGCAGACGAGAGACGCGCGGGTCTTTGTTGTTCACTTCAATGCCCAGACGATCCAGTTCGGCCAGAATGTTAGACTTTCCCGCCTGATCGGACACCAACAAAATGCGGCGATTGCCCACCGATTCCGGAAGGACATGCTCGTAGGTTTTGGGGTCTTTCATCACCGCCGAAGCATGAATACCTGCTTTAGTGGCAAAGGCCGAGGCGCCGACATAGGGGACATGGCGTTGCGGCGACCGGTTCAGCAATTCATCCATGGTGCGCGAGATCGCGGTAATATCGGCCAGACGCGCGGCATCGATGCCGGTTGTCACCAATTCCGAAAAAGCAGGCTTGAGCACCAGTGTGGGAATCAGTGTGACCAGATTGGCATTTCCGCAGCGTTCGCCCAATCCATTCAGTGTGCCTTGCACCTGCCTGACTCCGGCGCGCACCGCCGCGAGCGAATTGGCGACCGCATTGCCGGTATCATCATGCGTATGGATACCCAGATGGGTGCCGGGCACATGGCGTATAACCTCGGCAACAATCGCCTCGATCTCATGCGGCAAAGTGCCGCCATTGGTGTCGCACAACACCACCCAACGTGCCCCCGCCGCATGGGCCGCTTTGGCACAAGAGACTGCATAGGACGGGTTGGCCTTGAACCCGTCAAAGAAATGCTCGCAATCCAGCATCGCCTCTTTGCCATGACCGACGATGGCCGCAATGGATTCTGTGATGCTCTCGATGTTTTCCTCGAGCGAAATACCCAGCGCGACATGGACGTGATAATCCCAAGCCTTGGCAACCAGACAGACGCTGTCGGCAGCATTGTCCAGCAAAGAATTGAAACCGGGATCATTGGAGAATGAACGTCCTGCCCGCTTGGTCATGCCGAAGGCAACAAATCGGGCCTTTTTGGTCGGCTTATGCATAAAAAATTCGCTGTCGAGCGGATTGGCGCCGGGATAGCCGCCTTCGACATAGTCCACTCCCAGCCGATCCAGCAAAGTGGCAACCTGCCGCTTATCCTCCAGCGAGAAATCAACACCCGTCGTCTGCGCGCCATCGCGCAGGGTGGTGTCGAACAGATAGAGCCGATCTGGGGAAGCAGGCATTGGAAGGGTCATGGTCAAACCTGTCAGTGCAACGGGCCGTTCGGCGCGGAGGGGTCCGGCACCGGCTGGCTGGTCGAAAGAAAACGGTAAAGTGTTGTGTTGCCGAGCCATTCATCATTGACCGGCACGGTATTACGCCGTTCGACCAGATAGAGATGGTGTTCAAAAAAGGGGCTGGCGGTATCACTCGCATCGACGCTCAGCCGCAGCGCGCCGCGCGCTCCTGCGATTTTTTCGATGGCATCGAGCAGAAAACTGCCAACACCCTGACGCGCCACGCCTGGGGCAACATAGAGCATATCGATATGATCGGCACCTTTGAGGCTGATAAAGCCTGCTGGCAATCCGTTGAGGGTGGCAATCAATGTTAGCGATTGGCCCAATCGCGCGCCGAACTCGGCCTCGTCATCGGCCAAACATACCCATGCCTCGATCTGGCTATGCGAATAATCCTCGGCCGCCAATTGTTCGATGCTGGCGCGATAGATACGGGCCAGCATCGGGGTGTCCTTCGGCAGGAAAGGCCGCAAGGCAGGCGCAACGGTATCGGAAAGCCGCTTGACGCTCACCGCTTGACCTCCCATTCGGTTTTCAACTCGCCTGTTGCCGGATCTTTGCTATCCATGATCTGGATACCAAGAGCCAGCAATTCATCGCGGATACGGTCTGACTCCGCCCAATCCTTGTTGTGGCGCGCCGCAATCCGGGCATCGATCAATGCCTGAACCGCAACTGTGTCCACCGAGACGACAGGGCCCGAAGATTTCAAATCATCACGATTCATGGAAAATCCTAACAAAGACAGGGTACCAGCCAGAATAGCCGGATCCTTCACACTATGGATACGCGCCAGAGCCCCCGGCAGATTCAAATCGTCGCACAGGATGGCAAGAACCTCGTGGTCGACCGGCCCGGAGGTATGCCCATCGGCTTTATCAAACAACCGCTCCAGCGTGGCGGCGGTTTCTTGCAAGGATGCGACAGTCCAATCAATTGGTTGACGGTAATGGGTTCGCAACATGGCCAGACGCAGCACCTGCCCCGACCATGCCCGCCCACCGAAACGATCGGTGGCCAGCAGGTCATTGATGGTGACAAAATTTCCTTCGCTCTTGGACATTTTCTTGCCCTCGACCTGAAGAAAACCGTTGTGCATGAACACATTCGCCATTGCCGCATGGCCGAAGGCGCAGGTGGATTGCGCCACTTCGTTCTCGTGATGGGGAAAGACCAGATCGATCCCGCCGCCATGAATGTCGAACACTTCACCCAGATGTTTCCAGCTCATCGCCGAGCATTCGATATGCCAGCCAGGACGGCCAAGCGAAGCAATACCGCCAGGCGATGGCCAACCCGGTTCTCCCTGCTTCGAGGGTTTCCAGAGCACAAAATCCGTTGCATGCTGCTTATAGGGCGCGACATCAACCCGCGCTCCGGCCAGCATTTCATCCAAAGAGCGATTGGCAAGCGCACCATAGCGCGGCAATACCCCACCGGCCGCATTTTGCGCTGCAGGTGAAAACAGCACATGGTCTTCAGCCACATAGGCAAAGCCGCCGGACAGAAGCCGCTCGATGATCTGTTTCATTTCGTCGATATGTTCGGTGGCGCGCGGTTCGATGCTGGGCGGCAAGCAGCCCAAAGACGCGACATCCCGATGGAATTGGTCGGCAGTGGATTCGGTCACTCGACGGATTGCTTCGTTAAGCGGCAGATCGGGGAAATCACGGGACGCGCGGTCGTTGATCTTGTCATCGACATCCGTGATGTTGCGCACATAGGTAACATGGCTGTCGCCATAGACATGCCGCAGCAGGCGAAACAACACATCGAACACAATCACGGGCCGCGCATTGCCGATATGGGCAAAGTCATAGACTGTCGGTCCGCACACATACATCCGCACATTGGCAGAATCCATGGGCACAAAAGCCTGTTTGGTGCGGGTCAGGGTGTTGTAAAGCTGCAAGGCCATCAAAATCGTCCAGTTGTTCGGCGTAGCCAATCCTCGGAATGCCCGGTTATCGGATTGCATAGCATGATGCGACCTGCCGCTGGCCGGTGTCCGTTTCGATCCTTGGAGGGAAAATGACGGTGCCGGCCAGCAATGATGCTAGCCGCAAATGATCGCAATCGTCTTAATCATGGTCATTTTCATTTTGCCAGCATGCGCCTTTGTCGTCCCAAGGTCAAGCCAGACCCTATAAAAAGCCCCGTTCAGGTCACTCACATTTTGTTCATCATAATCATCGACAGCTTCAGATATTAACTTTTTAGGAAGGATTTGGCCGCCATATTGCGGCCACTTTTGCGACTAAATAAGCGTGTACATGATGAATTTCCTCCACACATTGTCCAAATTTGCATTTCTCGCCCTGTCGCTGGGCTTTTGCGTGCTCGGTGATCCGGCTGCAGCAAAAGCCGACGATATCCGCCGTTTTGTCATTCCCGCCCATGATGGCTATGATCTGGAAGCGTGCATGACCACAAGCAACAGCTGCGCCCAGATTGTTGCCAATGCCTGGTGCGATGCCAAAGGCTATAATCAGGCCATCGCTTTTGAGCCCGTACCGGCTGGCGATATCACCGCCTCTCTGGTCACCACATCACTGCGCAGCAACCCGCGTAACGGTGTGTTGATCACCTGCAGCAAATAAGCCCCCACTTTCCCTGTTGAATCGGCCATGATATGGCCAAAATCCTCGTGCATTCCTGCCTGCCTCACGTTAAGGCATAGCCTGTGACGACTGGATGAATTTGGCTGATTCAAGGGACAGCAGGCTATATGGCGCATCGCCTTAAACTCACGGGCTTGGTTCTTGTGTTGCTCGCAGTGGCTGCGCCCGTGCTTGCCCAGTCGCAATATTGCGAGAGCCTGCGTGCCGAACTGGTCGGGCTTGATCGCGCCGGTGGTTCGCCTGCCAATCAGGATGCCATTCGTAACGTACAGGCTGATTTGCGCCGCACGCAGGATTATTACAAACAAGTCGGATGCGACTCGACAACACGCAAGATTTTCAACATCTTCAGTGACGCCCCCAAGCAATGCACAGATCTGCAACGCCAGATCCGTGAATATCAAAACTCAATATCATTTCTCAACGCCGAAGCGACGCGTAACACCAATCCGGCCGTCGAGGAACGCCGCACCAATCTTCAAGCAGCCCTCGATACCAATTGCCGCCCCGGTGGCGCGCGCAACGCCCAGCCCAATCGCAACGGCTTGATGGATTTGCTGTTCGGCAATGGCAAGAACCCATTCTCCGATAATGAAATGTCGGATGAGCCGCCGATGACGGCCTTTCCCCTGGATGAGAAGGGTTACGGCTATCGCACCCTTTGTGTGCGCAGTTGTGACGGCTATTACTTTCCGATCAGCTCTGTCGCCAGCCGCTCCCGCTTCGGTCTTGATGCCGATCTTTGCCGCGCTTCTTGCCCGAATGCGGATGTCTCGCTCTATATCGCCCCGATCGGTCAGGATCCGGAAACCGCGACCACCATTGACGGTGGTGCGACTTACGGCCAGCTCGCCAATGCCTATAAATACCGGCAGAACAAGCCCGATCCGGCTTGCGCCTGCCGAAAACAGGGCCAAAGCTGGAGTGAGGCACTGGCCGAAGCCGAAAAGATTCTGGCCGTCAATGGCCGGTCGGATGCGCAGGTGTCAGAGCAACGCTCATTTGAATTGTCGCGCCCGCGCGCCGACCAGCCCAAAGGTAAAGCAGCGGCGCCAACCAGCACTGCTGAGGCACCCAACGCCCAGCCTGCAAACACCAAGCCCGCGTCCGACCGGATGATCGAGATCATCGACAGCGATGGCACCAAAAAGAAAATCCGGTTGATCGTCCCCAGTACAACGCAATCAACCGAATAACCTGCACCACAATCATGTGTGGCAGGTGATCAGTCTTCAAATCCCCAATGGATCATCAGGCTGTTTCACCCGCCAACCGGCGCAAAGTCCGATCACGCCCGATCAAGGGCAGCAGGGCTTTGAGTTCCGGCCCATGCTCATGGCCCGTTAAAGCCAGCCGCAGCGGCATGAACAGATTGCGTCCTGACAAGCCCGTTTCTGCCTTGATCGCCCCCGTCCAAGCGCCCCATGTGGCGTGATCAAAGGGTTCTTGCGGTAACAAGTGAGCAGCCATTGCCAGCAAAGCGGCATCGGTCGAGACTGGAGCCTGCGGGCCATGCACAACTTGCCACCAGACCAGCGCATCCTTGAGCGTTTCAAGATTGCCACGCACCGCCAACCAGAAGGCTTCATCAGCCTCGACGCCCATCGCCTGCAACCGGGTCTGAACCGAAGCGAAATCGGCATCATGCAGCAGCCGGGCGTTGAGATGGTGCAATTCGGCCTCGTCGAAACGGGCGGGCGCCCGCGACAAGCGGCTCAGGTCGACAAGAGGCGCCAAAGCATCGAGTGAAGCAATCGGCCGCACCGCTTCCGATGATCCCACCAGCACCGCCAGCGAGGCCGCAGCCATGGCCTCCAGGCCCTCTTCGCGCAGGGATGTCAGGGACAAATGGCCCATACGCTTGGACAGGCCTTCGCCACTGGCATTGGTCAACAGATTGTGATGGGCAAACTGCGGAACCACAGTGCCGAGCAATTCAAACAACTGGATCTGCACAGCCGTATTGGTGACATGGTCCTCGCCACGGATAATATGGGTCATCGCCATATCCACATCGTCCACAACCGACGGCAGTGTGTAGAGATAGGTCGCGTCAGCGCGGACCAGCACCGGATCGGATAAGGATGCGCAATCGACATGACATTCGCCACGAACCAGATCACGCCAGGCCACCACGCGGTGATCGAGTTTGAACCGCCAGTGGGGTTTGCGTCCCTCGGCTTCAAGTGCGGCAATCTCGGCAGCTGTCAACGCCAGTGCGGCCCGATCATAGACAGGAGGCAGACCCCGTGCTGCCTGCCTCTTGCGGCGCCGGTCAAGCTCGTCCTCGGTTTCATAGCAGGGATAGAGCCGGCCCAGTGCCTTCAGTTTTTCAGCCGCAGCCGCATACAATGCAAAGCGTTGCGACTGACGCGCCACCTCGTCGGGGTGGATGCCAAGCCAATGCAGATCGGCCTCGATTGAAACGGCATATTCCTCGCGCGACCGTTCCTGGTCGGTATCGTCAAACCGCAAGACGAAGATCCCGCCACGATGCTTGGCAAACAACCAGTTCATCAAAGCCGTGCGGGCATTACCGATATGAATACGCCCCGTCGGCGAAGGAGCAAAACGAACTTTAGGGGTCATGTCATATCCATTACATTGGCTGCCGAGCTGCTCTTACGCAATGCCTGATCGGGCTGGTAGGGTGGCAAACCCTGATCCCTGAAACGGTTGACAATCGGATAGCGCCGATCTCGTCCGAAATTGCGCAAGGTGACCTTGACCCCCGGGGCAGATTGCCGCCGCTTGTATTCGGCAAGATGCAGTAACCGTTCGATCCGGCGCACCATGTCAGCGTCAAAACCTTCAGCGATTATCTCTGCGACGTGCAGTTCCCGCTCGACCAGACGTTCCAGCACGGCGTCCAGATCCTCATAGGGTGGCAGAGAGTCCTGATCGGTCTGATTGTCGCGCAATTCGGCAGATGGGGCTTTGGTCAGAATCCGGACAGGAATTACAACCCCGTCCGGGCCAAGCGCTTCTTCGGGCTTCCAGGAGTTGCGAAGAGCCGACAGGCGATAGACCTCCATCTTGTAGAGATCCTTGATCGGGTTGAAGCCGCCATTCATATCACCGTAAATGGTCGCATAGCCGACCGACATTTCGGATTTATTGCCGGTTGTCACCACCATTGGTCCGAATTTATTAGAAATCGCCATCAAAATACTGCCGCGCGTGCGGCTTTGCAGGTTTTCCTCGGTAATATCGGCTTTACGCCCCGCAAACAGCGGAGAAAGGGTGGCTTCAAACGCATCCACCGTGTCGCTGATCGGCACAGTGTCATAACGGATGCCCAAGGCCGAGGCACACAGGGCCGCATCTTCAAGGCTGTCTTTGGATGTGTAGCGAGACGGCAGCATGATTGCATGCACCCGATCCGCCCCCAGCGCATCAACCGCCATCGCTGCACAGATGGCAGAATCAATACCACCAGACAAGCCCAGCACCACACCGGGGAAACGGTTTTTATTGACATAATCGCGCAGGCCCAAAACGCAGGCCGCATAATCGCCCCGATCCCCTTCCTCGATCAGATACCGGTCTCCAACACCGCAAACCCAGCCTTCAGGCCCCCGGGTCCATTCGGTCAGACTGAGATGCTCACGAAAAGCCGGCATCTGCACCGCCAGCGAGCCATCGGCATTGAGAACAAATGACGCACCGTCAAACACCAATTCGTCCTGCCCGCCAACCTGATTGAGATAGACCAACGGCAAGGCACTTTCGGTGACCCGCGAAACCGCAATATTGAGACGCGTATCGTTTTTATCGCGCCAGTAAGGCGAGCCATTGGGCACCAAAATGATTTCCGAACCCGTCTCCGCCAGACATTCCACCACATCCGGGGTCCAGATATCTTCGCAG
>CANGQA010000047.1 GCA_947455995.1 Hyphomicrobiales bacterium | reverse complement strand
GCCAGGAAACCCGACATTGCCACGCCCGCCAGCACTGACAGAATGAACCCGCCTAGAAAAATTCCCAAAAACAGATCGAGCTTGTTAAGGTGCCCGAACAGGTCCTGTTCTGGATTAACGCCTGCTGCGACAACGCCTACCAGCTCTCCCGTTGCTGCGCGCAAGGGCACATAGGCAGCGAGATAAAGCGGTGATTCATCGCCCGGATCATAGATCAGCGGCCCGCCACGCAATTTCAAAATTTGGGCGAGGGTCTCGGCATTCGGCTGGATCGAAGTGGCATAGTCATAGGCAGGCGGTAACTGCTCATCCCCGATCGGCGTCAGATTAAGAATCTTGTTCTCGTAAACAAAAACCTCGAACTTCAGGGCCTGAACGATTTTGCCGATTACGCTGAAGGTATCGTTAAGCCAGTTGGCCACGACAATGGTGATGGTTTTTCCTTTGATATTGACGATATGGATCGCCCCGATCGCCAGCACCGAGCGGCCCTGGTTTTTGACAATAAAAATCGATCCTGTCGAACGGTTGGGCAATGGCCCGATCTCGGTGATGCCTTGCTCGCCATAATAGCGCCATTGCTCGCCATCATGAATGGCTACAAAATCGGTCCCCAAAGCTGTCAGCAAAGAGACATCCGAGGCGATCTGCTGGTCCGGCAATGCCTCAGATGAGGCGATAATCCTGCGTGCAATGATGCTGGCTACCCTTTGGGTGTTTTGCTGCACTTCCTCAACTTCGGCAGTAAAAAAATTCAAGGTTTCGGTCAGCCACTGGTTGAGATTTTTGTCAAAGGCCGAGGACAGCAATTGCGCCGCCAGCAAGGCGGTGATCAGCATCGGTGGCACCGAGACCAGCAAGAAAGCGACAGTCAGGCGGATACGCAATGTGCCGAAAGGGAACCAGCGTTTCATCACTTCTCCGCGGCATTGTTGGAGTGATGCTCCGAAATACCCAGCATGACCACACCAACCACAACCAGCCCGCATCCGGCCAGCTGGATCGGTACAAGCCGCTCATCCAGCCAGACATAGGCAAACACCGACACACTCACCAATTCCAGATGCGAGGCGGCAAACAGTGGGCCGACATCCACATTTTTCATCAAGGTCATATAGAGCACAAAAGCACCCATATAGGCCAAAACAATCATGAAAAACGACGGGGTCAGAAATAGCTGCGTCAACCAGTCCAGATTGAATTGCATCACCCCGACACTGACAGCCGTCAGCTTGAAGCCGATTTGCCCCAGCGTATCGCAAGCCACCAGCGCAAGGAAACCCAGAATAAAACCGCGTTTCATAACCCGCCCCATCCCACCATTGCGACGCCGACGACAATCAAGCCAATCGCCATCAAACGGTTTTTCGGTAAAGGTTCGTCAAAAAGCCAATGGCCGAACAACAGAACCGAAACGATATTCGCACAGCCGATGAACAATCCCATCGCCAAGGGAACCTCGGCCAGAAACGACAGCCAGAACAGCAATTCGAACACGAAAGCAAAAATGCCAAGCCACAAAAGCGGACTTCGTGCCAAGGCCCGCCAATGGGCAAGACCCTGCAAATCGCCGGTCGAGCGTGATGCATATTTGAAGGCCATTTGGCCGAATGTGTCGCAAACCAGATTCAGCACCCAAAACATCACGGCCTGAGGCGACATCATCGCGGCTCTCCCTGTTGCGGCAGATGGCGCAAATCGGGATCCTGACGGTCAAAAGCCAGCCAAGGGGCGACAAGCCGCAACAGCCCGTTCAGAAGCCGGTTGCGATGATGGAAATACAGCGAGGAAGCCACCAACCGGCTGCCATAACGCAATTTGGCGGCATAGGCTGTCTGTCCGGTTTGCAGCAACGCGATACGGTGGTCGATGCAATAGCGCACATTGGTCATCCAGCTGACAGCATAAAGATTATACTCCTGACCGATAGGATAGCGCATGCCGAAAAATTTATCGATCACCCGGTGCTGTTCGACCATCAACAGATTGAAGCCGATCAAGACCCCATCCACCCGATAAAGCATGAAAACGGCTCGCTCGACCAGCGTTTTCGAGACTGTGAAAAAATAGCCTGCCGGCAGGGTTTCCAGCTCGTCGTAATCATAGCGGCTATTGAAGCGTGTATGTTCGTAAAGGGCTTCGATCTCATCGGCTATGGCGCTAATGTCGTGCCGCTGCTCGATTGTCATTTGCGCCCCGGCCTTAAGCTTGCGGCGAATATCCTTGCGGGTTGCCGATGACAGAGATGACAGATAATCGGCTTCAGATCCGACAATATCGAGCACAGCGACCGGCAGGCTGTTGACACGCTGATAGCCTTTTAGCTCCAAAACAGGACCGATGAGAGGCACATCGGGAGCAGCCAGATCCTTGACCATCACAAGCCCCGTACCGGACTGGTAGGCATGACGCCGCAGACCATCCATCATAGCGGCAAAAGCCTTGGCTTTATCGCCCTCACTCAAAGCTGGATCGAATCCGATATGGCAACGCTCGGCCAATTCAGAGCCAAGCCCGATCACATCGATCCGCAGCACACCATCCCAAAAGCTGTTTAACCAGTCGGTGAGGCGGCGCAACGGACCTTGAAGGCTGGTATCAAGCCGGTAGGACAGCCCCATCACAGGCGCGACAGCGATGATACGGCCTTCGCGCACCACGGTGATCGCAACCGGCAATAAGCCTGAATTTCCCTCGTGGCAGGCACGGTAGTAGCGATAGGATTCGACCTCGTCCGGCAGGCAACGGTCCCAATCGGCGGCATCAATGGTCTCGAATGTCGGGTGCACAGTGACGATCATGGCCCCTCCTTATCCAGCCCTGACAGTTTCGGGCTCTGGATGCGTTGCGGTCTTTGTCAGGCCCGCAATAAATTCGGCACTGCGGCGGATCACCAGATCACGCTGCCTGTCTATGGTTACCAGATGATAGGAATCATCAAGCACCAGCACATCGACCAACCCTCCCAATTCTTTTTGCAAAGTAAAGGCATTGGAGAGGCCTGCAATATCATCCTCGCGCGCATGGATGATCAGGGTCCGGGTTTTGATGGTGGACAATTCGGCCATGACCGCCGCATTCAACCGCCACAATTCGCGGATCGACAGCGACGGCGTGCCCAGCAAACCTGCTTCGGAACTGTTGCCGCTGGTCATGGCGGCATGGATGATCTTGCGGATGCGCTCATCCTTAATACCGAACGGGAACGCTTCGACAAAGCGGAACCGGCGGCCAATCGGTGTGTCGATCAGCACTCTGAGCAAAAAATTATACCAGGGCAGCGACCAGCCATCATAGCGCAAAGTCGGTCCGAACAGGGTCAAGCCCGCGAGCTTGTTGGGATGTTTGGCGGCGACATGCAAGGCCATCACAGCCCCCATCGACAGCCCGCCAACCACGATACTGGTGCATTGCTGGCGCAGCCGGTCAAGCGCATCCTCGACACTTTTGAACCAGTCATGCCACGTCGTGGCCAGCAAATCCTCCTCGGTCCCGCAATGGCCTGCCAATTGGCAGCAATGTACAGTAAAACCAGCCTTGTTGAGCCCCTTGGCTACTACTTTCAATTCGACAGGGGTGCCACCCAGCCCGTGGATCAACAGCACGCCCACCGGACCGCCTTCAAAAGTGAGTGTCATATCCTGTATCATCGCTCAGGCTCCAATGGACCGAAAGATATCCAGCAGCGCGGCATTGGTCTGCGCATTGAGATTGTGGTGGTGACCGGGAGGGCTTGAGATATCCCGATCGAAAAACGACAGACAGCGGCGCCAGAGATCGTCAAAGACCGGCGGCGAATAATCCCCGCACACATCGATGCCGATCACCTGATGATGCGCCGACAGAAAGGTCAGGACCGCCTCGACATGCGGCAAGGTCATAAAACCCTGATCCCAATTGGTGACAGCCTGTTGCGACGACAACACATCCTTGTCGATGGTCACATAGACCGCCTGGGTACGGATCAGTGCAGACAGGCGCATCAGATGATCGGCCAAAGCTCCCTCGCCCAATTCCCGCCAATGCAAAAAGCGGCCCTTTTGTTCCCAACTGTCAGTATTGCCATAGTGGCCGAGCACCAGAGAGGGTTTGTGCTGCCATGGCCAGACCACCAGACGTCCGTCCGCCACCGCACGCAGATTGGCCGATTTCCATTCGGGCCAGTCGAGATCATCACCGGAAGGGCCAAGCGTGATGACCCGATCGACCTGCGGCAGTTCCAGAGCGTGATTGACCCAGGAGCCACAATTGAGGCTGCCCGGGAATGTCACCCAATCGGGGTGCTGGTCGAGATGGATCACCGTGACAGGCATGGAATGGCGGGCAATGAGGCCCGCTGTAAGATGGTGGAAATCACCCGATCCATAGAAGAACACTTCAGCACCGCGTCCGCTGCGTTGGCCCATGGCAAAGTCAATCCGGTCTTGTAATTCCTTCCACACAGCCCGATTGGCCAGCAGACGCAGTTTAGGGGCAAGATCGGCGGCGTCGATCCTAACGGCCTGACCAGCATCGACAAGAGCAGCCAGCGGCAATTGTTGCGTGACTGTCTGGTCAAGGTCAATCAGGCCAATCCGCATCAGTCAGGTCCTAGTGACGCGATGCAGCAGAACATCAAGCAGCTTGATGGCCAGATCGATTTCCTCATAGGACATGTGCAGGGATGGAGCGAGGGTCACAACGTTTTTATAGTAACCGCCAATATCGAGGATCAGCCCGTATTGCTTGCCGCCAACCTCGAGATTGCCGAGCAGGGCTTCATCGACCATCCGGTCGACAATCGCCTTGTCCGGGGTGAAGCCATCGGACTGGCAAATCTCCATCCGCAAGGCCATGCCCATACCATCGACATCACCGATAATCGAATAGCGGCTTTTGAGATCCTGTAAGCCTTTGAGGAAGTAAGCGCCCTTGGCCTTGGTCATGGCCTCGTAATCGGTTTCTTCCATCATCTTGATGGCTTCAAGCGCGACAGCAGTGCCCAGCGGATTGGCATTGAAGGTGGAATGGGTCGAGCCTGCCGGAAACACGGTCGGATTGATCAGCTCTTCTCGGGCCCAGATACCTGACAACGGGTTCAGACCATTGGTTACCGCCTTGCCGAACACAATCACATCGGGAGTGACGTTGAAATTCTCGATCGCCCACATCTTGCCTGCCCGATAAAATCCCATCTGGATTTCATCATCAACCATCAGAATTTTGCGCTCGCTGAGAATTTCCTTGAGACGCTCGAAATAGCCGGGCGGCGGTACGACATAGCCGCCGGTGCCTTGAATGGCCTCGACGTAGAAAGCGCCATATTCGCTTTCGCCAACCTTCGCATCCCAGACGCCGTAATATTCGGTATCGAACAGGCGCGCGAATTGTTCGACGCAATACAAACCGCAATCCTCGCGCTTCTTGCCATAGGGGCAACGGAAGCAATAAGGGAATGGCACAAATTGCGCCCGATCAGAGAAATGGCCATAGCGGCGGCGATAGCGATAAGACGAGGTAATCGCCGAGGCACCGAGGGTGCGGCCATGATACCCGCCCTCGAATGCGAACATCAGGCTTTTGCCGTTTTTGGCATTGCGGACGATCTTCAAAGAATCCTCAACTGCCTGCGAACCGCCGACATTGAAATGCACGCGGCCTTTGGTGCCGAACGTGGTTTCGATCCGCTGGCTGATTCTGGTGGCCAGTTCGATCTTTTCGCGGTGCAGATATTGGCTGGCCACCTGCGGCAGCTTATCAAGCTGGCGCTTGACAGAATTGTTCAAACGCTCGTTTTTGTAGCCGAAATTGACGGCCGAATACCACATCTGCAAATCCAGAAAGGCCTGTCCCTTTCCGTCATACATATAGGAGCCTTCGCAGGTCTCGAAAATTTTCGGTTCGTCGACATAGTGGACAGTATCGCCATGCGAGCAATAGACATTTTCCAGAGCCAGAAGCTCGGAATCGGTCATATCGCCAAAAGCAGAAGCAGTCCCGCTTGTGGCAGGATTGGCTGGTGAGGTCATGATGTGACTCCATAAATCTAACAGTTAAGCGGCAAGACCGATCTCAAGCCGTTGCGACAGAGGGGCCAGCACATCCCCCAGATGGGCAATCGGGATATGTGGCAGATGATGATCCTGGCAATATTTGGCCAATCGGCCTTTGGCGAACACCAGGCTGGCTTGATGCGCGACACAGAAATCGGAGCGCCCATCACCGATCAGGATGGTAGGCGATGGGGCCGCCGCATGGCATTTGCAGGTGCCTGCACCCGAGGTGCAGCCTGCATGGGCAAATGGATGCGAGAGGGTCCAGCGGTCATGGCCAAGCGGCATCAATTGGTTGGCCTTGATGTCACAGACCTCGCCAACCCGCTCCAGCACACGCCGGACCGAGCGTTCAAATCCGTCAGACACGACGCTGACCATCACATTCGATTGGCGACACAACATCAACAGATCGCTTAAAGAAGAATCAACCTCAATGCCGTCAATAAAATGATCCATAGCATAAGGCGTAGCGCGGATCAGGGCGACCTGGCGTTGCAGACATTCCAGCGAACCGATGGTGCCATTTTCCCATTCCTGTTCCACCTCCTGCCATTGCGGCAAGGCAAATCGTTCAAGAACGGCATCAACGCTGTCACGCGTGGTAATGGTTCCATCAAAATCGAGAAGGATTCGGGGTGTCTGAAGCGTCTGATTGGTCATGAAAACCATAATGCATGGAGCGTGCCAAGAAGAGTTTACGAGTAAATTCAACGGATTCAAACTTTTTGAAACACCGCTTAGGCAACAGTAAACAGTGGAAGCTACAAACTTTGTAGCTTCCACTTCATATCATGCGACTTAGCCCCGCTTTCAGGAAACACGATAGACCTGATCGAACCAGCGAAAACGCACTGTAAAATCATTTGTCTCATCCTCATCTGTAGCCATGCTAGTCCAGCAATTGACAGCTTCAAGGCATAGGTCTAGGCCATCAGGCATAGAGGTATTGATGCCATGCTGCTTGATTATTTGCTTGATATTGTCTTTCGCTCTCTCGTGAGCCGTGGTTCGCTTGTTGTGAGAACTGCGTCTGGCAAGGAATTGCTTTTTGGGGATGGAACAACACCCCATGCAGCTATCCGGTTTACCGACAGATGGGCGGAATTGGCCTTCCTGCTGGATGCCGATTTGCGGCTTGGTGAACTGTTCATGGATCAGCGCTTCATCGTCGAAGAAGGGACGATCTATGATTTTCTTGATCTGGTTTTGCGCGAACAGGCTGGAGAGCCCGATCCGTTTTGGGCAGGCTTGCTGGATCGCACACGGTTTCATATCCGCCGGCTGACCTCCACTATAGGGAAGATGCAGGCGCGGGCCAATGTGGCCCATCATTATGATCTCAACCGCCAGTTCTACGAACTTTTTCTGGATGGGGATTATCAATATTCCTGTGCCTATTTCGAACATCCGGATGCGACGCTGGAACAAGCGCAACTGGCCAAAAAACGCCACATCGCGGCAAAACTCTATTTGCAACCGGGCAATAACGTCCTTGACATCGGTTGCGGCTGGGGTGGACTTGGGCTCTATCTCGCGCGCGTTGCCGGAGCAGGCCAGGTCACCGGGATTACACTGTCGCAGGAACAGCTGAGCGTGGCCCAAGACCGAGCCAGGACAGAGGGGCTGGCTGATCGCGTCACATTTTCGCTCACCGATTATCGTGACATCAACGGCCCATTCGACCGTATCGTTTCGGTCGGTATGTTCGAGCATGTCGGCTACAAGAATTTCTCGTCGTTCTTTCGCCAGTGCCGCCAACTGCTCGACGAAGACGGTGTCATGCTATTGCACACGATCGGCCAGTCCGATGGTCCGAATGTGGTGCAGCCATGGCTGACAAAATATATTTTTCCGGGCGGTTATTTGCCCGCTTTATCCGAGATGCTGCCTGAAATCGAAAAAGCCGGTTTGGTCGTGACGGATATCGAAGTGCTGCGGCTCCATTATGCCTCGACCCTTCGCCATTGGCGCTTCAGGTTTATGGCCAATCGGGAGCAAGCCAGAGCACTCTATGATGAACGTTTCTGTTTGATGTGGGAATTCTATCTGGCGATGTGTGAAGCCGCGTTCCACCATCAGAGCGTCGCCGTGTTTCAGGTGCAGCTCGCGCGCAAGCAGACAGCTGTACCCCTGACCCGCGATTACATTATCGAGCGTGAAGCGGCCCTCAAAAACCGCGAAGTTTGACAGACAGGCAATAACCGTTGGGGCGATCGGACCGCGCGGCTTGGTTTGGTCAAACAGTGAAAGGACCTTGCTTCAATGGCTATCACGAGGAAGATGATCCTGTGCCCGATGAGCTTGTTGGTTCTTTGGACTTGTACGTCGAACCTGGCTATCGCGCAAAATCCTCAAAAAAACATAGAACGACCCCCGGCCTTGGGCATCGGTGAGGTTCCATCGGCAGGCTGGAAAAAGGGAAGCGAGCCTGCTGTTACCATCAATGATTGGGATGATGCTTTTGCCAATGAAGTCATTGCCCCCCTGGTTGCCGGTATAAAGACACCGGCTGATTCCGCAGCCTTGCGTGCCTTTCTGCTTGAGTTCAGCGGCAGCGCGATCGCCACTGCCGAACAGGAAAAACATCTGGGTGCAGGCTTTGAGAACGCCATCGAAAGCCCCGAATTGTGGGATGAGAAAGGCTGCAGCTTCCGACAAACGGTAGTCTTGAAGCCAAAAGCCATTCCAACAACGACAGCGGGTTTGGCACGCAATGGCGCACCCGCCGCGATCACTTTCCGCTACCAATTCGGCATTAGCAATGCGGATCTGGACGCTGTCACGATTGGCAATATCGCCGACTATTCAAAGCAGTATTTAAAAGCTTCGTTCAAGCTGCCTACGATGCCTGCGGTGATGAATGCAAAGACCTTGAAGCTGCAAATCTCCAGAGGCTTTATCAAAGATAATTCCATCGTATTCGAGCCTTATTCGAAAGACATGCTGTTTTCCTTTGTAGCCCCAAGCGGCATCAAACCGCAAGAAATCTTATCAAATCTGAAAAAACTGCGCGATTTATGCGGTGATATCACGACCAAATAAAATAGGGTTTCCATAGGCATGTCTCGATTATGATCGTTCATCATTATGGAAACCCTTGTTCTAATGGCGTTGCGGTTCTCAATGACCGCCAGCCGCCTCAATATTGGCCAGCCTCGACAAAATGGCATCGGACAATTCAATGTTGGCAGCAGAAAGATTGTCCTGCAAATGACCCAAAGACGATGTCCCTGGAATCAGCAGGATATTGGGGGCCCGTTTCAGCAGCCAGGCTAGCGCAATCTGCATCGCCGTATGGCCCGTCTCGCGAGCCACCTGATCAAGAATGTCGGATTGAATAGGGCTGAAACCGCCAAGCGGGAAAAACGGAACATAGGCAATGCCATCCGCCGCCAAAGCGTCAATAAGCGCATCATCGGCCCGATGCACCAGATTGTAGTGGTTTTGGACACAAACAATATCGCAAATCTTGCGGCCGTCCTCGACCTGACGGGGCGTGACATTGCTGAGGCCGATCTGTTTGATCAAACCCTTGCGCTGCAGATCGGCCAGAACTGTCAATGGCTCTTCAAGCGAACCTTCCATCGGGGCATGGTTGCTGAACATGCTGCGCAGATTGACAACATCCAGCGCGTCCAATTTCAAGTGCCGCAAATTATCATGGATGGCGTCCGTCAATTCTTTCGGGGACATGGCAGGAAGCCATGAGCCATCGGCCCCGCGACGGGCGCTGACCTTGGTCACGATCACTAAATCGTCGGCATAGGGATGAAGAGCCTCGCAGATGATCTGGTTGGTGACATGCGGACCATAGAAATCGCTGGTATCGATATGGTTGACACCACTGGCTATGGCAGCCCTGAGCACGGCAACAGCCATGGCATGGTCTTTGGGCGGCCCAAAGACACCCGGACCCGCAAGCTGCATGGCCCCATAGCCCATCCGGTTGACGCTATGACCCGCCAGATTGAACAGTCCTGCTTTGCCGATATTGATCATGTTATTTCCTTTTCAGTGTCCGCCACCAAGACCACTCCTGCCTGCGCAGGTTCTCTTCGCAGCACGATAAAAAGCATAGTCGTTTTGTAAAATTGTGACAGTCACTATCGTAGCAATCGGAGCGGGCACACAAAAAGACGCCACAAAGAACCTGGCATAAATGCTTATTTGCAACATGACATGGCCTTCAAGCCAGCCTTACAGTGTGGAGGAGTTATTGCATGTCCCCCGATGAAACGCTTTCCGCGCCCACCCTTGCGAGACACGCTCAGAAAATTTGCGTTATAATTGTGATCTGTCCTTTGGAGGATAAATTTACCCGCCATAAACAGCGTCAGAATGCGAGCGCAGCTCCGTCTTTTCGAGGGTCTGAACCGGCTCGAAAAAGCGGTCGTTCCTGATCAATGGCAATGATTTGCCCCCCGCCGAAAGGCAAATCGGATCGAGAAACTGGATGCCCGCGACCGGCTAGGTCGTTGAGTGTTTCTTGTGAAATCCCGCGCTCCGCCTCGAAAGGGCCAGCGAGACGGAAACCGCGCGGGGCATCCAATGCCTCCTGCACATCCATATCGAAATCGACCATATTCTGGAGAGCATGCACGACACCCGCGGCCTGATAGGGTCCCCCCATCACACCAAAGGATATTTCAGGCTTCCCGTTGCGAAGGGCCATGGCCGGAATGATGGTATGGAGCGGGCGCTTGCGCGGGCCCACACAGTTGGGATGTCCGGATTGCACGCGAAAGCCGACACCCCGGTTCTGGAACACAACACCAGTCTCGGGGCAAACCTTGCCGGAACCAAAGGCGTAAAACAAAGAGCTGATGAGCGAACAGACATTTCCTTCAGCATCGGCGACAGTCAAATAGACTGTGTCGGCATGGCCGGGGCGGGGCAAGACAAGATCGGGAGGCATAGCCTTTCTCATATCAATGCGCCCACGCAGTCTGTCCGTGAAGCCCTGCGATAAAAGCTCCTCGACCGGAACGTCAGCATAGGCAGGGTCGGCAAGATAGGTATCGCGGATCCCGTAGGCCAGTCTGCTGGCTTCAATCTGCAAGTGGAATCTGTCCGGTCCGGCAGGATCAAGCCCGGAATGGTCGAAGCCCGCAAGGATATTGAGCATCACAAGCGCAGTCAGGCCCTGGCCACTCGGCGGTATCTGCATGATGTCGAGGCCACGGTAATGCGTGCTGATCGGATCAACGTAGAAACTGGCATAGTCAGCAAAATCAGCCCTATCGTGAAGCGCGCCAACCTTGTTGAGTGACGACACCATTGTCCTTGTCAATTCACCACGATAGAAGGCATCAACTCCGTCGGTTGCGATGGTCCGTAACGTCCGGGCCAGGGCCGGAAACCGCATCAGGTCACCCGCCTTCGGTGCATCGCCCTGGCGGGTCAGGCAATGCAGGCGTGCCCCTTCATCGGCACGAAGTTTGTCAATCTCGATCGCCCAGTCCGCCGCTGCCCGCTCTGCGATGACCACACCATGCTCCGCATAGTCGATGGCAGGAGCCAAGATGTCGGCCAGAGAACGCGTGCCATGGTCACACAGCAACCTGTTCCACCCATCGAGGGCGCCCGGTACCGTGATTGAATGTGGGTCTTCTGTCCCTATTTGGCTGATCCCGGAAGCAAGCAACCGTCCATCATTCAGGGCGCCGGGCGCATATCCGGCACCATTGAGGGCATGCAACCTTTTAGTGCTGGCATTCCAAACCAGCGCGAAGCAATCACCGCCAAGGCCCGTATTATGAGGTTCGAGAACAGATTGCAGGACGCAGGCGGTTAACGCGGCATCGATGGCGTTACCACCGTTTCTCATGACTTCAATAGCGATGGCTGTTGAAAGGGGATGCGATGTCGCAGCTGCCCCGCGGGCTCCCATTGCAACAGAACGACCGGGCCTGTGAAGGTCACGCATGAGACACCTGTGGAATGAGATCAAAGAGGTTTCTGATGGTCTCTTGGGAAGGAAAGGATGGCGTTGTACCACTTCGGGTGACGGATTGGGAAGCGGCAGCAACAGCGATTGCCGTCGAAGTCGTCATATCAAAGCCCTGAGTGAGCAACCCGGCGAGCGTCCCGGTGAAAACATCTCCTGCTCCCGCTGTATCGACGGCTGTCACGAGGGGAGCCGGCAGAATAGTGTCACATCCGTCATGCACAATGCGCGCGCCTTTGGCACCTAATGTCACGATCACCACCGGAATACCGATGGCATGCAGAGCCTTCGCCGGATCCTTGGCTGCTTGAGAAAGAACACCAGCCTCTCCCTCATTCGCGATCAAGATGTCTGCGAGCCGCATCACAGTCGCCATATCCCATGCGATGGGCGCCGTGTTGAGAATGGTTCGCGCTCCGCAAGCCCTTGCGACTTCGGCAGCAGCACGCGTTGCAACCAACGAGAGATTACCTTGCAAAACAAGATAATCACCGGGTTGCAACACACGACACAGGTCGCGCACCTGGTCAGGCTGAAGCCAACGCGCGCAGTCCGCACTGCTGACAATGACATTCTCGCCGCTGCCATTAATCCAGATGACAGAGAGGTCAGTCCCGGCGGGGCATGCCAGCCAGTCGACGCGGAGACCCTCTTCTCCCGCAACGCTCTCGGCAAGAAAGGCCGAATCACTGTCCCGGCCCACGGGGGCTACAAGTGTGACATTGGCTCCTGTCCTTGCCGCTGCGACCGCCTGATTGAGGCCCTTGCCACCTGCACAGCGCAGGCTTTTACCGGCCAACACTGTTTCGCCCGGATGAGGAAAGTTGTCTACCTGCTGGACAATATCGACCGTGGCATTGCCGAGCACAAAAACACGGTTCATCCGCGGGCCCCGTGCACGGCGTCCATGAACAGTTTCAGCCTTGCAGGATCGACCATGTTCCACCAGCCGCCTTCATATTTGCAGGCACTGGCAACAATTACCGCATCGGCATAGTCGAAGATTGCACCGACATTGGATGGATTGACCCCGCTTCCTACAAGAACAGGCAATGTCGTTGAACCGCGCACGGTGGCAAGGTCATCCAGACGTGCGCTGTCCCCCGTGCGCTGACCCGTGACGATCACGGCATCGGCATCAAAAAACGCCGCATCTCTGGTCAATTCCTCCAACGGCCGATCGGCAACGATGGCATGCGCACCGTGCTTGACATGGACATCAGCAAAAATGGCGACGGCGCGTGCTCTGAGCCAGCTCCGATAACGGCTGGCAGCCCCCGCCTTCCCTTCCATGAATCCTTCATTGGCAACATAGGCGTTCGCCCATTGGTTGACGCGAACAAAGTCCGCCTCCGCTGCTTTTGCAACAGCCAAACCGTAGACCGCTCCATTTGCGAGAACATTGATGCCAATAGGCAGACCCGTCTCCCGGCGCACATGGTCAGCCATCACGGCCATCACAGCAGCAGTCTCGGGACCAAGTTCATCGGGCTTGGCAAACGGAATGTCGCCATGGTTCTCGACGATCAGTCCGTCCATTCCACCATCTTGGTAGCGCTTTGCCTCGTCGCAGGCGAAACGATAGATCTCCTGAACGCTCTGGCCATCGTAATGCGGCGAACCCGGCAGCGGCAATGAATGGATGACGCCGATGACAGCCTTTTTGCGACCGAACAATCGCACGATGGCATTATCTTTAACGCGGAAGACAGATGTGTTCTCTGACAAGTTGGCAACTCCGGCAATCATATGGTTACAGGTAAGAGTGGTATGTCTTGGCTATTTGTCCGGAAGTTAATGGTGTGCGTTCCATTACTCCGAAACTTTTGAAATAAAAGAGAACCTGACACACAGATCGCCAGAAGCTCCCGATTGTGGATTAGCCATGTGCGGATCCGGATGAGGTTTGCTGCGGAATGTCGGGCGAGCGTGCCTTGCGCAAAATATCCAATCGCAATCGGTACGCCGCCGTCATACGGTCTTCGCCATCGTCAAACGGGGTGGCGGTGGGTAACGTTTCAGCATGGTGGCAAGCGGCAAGCCGTAAGGATGGATCAACCTGACGCAGCAACGGTTCTCCCTCCATGCATACAGAGGTCCGATGGGAACATCGAGAAGCGAACCAGCAATGCGCTGAATCATCGAATGGACTGGGCGGTTCGCCAATCACCGGCTCGCGCGATCGCATCGAGCCTGGCACAGGGCTCGGGGTCGCGGCCAGCAGCATGCGGGTATAGGGATGGCGGGGATCGCCAAGGACCGTCTCTGAAGGTCCCGTCTCGACCAATCTGCCGCCGTATAAAACACCGATATGCGTCGCAATATGGCGAACGACAGCCATGTCATGCGAGATGAAAACATAAGAGACACCCAGCTTCGCACGCAATTCGGTTAAGAGGTTGATGACTTGCGCCTGGATAGACAGGTCGAGCGCCGACACCGGCTCATCGCAGACAATCAATTCTGGCTCAACCGCCAGTGCGCGCGCGATGGCAATGCGCTGGCGTTGCCCTCCGGAGAACTCATGTGGATACCGTTCAGCATGAGCTGTTTCCAGGCCGACAAGGGCTAGCAACTCGCTGACACGAGCCTGCACTTCTCCCGCCGGTCGCAAACCATGCAGGATAATGGGCTCGGCAATGGCCTGCCCGACTGTTACCCTCGGATCAAGCGAGCCGAACGGATCCTGAAAAATAATCTGAACGCGTCGCCGCAATCGCCGCAATCCCGCAGCATCGAGCGCCAGGACGTCAATATCGTCAAACCGGATTGAGCCAGCATCAGGATCAATCAGCCCCAAAAGCATCCTACCTATTGTCGTCTTGCCGGAGCCGCTTTCACCCACCAGCGCAAAAACATCGCCGCGGGCGAGTTTAAAACTGACATTCGAAACGACCCGCGCTGTTTTCAAACGGCTGAAAAGCCCGCCTCCAGAGGTATAGGTTTTTGACAGACCATCGACAACGAGAAGATGCGTCATGATACATGGTCCTCGAGGGGAGCCCGCCAGCACGATATCCAGTGGCCCTGCCTGATCTCGCGAAGGGTCGGGTAGGTCTCCATGCAGCGCGCCTCTGCAAATGGACAGCGTGCAGCGAAACGGCATCCCGAGAGTCTTTCACCATGGGAGGGGACCTGCCCCCCGATGGTCGCGAGAGGATGTCCGCGGCCGTCGGCACGCGGCATGGCGGCGAACAATGCCAGTGTGTAAGGGTGCATCGGATCGCCGAAAAGAGCGTCTCGTGGCGCACGCTCTACGATACGGCCCGCATACATCACAACCACCTCGTCGGCGATCTCGGCAACCAGCGAAAGATTGTGGGTGATCAGCAAAACAGCCATGCCCAGTTCTACCCTGAGCGCATCGATCAGACGAAGAATCTGGCTCTGGATTGTCACGTCAAGTGCTGTCGTTGGTTCGTCGGCGATGAGAACCGAGGGACGACAAACCAAAGCAATCGCGATCATCACGCGCTGGCGCATGCCACCCGACAACTGATGCGGATAGGCATTAAGCCGCGTTTCGGCTGCGGGAATCTGCACTTGCCGGAACATGTCCAGAGCAGCAATATCTGCCGAGGCTTGATCCATTCCTTTATGGACACGCAAGGCCTCCGTAATTTGCTCGCCTACAGTCATGACCGGATTGAGTGCTGTCATCGGCTCCTGAAAAACCATCGCCATCCGGTCACCCCGAATGACGTTCATACGCGCATCATCGAGCTCGCGGAGATCTTCCCCATCCAGTTCAAGCATGTCTGCCTGAAGACCAATGCCGGGCGGCAGCAGTCGCATCAGTGACAACGCGGTGAGGCTTTTGCCAGAGCCTGATTCTCCGACAAGGCACGTGATACATCCCGGACGCAGATCGAGATCAACTTTGTCCACAATCGGGGGGCTGTCAGGCATGCCAATGGTCAAGCCCCTAACAGCAAGGACGGACGCGACATTGATGCCCTTTCGCTCATCAGGCATATGCTTTAACGCACCCCACACCGGCGATCCCCGCCATTGACAGAATTATGAAAACGCCATTACTTTGCATGGTCAAAGAGGTTCAATCAAGCTGAGTTTGTATGGGGCGTTATCTGGCCACGCGACTAGCCTCACTTATTCCGATTTTATTCGGGACTTCCGTTATTGCATTTATTCTGATCAGACTTGTGCCGGGTGATCCTGCAATCGCCATCCTGGGCATGGAAGCCGATGCTAGTGCGATCGCCACACTTCGCCAGAAAATGGCGCTCGACCAGCCTGTAACAGTCCAGTATTTCTCCTGGCTCGGTTTGATACTGACCGGCGATTTCGGCCGTTCGATTCAAGGCGGGCGCCAGGTGCTTCCTCTGCTTCTTAACGCGCTCGGCCCAACGGCAGTGCTTTCGGTTGCCGCGCTGGCGATCTCGCTGGCCATTGCCATTCCTACAGGAATCATCGCTGCGATGCGGCCCAACACCGGCGCAGATTACAGTGCATCGTTTCTTGCTCTGTGTGGCCTCTCCATGCCAAGTTTCTGGCTGGGAGTTTTGCTTATTCTAGCCTTTTCCATCCATCTGCCGCTCTTTCCGGCATCAGGCTACGTTTCTCCGTTTGTGAATCTTGGCGGACACCTCCACCATCTTGTTCTGCCTGCATTGACGCTTGGTGCAGCGCTTGCGGCTGCCACAATGCGGATGACCCGGGCAACGATGCTCGAAGTGCTTCGCACCGACTATATCCGGACAGCACGAGCCAAGGGCCTCCCCCAACGCCTGATCATATGGACACATGCCCTGCGCAATGCGCGCATCCCGATCGTGACACTGATTGGCATCCAGTTCGGCCAGTTGTTGGGCGGCGTTGTGATCACCGAAACCGTGTTTTCATGGCCCGGGATCGGCAAGCTCACGGTTGATGCGATCTTCGCTCGGGACTATCCCGTTGTGCAGGGGGCCGTTCTGCTGACAGCCCTGCTGTTTGTACTCATCAACCTTGCCACGGACCTCCTTTACACCTCCCTTGATCCGCGCGTGAGGCTGACATGACCGTCGCAGTCCTCATGCGCCCGAAGGGAATAACGAACGTCCTGCGCGGATTTACAGGCAATCCTCGTGCCGCAGTCGGTCTTGGTTTGGTGGTATTGGCCGTAGTCGTCGCCATCGGCGCACCTATTTTTGCTCCGTTTGCACCGGACCAACTGGATTTCATCAATACTCTGGCTCCCCCATCCTCAGACCACTGGCTGGGAACGGACGAACTCGGGCGCGATGTGCTGTCGCGCATCATCCATGGCGCGCGGACATCACTGGTCGTAGGCGCGTTGAGCGTGGTTGTGGCGGCACTGATCGGCACCGCAGCCGGAATTGTCGCGGGATATTTCGGCAAAGCATACGACGCGCTGATTATGCGCATCATGGATATTGTATTTGCATTTCCAAGCATCCTGCTCGCACTTGCCATAGCCGCAGTGCTTGGACCAAGCCTCACAAATGCGGTACTGGCCATTTCTGTCGTCAATCTTCCGGTCTTCGCGCGCATTGCCAGGGCGCAGACACTCGTGGTGCGGCAACTGGAATTTGTCGAGGCCAAACGGGCTTTGGGATTTGGAACATTCAATATCCTCAGCCGGACGATCCTGCCCAATATTATGCCGCCGATCATCGTTCAGGGTTCACTTCTGTTTGCCTCTGCCATAATTACGGAATCCTACCTCTCGTTCCTTGGGCTTGGCGCACAACCGCCTCTGGCCACTTGGGGCAATATGCTCCGTAATGCCATAGGATTTATGGAGCTCGCACCCTGGCTTGCTTTGTTTCCCGGCTTTGCCATCTTCATCACTGTTTTTGGTTGCAACTTGCTCGGAGACGGGTTGCGAGACAGATTTGATCCACGCCACTGACCACAGCCAATTAAGGAGTTTCACCGATGACCTTTTCCCTCACGCGTCGACATGCCGCCACATTGTTTGCTGGAGCACCGCTGGCGCTGGCATCAGGCGCTGTTTTCTCGCAGGATGCAAAAACTCTGACCATCGGCGTTGCGTCTGATCCTGTGACCTTGGATCCGGCACTGATGGCCTCTTTCTTTGAAGTGTTCGTCCAATACAACCTTCACGAACCGCTCGTGCACGTGACGCCCGACCTGAAAATCGAGCCCGGTCTGGCGAGCGTGCAGATGAGCGATAATCTGACCTATCGCTTCACTCTGAAGCCTAACCTGACATTTCACGACGGGACGCCCATTGATGCCGCCGCTGTAAAGGCCAATTTCGACCGCATGCTTGACCCTGCCACGGCTTCGCCCCGTCGCAGCGAACTTTCCCCGATTGACCAGGTGGAGATCACGGGGCCTCTGACGTTCACGATCAAACTCAAGATGCCATATGCGCCGCTGCTGCAGGTCCTGTCGAACCGCGCCGGGATGATGGTGTCTCCAACTGCGCTTAAAACCCTCGGTCCCGATTTTGCCACCAAAGCCGTCGGCGCCGGCCCTTACCGTGTCGTCAGCTGGACCAAGAATTCGGAACTGGTTCTGGAGCGGTTCCCGGGCTACTGGCGCGGACCGGCTCCGATAGCCCAGGTCGTATTTCGTCCCATTGCCGATGAAACCGTGCGGCTGACCAACCTCAGATCTGGCACGATCCAGCTGGTGGATTCCGTGCCCGCACAGTCTGTCGCACAACTTGGTCGCGAGTCATCCCTCGTGCTCAAACAGGCATCAGGTCTGGGTTTCAATGCTTTTTCGTTCAACACGACCAAAGCACCATTCGATGATGTGCGGGTTCGCCAGGCTTTCACTGCTGCGATCGATAAACAGGCTATCCTGAGGGCCGTATTTTTCGGGACCGGCAGTGTCGCCTACGGTGCCATCCCGCCATCCATGGGCTGGGTTCATGACAAGGCTTTCATCCCACATACAGCGGATGCGAACGTCGCTCGCAAGCTGCTTGCCGATGCTGGAAAAACCGCCCCAGTCCCTGTTACGATAACGGTCACGAACTCGCCGGCACAGGTGCGGACCGCCGAGGTGCTTCAGGCACAAGCCAACCAGGCAGGCTTCAAAGTCGAGATCAAGCAGATCGATGCCACAAGCCTGATCACTGTTCTACGCCAGAAGGACTTCGACCTGTGCATGTCGCCTTGGTCTGGCCGGACCGATCCGGACGGCAATATCTACAATTATTTCACCAAATCCGGACCTAACAATTTCATGGGCTACCAGAGCGATAAGGTCACAGAACTGTTGGAGAAAGCACGCAGCGCACCTGCCGATCAGGACCGCGCCAAATTATACCGTGAAGCCGAGGCACAGATCGCGGCAGACGCGCCCATGCTTTTCCTGACCTTTCCGGCCACTCTCCAGGCATCTGCAAAGACCCTCGATTGGATGCAATATCCTGATGGCGCCTTCCGTCTGCAATTCGCAAAGCAGTCCTAAACCTGACTTGCGACCGGAAGGGTGGATCATATGTGTCCACCCTTTTCGTCCTATGTCCGAAGACCAACGGAACCGAACGACATGACAGCAAAAAAAATTCTTCTTGCCGGTGAGAGTTGGACATCAACCGCTACCCATATCAAGGGTTGGGATCAGTTTGCATCGGTAACCCACCACCGGGGTGCCGATGAATTCGTCTCCCTGATGTCGGGGCCGGAGTTTGACATCACCTATATGCTTTGCCACGAAGCGGCAGAAAATTTTCCATCAAGCGACGAAGCCCTTGATGCCTATGATTGCATCATTCTAAGCGACATCGGTGCCAACACGCTGCTGCTTCCTCCTGACGTATGGATCCACTCGCGCCGTTCGCCCAACCGGCTCAAGGCCCTGCGCGCCTATGTCGAGCGTGGGGGCGCACTGATAATGGTGGGCGGCTATTACAGCTTCCAAGGGATCAATGGTGCGGCGCGCTACCGCGGAACCCCTATAGAGGCCGTGCTCCCCACAGCGATCCACCCCTATGACGACCGTCTCGAGATGCCGGAAGGAATTGTGCCCATCATCACACAGGGTGCAGCAAACCATCCAATCCTTCGCGGCGTTCCAACCGACATGCCATATCTGCTCGGCATTAACGAAACAGTTTCAAAGCCAGACGCGACAGTTTTGTTGTCTTTGCCTGATGATGAAGGCGGCCACCCTCTCCTCGTCATCGGCGAGGCAGGAAAGGGACGGACTGCGGCGTGGACGACTGACATTGGTCCCCATTGGCTACCAACTGAATTCCTGCGCTGGCACGGCTTTAAACCGCTTTGGTCCAATCTCCTGAATTGGGTGACCCGCCAGGTCTGATTGTCCGGTCTTCAAAAAAGTATTGGGACCACGCATGGTTCGGATATTCGGGACGCAACCAGACAACGCACCAGACGCGCGATGCAAAAGCGGAGCCTTTAAATTGCAAAGGCTTGTTAGGGATGGATCGTTGCGTCAATCAGCGCAGACAACATGACAGGCGGTCTGATGGACCTCCCCTTCCAACTGCGGCTGTTGGCTCCGGCAAGCAGCAATGGCCGCTTTGCAGCGGGGATGGAATGCGCAGCCCGAAGGCGGAGTGATTGGACTGGGGACTTCACCCGACATGGGTTGGCGGGAACGGTTCGGATTCTCGACATCCGGAATCGTATCAAGCAGCAACCGCGTATAGGGATGGCGGGGATCGCTAAAAATCAAATCCGCCGGCCCCGTCTCGACGATACGGCCAAGATACATGATGGCAATGTCATCCGACATATGACGCACGACCGAGAGATTGTGGCTGATAAAAATATAGGTCAGTCCAAACTGTTGCTGCAAGCGGCGCATGAGGTTGAGAATTTGCGCCTGCACCGAAACATCAAGCGCCGAGGTCGGCTCGTCACAGACGAGAATATCGGCTTGGGTCGCTAAAGCACGGGCAATCGAGATGCGCTGGCGTTGTCCGCCAGAAAAAGCGTGGGGGTAACGCGAGGCATCGGTTGGCGACAGCCCAACCGTCGTGAGCAACTCGTCTACCCTTGCCTGAATAGCCGCCTCGTTATCGATGAGTTTAAGTTCGCGGATCGGTTCGGCAATGATCTCGCCGACATGCCAACGCGGATTGAGGCTGGCATAGGGATCTTGAAAAATCATCTGCACACGGGGCGGCACTCGGGTGCCATCGGCCTGCTCCAACGGGGTAAAGTCAAGTCTGCCCCCGGTGGGGGATTGTAGTTTGACAATCATGCGGGCAAGGGTCGACTTGCCGCAGCCGGATTCTCCGACAATGCTGAAGGTCGAACCGCGCCGCACAGTAAAAGATACGTCTTGAACGGCCTTCAGGATCCGTCGTGGTTCGCGCTTGAGGAAACGCGTCAACCAGGGCGCAGACACGTCAAAGTGACAGGTCGCCTTGGCAACTGTAAGGGCGATATTGGTCCCGATCATGATTGATCTCCTGACAGGGGATGCCAGCATGCAGCAGCATGGGACCGGGCCGCCAATACAGGCTTTTCACGCTTGCAGCGGTCATCGGCGCGCTCACAGCGTGGATTGAACGCGCAACCCGCCGGAATGGCGTTAAGGCGCGGCATTGCTCCATCGATTTGACGCAAGGTGGTATCACGGGCGCGCATGCTGGGAATGGAGGCCATCAAGCCGGCGGTGTAGGGGTGACGAGGGCGGCGCGTGACCTCCTCGACAGGACCTATCTCGACAATTCGTCCCGCATACATCACCGCCACACGGTCGGCTGTCTCGGCAATCACCCCCATATCATGGGTCACAAGCATGATTGCCGTCCCATGCTCGCGACAAAGTCTTTTGAGCAAAGTCGTGATCTGGGCCTGGATAGAAACATCAAGAGCTGTTGTCGGCTCGTCCGCGATGATCAGGCGGGGCTGGGCCGCCAGAGCCAATGCAATCACGACACGCTGGCGCATGCCACCGGAAAACTGGTGCGGATGCTGGTTGATGCGCGTTTCGGGCGACGGAATCCCCACATCGGCGAGCAAAGCAATGGCACGGGCTACCGCATCCGCCCTGCCGAGCGGCAGGTGGGTCTGGATCGTCTCGATTAACTGTTGGCCAACCGTCAACAGAGGATGCAATGAGGTGAGTGGATCTTGAAAAATTGCCCCGATTTTACGCCCACGGATCTTGCCCATCTCATGATGCGGCAGAGTATCGATCCGGGACCCATCAAGCAAAATCGATCCGCCGACAATATGGCCAGGCGCCTCGAGAAGTCCGATCACAGCCGTTCCGGTCAGTGATTTACCAGCACCGGACTCACCCACCACGCCGAGGATTTCTCCCTCGCCAATATCGAGCGAAACATGATCCAAAGCTGTCAATTCTCCATAACGGCCGGAGAAATTGACCTGCAAATCACGGACGGACAGGATGGGTGTGGTACCGGTCACAATTCACCCCACAATGCCGGTGACAGTGAGGCCCGATCCACAGGATAGCTTGATGAAAAAATGGACCCAACTGCCGGGTGGCCATGGGTACGCTCGGGATATTTAGCTATCAATCCCTCAAACTGCGCTTGGGCGCGTCGGGTATCTTCGGCTTCATCATGCCCGGAAATGATACGGTTCTCCATCACAAAGCGGCCATCAATAACCACTGTTGAGAAATCGCGGCCATGGCCGCTCAGCATCATGGTCTGGATCGGATCAATCACCTGACCCAGATGCGGCCGATCAAGATCGAAAACGGTGATATCAGCGCGGGAGCCGGGCTGAAGGCGGCCGAGATCCGGCCTGCGAAGCGCATTCGCGCCGCCGATTGTAGCGGCATCATAATAGTCCTCGCAACGAACCGCTGCGACCGAGCCCGCCGCAACCCGCGCCAGAATAATTCCGGTTTGCATGTTCATGATCATATCGGGCGGGGCGGTATCGGTCCCCAGACCGATTTTCAATCCCAAAGCGCGGTAACGCCCGAAATGGTCAATCGTATTGCCATGCCGACCCGAGACAAGCGGGCAATGGACAAGACTGGCCCCCGAATCCCGAATGATCTCCAGATCGTGCCCCGGGCGGTCAATATGGCGTGAGCCCGACACAAACGTGCCATGCGGCAACAGGCTTCGCTCCGACAGATAGTTCAAACTCGCCATCCATTCGGGCGGACTCATCCCGTGCTGTTGCAACACGAGGTCGTATTCAATTTTGGATTGGCAACAATGCTGCCTCACCGGAATATCGAGATCCTTGGAGGCCGCAGCGGTGCGCCGCAACAGTTCGGGAGTGCAGGTTTCAATCCGATCCGGTGCAAGCATCGCCCGGACAAGCCCTCCTGCCGATCCTTCGATTTGTCCGGCAAAATCGATCGCAGCATCCAGCTCAGCCAGGCCACGGTCTTCCTCGAAATAGGTGCTGATATGTCCGTCCTCGTCGACCACCTGATTGCCGGTGCGGTAGGCCGGACCGAGATAGACACGCAAGCCGAGTGCTGCGGCGGCATGGGCCGCATCGGAAAACTCGCCCACTGTTTCACCCCATGCCCGATAGAACAGGGAGGCGATAGGCAGGGCCGTGGTAATGCCGTTGCGGATGAGTTGGGTAAAGGCAAAGGTTTTCTGGAACGCCAATTCCTCACGCGTATACATCTCGTAAGGACCACGCGCGAGATAGCTGCGCGGCCAGACGCGACCTTTCTTCCATGCCGGCTGATTGTCAAAAGCAAGGATGGTTGTATCGAGATCGGACAGTGCATCGAGATCGACAAATCCGGGACCGATCAAGGCGTTGCCGAAGTCGCGCCGATCCACGATTGGGCCTGGAAAGTTGCGGCCGACAAATATAACCTCACCATCATCGAAAACCACCTCGCCGTTTTCAATCAGGCAATGCCGTCCATCACGATGCCCAACAACCCAGCGCGCGGTCAGCATGACATGCCCCTTGGGGCGCGGCGAAGCAATCGGCGCGGTGAATGAGTCCACCGTCATGGTGCAGACCGGATGCAGTGGCCATCACGGACGATGACCTTGCCGTGTTTGAGCACAAGTTTTCTGACTGGTCGTGCCACAGCCGCATGGGTAATGGTCTCTCCCTCAACGACAATCAGGTCGGCTTTCGCACCGACATGCAGACCATAATCCTCAAGCCGCATCACATCTGCACCACCTCGGGTACAGACATGGAAGGCGATCTCCACCTCGTCATCGCGCCGGAAATTATTACGCAGTCCAACAAGTATGACACGTTCGAGCATATCGGCATTGCCGTAAGGCCCCCATGTATCACGGATGCCATCGGAGCCGGAGCAGACACGGACACCCGCATCCACAAGACGCTTGACAGGCGGAGCAGGTCGCGCGGCGGGTCCTGTTGTCATAATACCGATATCGAGTTCGACAATCTGCTCGATCAACGGATCGACAAGGTCGCGATCGGGAGTCCCGAGGCAGAAGGCATGGCTGACCACCACCTGACCCTTCATGCCAAGCGCACGTGTGCGCTCGAAAATCAGATCGAAGGAAAATGCACCCATTTC
>CANGQA010000046.1 GCA_947455995.1 Hyphomicrobiales bacterium | reverse complement strand
TGAGCCCCAATCTCGAGCCCTATGTGTTTGCGGCAGGCGGAGCCGGTACTCTCGATCAGGCCACAGCTGTCGAGCGGTCGAAACTCAAGGCGACCTCTTTCGGGATCGGGCTGCGCACGAGCGTGCCGACGTCGGATGCAGCTTTTTCAATCGAATATGCCCAGGCCCACACCAATCTCGTCGATCCCCTCAAACGGTCGTCGCATCGTGTGAGCGGCTCCATTGCGAAGGGTTTCTGATGTCGTCTTGACGACTGCTCAATCCTCGCCTTCAGCTTGCTTGGGCTGAGGGCTTCGTGTGATTTCTGTTTTTTGAAAAGCAAGATCACCAATCATCAGTTGCTGGATGATGATATGACGAAGCGTGATTTCAATGTGGCGAGAGATTACAAATACGGGATTACAAATTCGACATTACACATGACTTGGGGATCACATTTTCTGGATGAACCTGTTGCTTTTCAATAAGCCGGTTTTGTCGGGAACCAGTCCGGTTTATCCGGATCGAGATAGGCCCCTTTGATGCCATCGACCACATAACGTTCGATCAAAGCCATATCAGGCTCCACCCCCAGACCAGGCCTATCAGGAACCGTAAAACGTCCGTTTTTGAGTCTGGGACCAGCGGGTGCGATATCGCCGGCGAGATAGGTTTGTTCGGTGTCGATAGCCAGAGACATATTCGGGATGGAGGCCGCCAGATGGACATAGGCGGCTTGTGACAGAGCCAGTTCGCCACCCGAGTGGAGCGTCACCGGAATACCAACCGACTCACAAATCGCAGCCTGCTTGATCACCTGCCAGACACCGCCAGCCTCATGCGGATCGAGAAGCACGACATCGGCGGCACTGGCGCGCACGATGTTGCCGACATCACTCAAGCTATAGGCACTTTCATCAAGCGCGATGGGCACCGTTTGACAGGTGCGTAGCTCGGCATGACCTGCCAGATCATCAAGCTCGAGCGGCTGTTCGACATAAGCGAGATCATAAGGCGCAAGTTTGGCCAGTTGCCGTCGCGCTGTCCCCGGGGTCCATGCGCCGTTGACATCGGCACGCACATCGCAATTGCCGACAACTTTTTTAACGGCTTCAACGAGCGGAACATCCGTCTGCATCGACACACCAATTTTGATTTTGAATGTCTCAAAACCCTCTTCAAGAAAACGCTTGGCCGTATCGCTGACTTTGTGCGGGTCGCTCACAAAAATATAGGCGGAGGCGGCAACGCTTTCGCGCCACATCCCGCCCCATAGCGCGCAAAGCGGTAAACCTGCGCGACGGCCGAGCGCATCCCACATGG
The DNA here is from genome assembly GCA_947455995.1 of Hyphomicrobiales bacterium. Lineage (GTDB taxonomy): Bacteria > Pseudomonadota > Alphaproteobacteria > Rhizobiales > Beijerinckiaceae > CAIYZJ01. Next base: position 23,314 of record CANGQA010000046.1, on the reverse strand, counting down.
CCATTTCCATAGCGGCAATCGCCATCACGGCCGCGCGCTTGTGATGGTAATAGCCCGCTCCCAATACATGCCGATGGAACCGCTCGGCATCGGCAATAGAATAACCCGCGGCGAGAGGGGCAACGATGTTGGCAAACACTGCCGGGACATTGTCAATCAACGAGATCGTCTCACCCCAGCCGATCCCGCCATCTCTGGTCTGGATGCGGCAGATGAGCCGTGTGGTGCCCGACCGCTTGCCCGATCCCCATAAAATCGTCTCGGCCAGAGGCATACGGACCAGCCAGTGATCAACCCGAACAATCCGGATGGCATCATGATCAAATTTAGACAGGACATTCATCATGTGGATTTAATCTCGTGGTTTGAATCAAGATTGTCTGTGTTTGAGCGATCATACTGAACCACTTTATCCGAAATGCAGCAAAATACTGAGTTCAATGGCGATCAACGGCTTGATTTTGAGATGTTCACAATGTAAAGTCAAGTTTCATATTTTGAAAGTATGCTCAATGAGCCGCCTGGCAGTCGTCGAAACGGTCCATAGAAATGAAGACAGCAGCCGTGAAATTCCCGGCGCACAGGCCTTGCGGCGTGGAGTCTCATTGCTGGACATCGTTGCCGATATGCCCGGGCTTCGGTTCAGTGAAATTGCCGATCGTTCCGGACTGACCAAGCCAACCACACATCGTATGCTCGCAACCCTTGTGGAAGCGGGATTGCTGCGAACCGACGAACGGGACCAAAGCTATCATCTCGGTTTCAAACTGTTTGAAATGGCCCATCGCGTCTGGGATCAATTCGATTTGCGTAACGCGGCGGAACCCGAACTGGAACGGTTGCGCGATCTGGCAGGCGAGAATGTGCGTCTGGCAATTTTCGATATGGATGAAGTGCTCTATGTCGACCAGCGCGAGGCTATGCAGGTTGTCCGCCTCGGCAACGGTGTCGGTGTCAGGGCATCGGCCCATGCCAGCGGCGCAGGCAAGGCGATGCTGGCGCATCTCGAACCACTGATGCGCGAACAATTTCTCAACCGTTTGAAACTGAACCGCTTCACCCCCAATTCGATCACCGATCGCGACGCGCTTGTCCAGCATCTCGATATTACCAAAGCCCGCGGCTATGCGGTGTCGGTCGAAGAACAGCATGTCGGTGTCAATTCGGTCGCCGCCGCCATTCTCGATCATCGGGCACGAGCCATCGGTGCTGTTGCGATTATCGGGCCCGCTTACCGTCTCGATCTCGATCGCCTCCACATGCTGGGCCGCGATGTTTTGGAGGCGGCTAGACGTATCTCAGGAAATGCAGGTCAGGTAGCCATGTCGATAGCAACCAATCCGCGTCCACTCGGTGTCGATCGTGACGATGTTGTCTCGGCCGTTCCTACCACTGCGTTTCTGGGTGAAGGGCCGGTATGGCTCCCAACCCAACAAAAGCTGGCTTTCGTCGATATCCTTGCGCCGGCCATCATCATGTCCGACCCGAAGGACGGGACCTTCCAAACCCATGCCATGCCCGAACTGGTCGGGGCGATTGTTCCGCGCAGGCGTGGTGGCTTCCTTGCGGCCATGCAGACCGGCCTGAAAGCGGTTGATATCGAGACCGGAACCGTCACCACGATTGCCGCTCCCGAAGCGACCAAATTGGGCAACCGTTTCAATGATGGCAAATGCGACCGGCGCGGGCGGTTCTGGGCCGGGACATTGGCCATTGATACAACACCGGGCCATGGCAGCCTCTATCGGCTTGATCCGGACGGACGCTGCACCCTGATCGAAAGCGGCTTTCATGTCTCCAACGGTTTGGGTTGGAGTCCGGACGACCGGATATTTTACTTTACGGATTCCGGTGTGCGTAAAATCTATGCCTATGACTTCGATATCGAGGCCGGCACAATCGCCAACAAGCGGATCTTTGCCGAGGTTCCCGAAGGTGCGGGTGCACCCGACGGACTAACCGTTGATTCCGAGGGCTATCTCTGGTCCGCCCATTGGGATGGCTGGTGCGTGACACGTTATGACCCCGACGGGAATGTGGACCGTGTCATCAATCTGCCGGTGCCGCGCCCGACCAGCTGTGCCTTTGGCGGGCCGGACCTGACTACGCTTTATGTGACCACAGCGCGCATCAGGCTGTCCGTCCACCAGTTGGCGGAGGCCCCTTTATCTGGAAGTGTTTTTGCCATTCAAACGGGGGTGAAGGGCATCCCCGAAGTCCCCTTTGCAGGTTGATCGGATCATGGTTGCAGTTTCATTGTCCAATGTCAGCAAGTCCTTCGGCAAAACCGAAGTCCTCAAGACGATCAATCTGGATGTGGAGGACGGAGAATTCGTTGTCTTTGTGGGGCCCTCGGGCTGCGGCAAATCGACATTGTTGCGCATCATTTGCGGCCTCGAGGAAGTGACAGGCGGCACGGTGGCGATGGCCGGCGAAGTTGTCAATGACGTGTCACCCGCCGACCGCGGCATTGCCATGGTCTTTCAAAACTATGCACTTTATCCGCATATGACTGTTGCCGAAAACATGGGCTATGCGCTTCGTTTGGCAGGGGTTGATCAAGCCGATATCCGCGCGCGGGTCAATGCGGCTGCACAGGTCTTGCGTTTGGATGCTTTGCTGGGGCGCAAGCCCCGCGAACTCTCGGGCGGGCAACGCCAGCGTGTCGCTATTGGCCGCGCGATCGTGCGCGACCCCCGACTTTTTCTGTTTGACGAGCCCCTGTCCAATCTGGATGCCGCCTTGCGTGTCGATATGCGCGCCGAGATTGCGGCCCTTAAAGAGCGATTGGGTTCAACCATGATCTATGTCACGCATGACCAGATCGAGGCCATGACACTGGCGGACAAGATTGTCGTGATGAATGCGGGGCATATCGAGCAGACAGGCTCCCCACTGGATCTTTACCGCAAGCCTGCCAATCGCTTTGTTGCGGGTTTTCTCGGATCCCCGCGCATGAATTTCATTCCTGCAATCATCAATGCCACAGGGCAACCCGAGACGGGTCGAGGCTGTATCTTTCCTGTCAGAGCGGATGCCGTAAAAGGCACATCGGTTACTGTCGGAATTCGTGCGGAACACACCACGCTGTGCCCGCCCGCCCAGACCGGTGCCCTGTCCGGGCAAGTGAGGATGATCGAACATCTCGGCTCAGATGTCTTTGTTCATTTGAATGTTGATGATGTTCCGGAAGCCGTAATCCTGAGGGTTTCGGGCGAGGAGAAAATCGGCATCGGCGAGACACTGGGTTTTGTTCCCGATCCGCCTTCGTTGCATGTCTTCAATGCAGAGGGATTAAGAATTGGAATTGAGCTTGGGGCCAGGGCCAGTGTGGGGGGACAAGCATGAGTAATCCGGCACGTTATCCCGATCTCGAAGGACAGATGGTTGTGGTCACGGGAGGAGCATCGGGGATCGGCTCCAGCATAGTGTCGCATTTTGCCGCACAAGGCGCGAAAGTGGCTGCGCTTGATATCGACCGTTCCGCCCTTGATGGTCTGGCTCAATCCATCAAGAGGGAATGCGGTGCGGACATCGAAACCGCCGAGATCGACCTCAGGGATATCAGCAAGCTCAAACTGATCCTTGCAGACCTGATCGGGACAATGGGTCCGGTCCGCGTCCTCGTCAATAATGCGGGCAATGACGATCGAATCCCTTGGGATCAAGTCACACCCGATTATTGGGATGACCGCTTTGCAGTCAATGTCCGCCACCAGTTCTTTGCAGCCCAAGCCATTGCTCCTGCCATGGCCGAGGCGGGCGGTGGGGCGATTGTCAATCTCGGTTCTATTTCATGGATGATGGGTGCGGCAGGCTTGATTGCCTATACCACCGCCAAATCTGCGATCATGGGTTTGACAAAATCGCTGGCGCGCGAGCTAGGCCCTCTTAAGATAAGGGTCAACTCGATTGCGCCCGGAATGATCTGGACACCCAAACAGATTGCCCGCGCCAATCAGGATGATCCAGCAAAATTCGATCGCTATCTCGATCGCCAGTGCATCAAGGAACATCTTGAACCTGCTGATGTCGCACGGATGGCCTTGTGGCTTGCGTCCCATGAATCACGCCGTTGTTCGGGGCAAACCTTCATCCTTGATGGGGGAGTCGTCTGATCTTTCAAGCTGCGGCCTCGCGGACCGCAGCCCTCATCAATAAAAAGGGCAAACCGCGGGCCCGTTATGGAGGAAGTCATGGTCGATTTCAATCGTCGTCAATTCGGCGGCTTGCTCGCATCGGGTGCAGCCCTTGCGAGCTATCCCGCCTTTGCCCAAAGCGCCAATCCCAGTTTCATGAGCTTCACGTTTGCCGAAGATCCGAACCGGCCTCTGGTGCAGAAAGTCATTGATGATTTCAAAGCACAATCCGGCATCAGCATGGAAGCTGTCGGCTCGGCTTGGGGCGATGTCCAGAAAAATCTGTTGCTGCGGCAACGTTCAAAGACCTTGCCGACAACCGCACAATTGTCGGAGCGCTGGTTGCCCGCCGTTGCAACTATTCCTGAAATTGTTGATCTCGATCAGGCCCTTGGTCGTGCCAAGCTGGAGGCCTCGATTGATCCTGCTGTTCTGGCCATGGGGCAGGTCGGCGGTAAAACCTTTGCCATTCCGCTGATCACAGGCTCGATCGGGATGATCGCCAACAAGGAAGTGCTTGAGAAAGTCGGGGTTGGCGTTCCCAAAACCCTGGCAGAATTCCGCTCCGCATTGCTCGTCATCCGCGACAAGGTTCCCAACTCTGTGCCTTTTGCGGCCGTGACCAAAAATCCGAGCGCGATCCCGCTCGATTTCATGATCATGGTCTGGTTGCATGGCGGGCGCATTATTGATGAAAGCGGCAAAGTGCTGATCGGCAGTGATGCCGGTCGCGCCGCGATGGCCTTCATGGCAGGCTTGATGAAAGACCGCCTGATCGCTCCTGAACTCGACCGCCCCGACTCCCGCCGTCTGTTTGCCCAAGGTGCGTCAGGCTTCTTCATCGACGCCCCGCAGGCGCGTAGTTTTGTCCGGAGCTTCTCGGGCAAAGGCGAGGCTGCCGATGCATTTGTGTTGCCGATCCCGACCCCCGTGCTCAAAGCGGGCGATACGCCGCGTTCTATCCAATGGGGTCATCTTGTCTGTGCCTTTAAAGGTGCGGGAATGGAAGATGCGAATGCCCCCGGAGTCAAATGGCTCAATTATCTGTTGTCAGATGCTGTGCAAGGTTCGCTGGCTCCTGCGCTGTCGGCTCTGCCGGTCACAAAAACGGGCCAGAAATTGCCGATTGTCCAGAATGATCCCTTCTTCAAAAACTGGGCTCAGGCAACCGGTGTCCCGCTGACCAACGAGATCGGTATCTGGTCGAACGGGCCCGAGCTTTCAACCATTCTCTCCGAAGAGTTTCAGGCTGCCATCCTTGGTCAGAAGTCGTCGGATGCAGCCATCGCCTCCATGCAATCGCGCATGGAAGCGTCCATGTTGAAGCGCGGCTAATCATGACAACGCGTGTGGATGCTGGCCTTTCGCCACAGCTGTCTCCTCAACCATCACCCCTTGCCCGCAAGGGTGGGTTGAAGGCGCATGAGCGGCGTATCGGGCGGCTTTTCCTGTTGCCCGCATTGGCGGCATTCACACTCGTTATCCTCTATCCGTTCCTGCGTGCGATCGGCTATGCTTTTACCCGCTCCAATCTCCAGACGCCCGAACCGGTCTATATCGGGATTGCCAATTTTGTGTCGATTTTGGGCTCTCCCGAAATCCTCGGCGCCTTCGTCACCACTGCCATTTATGTGGTTTTTGCGACATCCGGAACCGTTATCCTCGGCTTGGGCTGGGCTCTGATTTTGAACCAGCCGTTTGCCGGTCGCTCGGCATTGCGGGCCCTCACGTTGATCCCCTGGGTGCTGCCAAGCACTGTAACCGCTTTTATATGGGGATGGATTTTCAACAGCCGGTTTGGTGTGTTGAATGCAGTTCTGGTCAGTGCGGGAATCATTCCTTTTCCAACCGCATGGCTGTCGACCACAAGTGGTGCTATGGCCGCTATTGTGATGACCAAAATCTGGTTTTCAATTCCGCTTTTCATGTCCTTTTTTCTTGCTGGTCTGCAAAGCCTCGACAAAGAACAGATCGACGCGGCGCGCGTTGATGGGGCCAATAATTTTGCTTTGCTGCGCGATCACATCCTGCCCCACCTCAGACCTGTTTTGCTGGTTGTCGTCGTGCTCGGCGTGATCGGCAATCTCCAACAATTCGACACAATCTTTGCCCTGACCGGCGGTGGGCCTGTGAGTGCCACATCGGTGCTGTCGATCCAGGTCTACCGTCTGGCTTTCGATCAGTGGGATATTGGCATGGCCTCTGCACTCGGCTTGTTATGGGTCGCCACAATTTTGCCAGCGGCCTATTTCTATCTCCGCCATCTTCTCAAGGGAGCCTGAGACCCATGCTTGATCTCTCCTCCCGCTTTTCCCGTTTTGTGTTTGGTGCCGTGGCCATCGCCATCGGGCTGTTTCTGTTTTTTCCCATTTACTGGTTGACGATCTCGGCCTTCAAGCCCGATGCCGAACTTTACCGGATCGTTCCCACGCTCTACCCGCATGATCCTGTGCTGACCCATTTTGCAACCGCCTTTGGCCGCGGCAATCTGATGCAGCAATTAAAAAATAGCCTTTTGGTTTCGTGTTCTGCGGCGGCTTTGAACACTTTACTTGCGGTTTATGCCGGTTATTCCTTTGCCAAATTCCGCTATCGCGGCCGACGCCTTGTGATGGTTTTTCTGCTGTCGGCGCAAGTCTTTCCATTCGGCCTGTTGCTGATCAGTCTGTACCCCGTGATTACGGATTTGGGTCTGATTGATAGCCTGCCCGGTCTGACGGTCAGTTATATTGTTTTCGCCTTGCCCGTTTCGACCTACATGTTCTACAGTTATTTCAGCCAAGTGCCTTCCGAAATCATCGAAGCCGCAAGAGCAGACGGTGCAGGCGAATTGCGTATTTTTCACACCATCGTTTTGCCTGTGTCCATTCCTGCCGTAGTCACAGTCTTTCTCTATGGCTTCATGTGGTCATGGAACGATCTTCTTTATGCCATGACCCTGATCATCTCCGAGGGCAAGCGCACTGTCGGCCCCGGCATGCTTCTGGCCTATCTCAATGAAGTCAATTCGGATTGGGGCGGTGCCATGGCTGCCTCACTGGTCGCATCGGCCCCGATCATCTGTACCTTTGCCTTTCTACAGCGCTGGTTTATCCAGGGCGTTACTGCAGGATCTGTCAAATGACTATTTTATCGGGCGTATTTCCCGTTGTGCCGACCCCATTCACTGCGGATGGTTCCATCGATCCTTCAGCTTTGCAGCCCTTGATTGAATTTGTCATCACTTCGGGCGCCAACGGGCTTGTCTATCCGGGCATGGCCAGTGAAGTCGAAACACTATCGCCAGAGGAACGCTTGACGCTGGTGCAAGCCGTTGGCGCGGCGCTGAACGGACGGCTTCCCTTCATTGTCGGCGCAAGTGACGCCGATCCCGGGCGCGTTGCCGCACGCGCAGAAGAAGGCCGCGCGGTCGGCGCCTGCGCTGCCATGATTATGGCCCCTGCCCATTGCGGACGCGATATTGCTGCCCATATCGCTTTCTATTCTACCGTTGCGGCCTACACCTCTTTGCCGCTGATGCTGCAAAACGCTCCCAGCCCGATGGGCGCAGGCCTCAACCCCGCAGAAGTGGCAGAGATTGCCAAGGCCGTCAGCCAGATCCGCACTGTGAAGGAAGAGACGCTTCCGTGTGGCCAGAACATCACCAAAATCCAAACTCTTGCAGGGCATGATCTGGATTGCGTCTTTGGTGGCGCAGGAGCCCGCTATCTGATGGATGAACTCGCCCGCGGTGCCGCAGGGACCATGCCAGCCGTCGAAATGACCGATGTGCATGTCAAGATCGTCAAGGCATGGCGCGATGGTGATACGCATCTGGCCCGCCAACTCTATTCACGCACGCTGCCGCTTTTGTTGTTCCAGCAGATTTTCCGCGTGCATCTGACCAAGGCTGTTCTGGCTGCCCGCGGCTTGCTGTCCTCACGTTTTGTCCGCGCAGCCGGACCCAAATTCGATGACGGTGACGAGAGAGAATGCAAGGCTTTGATCGCCGAGGCATCCGATCTGTTTGCCCATCACCGCGCAGGACAGTGATCCCCATGCAAGCTGTCGATATCATCACAAAGGTTGAAAGCTTCATCATCTCGATCCCGCGCGAAGTGCCCTATCTGGGTCCGTTGCGCGAGGGGGAGCATATCAATGAAAAAGGCTATGTGATCCGCAAAGGCAATCGCACCATTTATCCGACTTCCGATATGTCTGTGCTGATCAGGATCACCGGTGAAAGCGGCAGGGTCGGCTGGGGTGAAACTTATGGCATCGTTGCCCCGCAGGCCGTGAAAGCCATCATTGACGAAGTCCTCGGTCCGGCCATGATCGGCCGCGATCCCGGCAATGCAGTTGTCATACACGAGGATCTCTATGATCTGATGCGGGTAAGGGGGTTCTTTGGCGGCTATTATGTCGACAGCCTCGCAGGTGTCGATATTGCAGTGTGGGATTTGTTTGCCAAAGGTTTGAACCGCCCGCTTCATGGCGTGCTGGGCGGCATGCGTCATTCCACTCTACCCGCTTATGTGTCAGGCCTGCCGAAAGCCACATTGAAAGAGCGCTGCGATCTGGCTGTCGCGTGGGTGGCCAAAGGCTTCAAAGGCATTAAGTTTGCCGCAGCAATGTCGGATGACGGCATTGTCCGCGAGATGGCAGCTCTGCGAGAAGCCGTCGGACCGGACATCGACCTGATGGTTGATCTGCACTGGAAATTCACATCCGGACAGGCCATAGGCCTGATCAGGCGGCTTGAAGCCTATAACATCTACTTTGCCGAAGCACCCTGCGAGCCCGAAGATCTGGAGGGACAGGAACTTGTTGCGCGCGGCATAGGTTGTCCCTTGGCGCTTGGTGAAGAATGGCGGACGGTGTTTGAATATAGGCCCCGTTTCGAGCATCGCTGTATGAGCATTATTCAACCCGAAATGGGCCATACCGGTGTCACTGAATTCATCAATATCGGCCGGATGGCCAACGCGTTCCATGTCGACACGATCCCGCATGCGGCCATCGGCTTGGGCATTTTCATGGCCGCCAGCCTGCATGCCACAGCGTCCCTGAAACGCGTCCCCTATCACGAATATCAACACTCGATTTTCGATCACAACCTCAAATTTGTAACGGGCAATATGGCTTGTTCGGAAGGATACTACTCTCTTCCCACAGGGGCAGGGTTGGGCGTTGAACCTCAACAAAATGTATTTGATTACGTTATTCAATGAGTTTTGGGTTGTTGTCCTTGAAAATTATAACCGCAAAAACACTTTGGATCACGCTCTCTCCACAATGTTGAACGGCAAAATCTGCGCGCGACGATCGCCTTGGTTCCAAATGGCTTCGAGGCCTTTAACAATGGCTTGCCCGAATTTGGGGTAGGGCACCGAGACAGAATTCAGCCATGGGGCGATCCAATCGTTTAAGGGGTTATCGTCAAAGCCCATCAGTACGATATCGCGTGGAATCTGAATACCGAGCTCGCTCAGTCTGCGGTGCGCGCCATAGGCAATCAGGTCCGAGGAACAGAACAGGGCATCCGGCAAAGCCCCGTTTTGCAGCAGATGATTGATCCCGTCATAGCCGATTTGGAGATGGTTCAAGCCCTGTCCAGCAAAAATGTGATGCGGTTTCAAACCCTGACCAATTGCCGAAAGTGTGTCTGAATATCCATCCACACGGTCCGATGTCGCAGGAGAATGCAGTGCACCATGGATCAAGCCACAATGGCGCTGGCCCCGCTTTTGGAAATAGGCGGCCACCGCTGCGCCTGCCGCTTTGTTATCAATGCCGACAAAGTCATCCGGTGTGCTGGTTGACCCCTGCGGGCGGCGGTTGACATAGAGCAAGGCTTCCCGATGGTTTCGAAAATGGGAGAGCTGGGCACTATCGATCGTGCCCAAAAGCACATAGCCGCGCACCAGATGCGCGCGCATATCCAGCAATGTGGTATCCTGCAAGTCCGGTTGGTCATGAGTGTCACATAACACCATCGTGTAGCCAGCAGCCCGCAAAGCCGTTTCGGCAGAAGCGGCAATCGCGGCCATTGTCGGGTTGGCCAAATTCACCGCATGGATAGAGACAACACGACTTTCACCCCGCCGCAAAGATTGTCCGTGGCTCACTGGCCGGTAACCCAATTCCTCAACCGCGGCCCTGACCCGCTGTTGGGTTGCAGGAGAGGATTTGTTGACAATCCCGTTCATGATGCGGGAAACCGTTGCAATAGATACGCCCGCCTGTTTTGCAACAGCCGTGATCGAGGCCATTTTGGGGCTTTTGCCAATGGTCCCATGGTTGGGATTTTGCGTCATAATTGCACCGTTTGTGCCTCGGGATCCCTGAATTTAACCATCGCAATGGTGCCAATCGGCAAGCCAACCGGCAGCACACAACGATATTGCCAAACCCTAACATTTGCGCTTAACTGAGAAAAGGTAATCGTTTTCCCATTCTCAATCATTGGGCTTCACTGCGCAGGATTTGGTTGAAAAGCGAGCATCAATACCCCGCAACAAGTGGGGCAGCTTTATAACAAAAAGGCGGGAGGATATTGTGAAACCATTGTTGAAAACTATACTGGGCATGGCTTTTTCGCTGACGCTGTCTGGCGTCAGTGCGCAGGCACAGGAATTGGCGATCTGGCATGATCTGGGTGACAACGGCAATGCGTGGTTCCAGAAGGCTGGCGAAGCCTTTGCCAAATCCCATCCGGGCGTGAGCATAAAACCGTCGAGCTTTCCAACCGATCAATGGTTTGGCCGGGTGATCGGAGCCATCAATACCGATTCCGCTCCTGCCCTCATCTACAACAATTATGAACGGGTGATCCGGATCCAAAGCCAGACCAACAAGGTGATGGATCTGAAGTCGACACTGGCTGAGGTCAAGGATAAAGATTTTTTATTGGAAGATGATTTGAAAGTGGCCACCTATGCCGGCAAGATGATCATTCTGCCGATCCAGCGTGTCCAGATGGGTTTTGGGGTCCGTAAAAGCTGGCTTGATAAGGTCGGTGAAAAATTCCCTGAAACCTGGGCTGATGTCCAACGTGTTTCAGTCAAGTTCCGCGATAACGATCCCGATGGTAACGGCAAAGCCGACACCTTTGGAATGGCACTGGAAGCGGCAAAGCCGCGCGACCTGATCCATATTCTCGATCTGTTTATTTTCGGTTCTGGCCTGCGCGCAACGCTTGTTGATGCCAAGGGAGATGTGATTATCGATGAACCGGCCCACGCGCAGGTTCTGGAAGAAGTCCTGAAGGCCTTTACGGTTTATGGCTATACCCCGCCCGATACGATCAACCATTCCTTTGCCGAAATGTACCAGACCATCGAGGGTGGCCGGGCCGGCATGTTCCGTGTCGGTGACTGGAATGTGAAGAAATGGGACAGTCAGGCCCTGAATGGTGATTTCATTGTTGGTCCATGGCCGCAATTCGATCCCTCACGCAAGAATGCCGTGGTGATCGGTGGCATGCGTGGTGTTGCAGTGCCCGACAATGCCCCCAATAAAGCTCTGGCGCTTGACTTCGCCAAATTCCTGCTGACACCGGAAGCGCAGCAGGCTTCGCTTGAAACAGTCGGGGCCGCCGTACGTAAGGATCTGAATGTCTCGGCTCTGTCACAACGGGCCCAGTTTTTTGCGGCACCCAAGGGCTCGCTTGTAGCCTATGATTTCCCCGAGTCTGTTCATGTCTGGTATCCGGAACTGGAAGCCGCATATCACCGCAAGCTGCTTGGGGCCTTGGCCACGCCACCAAAAGACTTCAAGGCATTCATTAAAGAAACGGCCCAAGAAATGCGTGATCTCAAAGCAAAGCTTGCTGCTAAATAAAAGCGGCATCAAGGTCTTCTTTATCTGCCCCCGCTCTCCTTCTGGCACAGTGGGGGCAGTACATGACAAGACCTGAATTGATAGGATCCGCAGATTGGACGGCTCTCCACATGCAAGCTCATCTGGCGATCACGCCGCAGCAACGCCTGACGTTTCTCGCTTATGTTGCACCTTTCGCAGTGCTTACCTTGCTGTTCGGACTTTGGCCGATAGTGCTGTCTGTAAAAGTCTCACTGACAGCCTCGGCGTCGGCCTTGAAACCTGATGCGGTGTTTGTTGGACTTGCCAATTATCGTGCTGTCTTTGCTGATCCGTTGTTTTTAGATTCACTCAAACGGACGCTGATTTATACAATTCTGGCTGTTATTTTGAATGTTGGTTTTGCTTTGGGTTATGCGCTGTTGCTGAATTCGCCTATGATCGACAAAGGCAAAACATTTTTCAAAATCGCCATTTTCCTGCCTGTCGTCACCCCGGACCTTGCGGGTTATGTGGTATGGCGATTTTTATATGATCGGAGTTTTGGTGCGATCAATGCGTTGGCATCGGCACTCGACTTGCCGTTGTTTGGAGGCCTGTCGTCACCCAATACAGTGACACTCGCGTTACTGATTGCAGAATTATGGCGGCATGCCGGCTTTTATGTCATCATTTTTCTGGCCAATCTGGCCTTATGCGACAAAGCCCTTGTGGAAGCGGCTTCGCTTGACGGTGCCAACCGTTGGCAGATCTTACGGCATGTCATTATCCCGCAATTGCGCCCGGCAATTTTGATCAACAGCATCTATGCGCTCATCCAGTTTTTGAAAACATTTACAGTGATTGTGGTGATGACCAAAGGTGGTCCCGCCGATCTCACCAATTTTGTCTCTTATTACGCTTATCAACTGTTTGATCAGGGCCGATATGGCGAGGCCACGGCCATGGGATCTGTTCTGTTTGCCTGTGTTCTTTCCGCTGCTTTGGCTGCTTATGCCCTTGGCAACAGGAGGCCACAGTGAAAATTGAAAGAACCATCCTGTATGTCGTCGCCATCAGCATCAGCCTGTTTTTTATCTATCCTTTCTGGTGGATGGTGATGGGAGTGATGCGTTCGACCGAAGCCCTGATGACCGCGCCGTTGCGCTTGTGGCCCGAGCAATGGTCCTTCAAAGTCTTTTCCGACATTGGTTCGATAGGGGGTCTGCCGCTCTGGCGTTACGGGCTCAATTCGCTGTTCATCACCATAGCCTCGACCATCCTGGCCATTGCTGTGACGGCATTGGGGGCTTATGCGATTGTCCGCAGCAAGGGCTCGGTCCTGTTCGAGACGCTCCGCTATGCCTTTCTGGTATCAATCATGTATCCCTATATGCTGCTGGTGATCCCCGTTTATATCGTGATGTACCAGCTCGGCCTGTTGGGGAGCTATACCGGCATCATCCTGTTTCTGGCGCTGGGGCCGATCCAGTTTTTTCTGTTCGAACAATTCTTTCGCACCATTCCGGCTGATGTCATCGAGGCCGCGATGATCGATGGGGCGAGTGAGTGGACTATTCTGTGGCGCATTGTCATGCCTATGGCGGCACCCGTGGTGGCCACAGCCACCGTGATTACATTTTTGCTCAACTGGGCCCAATGGTTTCCGGTCATGGTGATTTCGCGTTCGCCTGACACATTCACGCTTCCGGTTGCCTTGCTCAATCTCAACGGCGAGCTCGGGGTGAATGTGCAAGGGATTATGGCACTTGCTGTTTTGACAACTTTGCCGACCACCTTGGTGTTTCTCGCTGCTCAGAAGCGGGTCATGTCGGGCATGGCAGATGGGGCTGTTAAAGGATGAATGGAGTAACCGACGTGCAAGATAGGGCTATCCAGGATGCCATTGTGACAATGATTGGCCATGCCAAAGCATGGCTCTGGTCGATGCAGGAAGCGGGCAAGCCCAAAGGTGTGTTAAAAATCAGTGCTGCGCAGGATAGCGCAATCTGGCCTGGCATGCTGTTGCCGGGAAGTTATAACGGATTGCAAGCCTTGCATCTCATTGGCGGACTGGACTCCCTTACCTCCTCTGAACGCGATCATCTGGCTGATTGGTTTATGCAATCACGACGCCCCAACGGGACTTTCCGGATCGAGGGCATGAAGGAGGAGGAGACCTTCAAAAAGCCTGATCCGATCGAGACCCAAACCTATATTGATTTTCATATTACCAATTATAGCCTTGGCGCCTTGGAGGCGATTGATCGGCTTGGCACACCTGTGCTCGATTTTATCGCTCCCTATCTGCGTAAAGAATTTCTGGAGGCGTGGTTGTCACGTCGTGATCTGCGCGACCCATGGCTTGAGGGCAACAATATCGTCAACCTTGCCAGTTTCTTCTTGTTGAAATCCAAAACAGCGAACCCGAACGACGGTCAAACAATCAAAGAGGCGATGACCACTCTGTTTGAGTGGCACGATCGCTATCAAGAACCTTCCACCGGCTTCTGGGGGCTGGGACAGGCCCATGACAAAACAATGGCCATGCATGCCATGGCTGGTTCCATGCATAATTTCCATCTCTATTATGAATGCAATCGGCCCCTTCCTTACCAGGAGCGGGCCATTGATTACGCTCTATCGCAAACCCCGCATATCGTGAGCGCCTGTATCGATGTCGATCTGGTCGATCTGCTTGTGCACGGCCATGATTGTCTCAACTATCGCCGGACAGACATCAAGCAATGGCTGAGGGATTTGCTCCCGCATCTGCTCAATTTTCAAAATTCCGATGGCGGCTTTTGTGACGAGCGAACCGGCACCCGCAGGCAGGATGGGTGGGTTAAGGGCTATCAAGAGCCGCAGGGTCTTTCCAATACATTTGCAACCTGGTTCCGTCTGATTGCCATTGCCATGATTGCCGATTGTCTCTGGCCCGAATGGCACCCTTGGAATTTCCGTCGCATGATCGGCATTGGCTATCGCAAGGCGAATTGACGCATGACACATCCAGCAAGCAACACAATTGATCCGTTTGCCCATCTGCATGACGAGAATTATGACGCCCCCTATGTGCATCCACGGTGCAAGGCCCGTGACATGGTGACGATGGCCGGACGCCAGACGATCAGCTTGAATGGCCAGTGGCGCTTTACGCTTGATCTATTCGATGAAGGCTTGCGCCAAAAGTGGTTTGCACAATCGCCTATCCCCATCAGTGAGTGGCGGGTTCCGCGTGATTATGACGAAAGCGGTGCGCAGACCCTGTCGGTTCCTTCTGTCTGGTCTCTCGCCAAGCCGGAATGGACCTATTTCGAGGGCGGAGGCTGGTATTCCCGAACATTCCATTACAGTGCGGACCATCCTGGGGAACGGGTTTTTCTTCGTATCGGAGCCGCCAATTATGAAGCGAGAATTTTTCTCAATGGCGAGTTTCTGGCCAGCCATCAGGGCGGTTCGACCCCCTTCTTTGTCGAGTTGACGGACCATCTTCTGCCAGGAGACAACCGCCTGCATCTCAACGTGGACAATCGCAGACGCCCCGAAAGGGTGCCGATGCATCATTTTGACTGGTTCAATGATGGCGGAATTTATCGGGACATCGAGCTCGTCTGTCTACCGCGCATTTTTATCAAAGATTTTAGTCTTTCGCTGGCTCCCGACGACACTTTTTCAACAGTCGAGTGCATCGTAACACTGTCCGGCCCTGTCAGCGGCACGGCGGTCCTCTCGATACCAGAACTGTCCCTGCAACACGAGATCACGATTGTTGAAGGGCAGGGCAAGATCCGCTTTTCTGCCTCCTTGCACCTGTGGTCGCCGAAAGATCCCCATCTGTATGACTGCACGCTCGATTTTGGTCCTGACACCGTCACGGACCGGATCGGCTTTCGTGACATTCGTCGCAGCGGAACATCATTATTACTGAACGGCAAGCCCCTGTATTTGCGCGGGGTCTGCGTGCATGAAGATGATGTGGTGTTAGGGAAAGTCTCGACAATCGAAGATGTCCGGCGCCGCTACCAAGACGCCAAGCGATTGGGGTGCAATGCGTTGCGTTTGGCACACTACCCCCATCACGAACATGCGGCAAAGCTGGCAGATGAAATGGGGCTGCTGTTGTGGGAAGAGGTGCCGGTCTATTGGGCCATCCAGTTCGACAATGAGGCCACGTATCAGGACGCGCATAATCAGCTGGAAGAAATGATGACACGGGACCGCAATCGCGCCAGCGTCATCATTTGGGGGGTCGGCAATGAAAATGCCGATACGGATGAAAGATATTTTTTCATGAAGCGTTTGGCCGATCATGCCAAAGCCTTTGATCCGACCCGACTGGTCGGTGCGGCGTGCCTGATCAATCGGGAGCAGTTCCGGATCGAAGACCGCCTAGCCGACCATCTCGACGTGATCGGATTGAATGAATATTTCGGCTGGTATGAGGAAGGATTCGAGGGCTTACGCCAATTGCTTGCCAATTCCAGTCCCGATCGCCCTGTCCTGATTAGCGAAGTTGGTGCAGATGCTCTCGCAGGTCATCATGGATCGGAAAGCGAATTGTTTACAGAAGAACGCCAAGCATGGGTGTTTGAGAACCAGATAGAAGCCATCCGCAAGATCAATTGGATCTGTGGTTTCTTCCCATGGCTTCTCTACGACTTCCGCTCCCCCCGCCGTCAAACCACAATCCAGAACGGCATCAACCGCAAAGGCTTGATCGCGGAAGACAAGACGACCCAAAAACTCGCTTTTGATGTGATTGCCCGATTTTATCGGCAACTGTGATAGGAGCCTGCTTCGCCAGCAATAAATCCGTTGCCCTGATGAAAATTTATTTAATATCACGGGGCCATGTATCGGTGAGTTTATAACCGTTTGGCCATGGGTCCTCTGGATCACACATCAGAACGGTCTGGCCTGATATCCAAGCCCGGCCCGAGATCGACGGGATGATTGCGGCTTTATCACCCACATGACACAGAGCCTCGATTTTACCCATAAATCGGCTCTCGATGATCGAGCGTCCTAGAAATTGCTCCCCTTGCTTCAGCAACCCTTTGGCATGCAAAACGGCCATTAAAGCGGAACAGCCCGTGCCGGTTGGAGAACGGTCAATTTTACCGGGATTGATCACGCAGGCATTGCGGCTTGAAAGATGTCCGTCCACCTGTTCCAGCGGGCCGGTTAAAAATGCAAAAGAATAATGTCTCCACTCCGGCAGCAATGGATGATGGAAACCCAATTGGCTATTGGCTGCAGCAACAAGCTTTCGACCGACAACGGCCATGTCATGGGCTTCATCCGGCCGTACTTCAAAACCCAGAGCCCTTGCATCAGCCATCACAAAGCTGTCGCCGCCGAACGCCGTATCGACAAATAGAGTGCCGTATCCCTCCACTTCCAGCGGCACATTCATATGCTCTGCAAAGGAGGGGACATTCTTGAACTTGATCCTTTGGGCCTTGCCGTTGCGACACTCTGCCTCGATATGGACCAGGCCGGCTGGTGCCTCCAGACAAAGATGCGTGACCGGTTCCTGCATCGGAACAATTCCGCAATCCAGCAAAACAGTGGCGACACAGATGGTATTCGAACCTGACATGGGTGGCGTGTCTTCAGGCTCCATGATGATAAAGCCCATTTGCGCTTCAGGATTTTTAGGCGGCACCAGGAGATTGATATGACGGAACACTCCGCCGCGCGGCTCCTGCAGCACGAAGGAGCGCAGTTGCCCGTCACTGGCAATAAATCTGGATTGCTCCCAGATCGTCTCACCCGGAGGAGGCAAAACACCGCCCGTAATGACGTCGCCAACTTCACCCTCTGCATGGCATTGGACGATCTGGATTGTTTTATTGCTGCGCATGTCAACCACTCCTTAGCTGGGTTAGCGTCGCATCCTATCAGAAGCAATAGATCAATAAGTAGCGCGACCGCCGGAGAGATCGAAAATACCGCCGGTTGAAAAGCTGCAATCATCTGAAGACAGCCACAACACCATGCGGGCGATTTCATCGATTTCGACAAAACGGCCCATCGGGATTTTGGAAGTGATTTCATCGCGTCTGGCTTGGCTGATTTCTCGAGCCATCGCCGTCTCGGCGGCTGCCGGGGTGATTGCTGTAACCATGATCCCAAGAGCGGCTGTGTCTTTGGCCACTGTCTTGGTCATCGCCATCACACCGGCTTTGGAAGCACTATAGGCGAGTGCGAGCCCCATGCCTTCTTTACCCTGAATCGATGAGACGTTGACGATATGTCCACGCATCGGTTGCGCGATTTGCTCTCGCATCACATTGGTCACAGCACGGGTCACCAGATAGGTTCCGAACAGATTGGTATCGAGCACCTGCCTGACATTGCGCGGATCGGTTTCCCATACGGGAAGAACTTCGCCCAATATTCCCGCATTGTTGATCAACACATCAATGCGTCCATGCGCCGCATGAAAATCTTTTACAACCTCACCGACAGCAGCTTCATCGGTAATGTCAACTTGGCGGGCCGTGCATAGGGAAGAGGCTAAATGATCGAGTGCCTGATCCAATGCACCTGCGGTACGATCCCACAATTCAACCCGGGCGCCAGCATCCAGCATATGTCGGGCAATGCCCTGACCCAGGCCGCCCGCGCCACCCGTGATGATCGCCGTGCGACCGCTGAAATGATAACAAACCTGCTTGCCCATGAATCACCCTGCCGTCCAGGCTGTTTTGCAGCGGGTGATCTGGTGGCGGTAAATATCGAGAATGGCATGATCGTCGATCTGCAATGCCTTGAGGGCGGACGTCGAAAGCAGTTCGCGGACCATCGGGATGAATGCGGCTTCGTCACCCCAACCTTCGACCAGCAAGACCTGCCGCGGAATCGCATTGGCGGTGCCGCGAGCTTTTTGCTCGGCGGTCACTTCACCGCTGGCCTGTGCATCGGCCAAGAGCAGATGCAGGCCTGCAATCCCTGCCATGGATGCGGCTCTCGGCAAAAATTGGTGTGTGATCGCCTCAACATGAGTGGCAAGAGACTCGGTCTGCACATCATAGCGCAAGGTTGCCATAAGACCGCCATGGCCATGACCGTGTGAGGCTTTGACCTGACAAAGCGAGCGTGCCACATGCCGGAAATGTGTGGTGGCCTGTAAGGTCCAAGGCGTCGGATTGTTGACGCGGTTGGAATAATCCTGCCCCTTCAGAACCTCGACGCTCTGGGCCTCATAGAGGTTGAAAAATTCAAGACTGGCATCAATGGCGACGTAACGCCGGCCCCTCAAGAAGCCTGGAATACCTAGCCGTTCCGGCATGTGCTCCTGACCATGCCAGGCATAAAAATCCTCGCGGCCCTCGGGGATAATATCATGCCAGATTGCCAATGCACCATGACCTGCCAAACTCATATCCACTCCCCTTGCTTATCCAATTGACGTCCTTGACACATCGGTTCAGCCAGAGATATAGAAATTTATATCAAATTGGAAGTCCCTTCCAAAAATGGATACAAGATGACCGTTGCCGCTGTGGATCGCGCTCTGAATATCATCGAGGTGCTGGCTGGCGAGCCGGATGGCCTTGAATTGGGCATGATGGCCGAACGTCTTTCGCTGCCGTTGTCGGCCACCCATCGTTTGCTGGCCACCTTGATGGACCATCATTTTGTCCAGCGGGACACCCATACCAATACATTCAGCCTGACATTACGAATGGCGCAACTGGCTTTTCGCAATATGGATTGCCGGCAATTGCCGGATGTGGTGCAAAATGCCCTCAATCGGTTGGCAATGGCGACCGGTGAATACTGCCGTCTGGCTGTGGTCGAGGCTGATACGCTGGTCTGGATTGCCCGCGCGCAAGGGGCAACGGCGGGCTTGCGCTATGAACCGGATATGGGTGCCGATGTGGTGCTGCATACAACAGCAACCGGCAAGGCCTGGCTGGCTACTTTGCCCGAGCACGAGGCCATGCGGATTGTCTTTGCGGCTGGTTTCAACGAGCGGCCCGGTTTTGGCCCCAATGCGATCCGCGACATCGATACGTTACGGGTGCATTTGGACCATGTTCGCAAGCGCGGCTATGCACTGGCTGTTGAAGAAGGGGAGGTCGGCACCGTAGCCTTGGCCGTTCCCTTCCGGAGCAGACCCGAGCCGGAGGCTCCCGTTGTCGGAACATTGAGTGTGGCCGGTCCGATTGCCCGTATCCAGCCCGGGCGTTACGCGGATATTGCCGCGCATTTGCACGAGGCCTCCCGGAATGTGGCCGAGGTCTGGACGCTGCGCAACCGACAATCGAACCGGATGATCACCGTCGGCGCTGGATCAGACGCTCACCAATCAAACCGTCTTGGAGCTGTATGATGACACAGCAAAAAATTCAGTCTTCTGTTGTCGAGGAACAGCAAAGCCAGCTCAGCCAGACTTTGGAAGCTGTTCTATGGCCGATGCTCAGTTTCACCGTCCTGCTGGTGAGCTGGCAATACGGCGTGCCCTTGCTGAAAATTCCCGAATATATCCTGCCTATTCCCAGTGCCTTCTTCGAACGTCTCTGGCTGGACCGTCTGCTGATTGTCGAGCACACGCTTGTGACGATGCAGGAAATCGTGCTCGGGTTCCTGATGGCCACCGTTATTTCGGTGCCTTTGGGCTATATTATCGTCTCGATCAGAATTCTGGAAAAGGCGGTTTATCCGGTGATCGTATTTTTCCAGCTTGTGCCCAAAATTGCCATTGCCCCTCTGTTTGTTGTGTGGTTCGGCTTCGGTCTGTTCCCTAAAGTGCTGCTGACCTTTTTGCTGTGCTTCTTTCCAACTCTTGTTGCCAGCATGACAGGGTTTCGGGCGCTCGATGAGCGGGTCCTCTATCTGACACGTTCGATGGGTGCGACAGCTTGGCAAACCTTCCGCTATGTGCGGGTTCCTTCGGCGCTGGTTTATATTTTTTCCGGATTGAAGGTATCGGCCGTTTTTGCGGCAACCGGAGCGATTGTCGGAGAATTTGTCGGGGCCAATGCAGGCCTTGGCTATCTGCTGCTGCGCGGCACAAGTTTTCTCGATATGCCACTGATTTTCGCCTGCCTTGTCGCGCTCAGCGTGGTGGGGATTTTCTTCAGCTATATCGTTGATGCGGTCGAAGTTCTCTTGATGCCGTGGCAACGCAAGGACTCGTAATAGACGCTATAAAAATCAACATCCTGGGAGGATCAATCATGAAAAACCGTTTGCTCGTGCTGTGCGCTGCAGCCCTGCTGATGGCAGGCACGCAAGCGGGTTTTGCCCAACAGGCAAAGCCTATGAAACTGACTTTGAATTTTCTTGCTGCCGCCCCTAATGCCGGGTTCATGCTGGCTAAAAAACTCGGTCTTTATGAAAAAGCCGGTATCAATCTGACGATCGAAGAAGGCAAGGGATCAGGCACCACGGCACAGATGGTTGCCACCGGTCAGACCGATATCGGTTTTGCCGATGCACCTGCTGCCATGCAATTACGCACCAAAGGGGCGCCGGTCAAAATCATTGCTCCGGTTTTGCAGACCAATGGCTTCGCCATCATCTCGCTGGAAGAGAGCAATATCCTGACTCCGAAAGATCTGATCGGAAAAAAGGTCGCCGTCCAACCCGGCACGGCACAAACCACTTTGCTTGATGCGATCCTTGCCACCAACGGCATCGAGAAGAGCAAGATCGACATCATAAACATCGATCCCGGTGCCTTTGTCGGTGCGGTGCTGGAAAAGAAAGTCGATGCCATTCTGGGAGGAGCCGACTTCCATTCGATCCAGATGCGCGAACGCGGCTTCAAGGTCCGTGATATCTTCTACCGCGATGTCGGCGTGCCGACAGTGGGCCTATCGATGATCGCCCGCGATGACAAGATCGCATCCGATCCGGCTCTTCTGAAGGCCTTTGTTGCAGCAAGCCTGGCTGGTTGGGAGGCCGCGCGCAAAAATCCTGCGGCAGCAGCCGATGCCGTGGTCGAACAATTCCCGTCGGTCAAAAAGGAACAGGTTCTGGCGCAGTTCGAGGTTGTCAACAAACTGCTCTGCGCACCCGGTGCACCATCACTTGGCAAGGTGCCGCAGAAGAACTGGACCACCAGTTTCGATTTGCTGACACAATATCTCGGCCTGCCCAAGGATAAGCCGATCACCGATTACTACACCGAAGATCTGCTGCCTGCTTCGGCCCCGTCCTGCCCTTAATCGGCCAACGCGAAAGACAACCGTTGTGAATGGTCCAGACACAAAAAACGCGGCTTCGATTCACGCTTTCGAGGTCACCAAACAATTCGGCACATTCACAGCGGTTGACCATCTCTCGCTCGATATCAAAAGCGGGGAATTTGTCAGCCTGATCGGCCCTTCGGGTTGCGGAAAAAGTACTTTCATGTTGATGGCGGCGGGGTTGATCCCCGCTTCGTCAGGCGAAATAAACGTCGATGGACGCGCATTAAGCGATCCGCTAACCGATATCGGGATTGTGTTTCAAGACCATCTTTTGCTTGAATTCCGTACCGCGATTGACAATGTCATGTTGCAGGCAGAGATCCGTGGCTTGCCGCTGGATCCAGCCCGCAAAAGGGCAGAAGAACTGTTCGAGCGTCTTGGCATTGCCCATGCCATCAACCGCTATCCCAAACAATTATCGGGCGGAATGCGCCAGCGGGTCGCCATCGCGCGCGCCCTGATCCATAATCCCTCCATCCTGATGATGGACGAGCCGTTCGGTGCACTCGACGCGATCACCAGAACGCAGATCCGTCATGATCTGGAATTGCTATGGCTGGATACGCGCAAAACCGTATTGTTTATCACCCATAGTCTGGAAGAGGCGATCAGCCTGTCTGACCGCGTGATCGTGATGTCGCCGACGCCGGGCCGCATTGTCGACGATATACAGATTGATCTGCCCCGCCCGCGTCCAGCGCATCTGGGTGATTATCCGAGCTTTAATGTCTATGCCGATCGTATTCACGATACGTTCAAGAAATTCGGCATTCTCAAACATTAGTCTTTCTGGACTGATGCTGCGCAAAGGGCAGGACATACGGGCGTGGTAAAAAGCAGGTGACTGTATGGTCAGTAATGCTCCAATGTCTCGATCACCCGATCGATCAACTCCCGGCTTTTGGCTGACACAGCCACCAACCCGTTCGGCTCTGTTCTGTTGCGCAAGCTCGGCTCGGCGCTGCCTTTGGGATGGCGGAGATCACAAACCGTCATGCCGCGGGTATATGTTCCCGTCAATTCGACACGAACTGATGTGTGCAGGAACTGGATCAGATCCGGATAGACATAAGGAATAATGGCGCAGACATCATGCATGGGTGCGAGCGTCAATCCATACATTTCACCTTGGCGGGTCAGGTAGAACTGCATCAGATCGGCAATCGCCTTGCAGGCTGAGCTTCC